>CADBHB010000001.1 GCA_902794395.1 uncultured Ruminococcus sp.
AGGATATTTTTCGCAAGACGAGGCGAAGGACGCCGCAAGGCTGGCGCCTTGCAAGGACGACAACGAAGTATTGCGGAAAATAGACCGCAAAGATTGTCTGTTTTTTATTTGAGTTTAGTATTAGGGGCTTTAATAGCAAAAAAGATTATACTTGCTATTTTCGGGAAAAGCGGTTATAATAGTAAGCGGAAACTAACCGAAAAAAGGAGGGCGGATATGCAGCAATACAATGTCACGGGAATGTCCTGCGCGGCGTGCAGCGCGCGGGTGGAAAAGGCGGTGTCAAAGCTTGACGGCGTCACCTCCTGCTCGGTCAGCCTGCTCACTAACTCAATGGGCGTTGAGGGCAGCGCTTCGCCGCAGTCGATAATACAGGCGGTCGAGAGCGCGGGCTACGGAGCCTCAATCAAGGGTGAAGAGCGTCAGCATACCGATGACAGCTTAAAGGACACCGAAACACCGCGCATCCTGCGGCGGCTTGTCGCGTCGCTGGCGTTTTTGGCGGTGCTTATGTACTTTTCAATGGGGCATATGCTCGGTCTGCCGCAGCCGCCTCTGTTCAAAAGCGACCCCGCCGCGCTCGGCTTGACCGAGTTGCTGCTCGCGGCGATCGTAATGGTAATCAATCAAAGGTTTTTTGTCAGCGGCTTCAAGGGCTTGCTGCACCGCGCCCCAAACATGGACACGCTGGTCGCGCTGGGCTCGGGCACAGCCTTTGCCTACAGCACCTACGCCCTGTTCGCCATGACAGCGGCGATGGCGAACGGCGATTTGATGGCGGCGCACGGCTATGTACACGAATTTTACTTTGAGTCGGCGGCTATGATCCTTACCCTCATCACGGTGGGCAAGCTGCTTGAGGCAAAGTCAAAGGGGCGCACCACCGACGCCCTCAAAAGCCTTATGGACCTTTCGCCGAGGACCGCCGTAGTGGAACGCGACGGTGCAGAAGCCGAGGTCGGAATAAACGAGGTGCGTACAGGCGACATTTTCAACGTACGCGCCGGCGGCAGCATCCCCGTGGACGGAGTTGTTCTGGACGGCAGCGGCGCGGTGGACGAATCCGCCCTGACAGGAGAGAGCGTCCCCGTAGATAAGGCGGCGGGCGACAGCGTATGCGCCGCTACCATAAACCGCTCGGGTTATCTGCGCTGCCGCGCTACGCGCGTGGGCGAGGACACCACCCTTTCTCAAATCATCAAAATGGTCGGCGATACGGCGGCTTCCAAGGCTCCCATCGCCAAAATCGCCGATAAGGTAGCGGGCGTGTTCGTGCCCGCAGTAATAGCCGTGGCGGCGGTGACGGCGGTAGTTTGGCTGCTTGTCGGTCAAAGCGTCGGCTTTGCGCTGGCGCGCGCTATCTCTGTGCTGGTGATCAGCTGTCCCTGCGCGCTGGGGCTTGCCACTCCGGTCGCTATAATGGTTGGCAGCGGCGTCGGCGCCAAAAACGGCATCCTGTTCAAAACCGCTGTTTCGCTGGAGGAAACCGGCAGGCTGACCACCGTGGCGCTGGATAAGACAGGCACAATCACGCGCGGCGAGCCTGCCGTGACGAGGGTGATCGCCGCAGACAGCGAGGAGGAGCTATGGACGGCGGCGTACGCGCTTGAGGCCAAAAGCGAGCACCCTTTGGCTAAGGCTGTGGTGCGTGAGGCGGAACGTCTGCAATATTCTCTAAAAGAAATAAAAGACTTGAAAACCTTTGCGGGCAACGGCTTGACCGCGCTTTGCGATGGAGAGCCCCTCGCGGGCGGCAACCTCGCCTTTATCGGCGAACGCTGCCGCATACCCGAAGGCTTTAAGCAAAAAGCCGCCGCTTTGGCTGAGCAGGGTCAAACGCCCCTGTACTTCTCAAAGGGAGACAGGTTCCTCGGTGTTATCGCCGCGGCGGACGCCCTGAAGCCCGACAGCCCCGAGGCGATAGCTCAGCTGAGGCAAATGGGTCTGCGCGTGGTAATGCTCACTGGCGACAACGAAAAAACCGCTGCCGCAATCGGCAAGGCGGCAGGCGTGGACGAGGTCATCGCGGGCGTTCTGCCGGACGGCAAGGCGGAGCAGATAGAGCGCCTGCGCGGCAGGGGAAAGGTAGCCATGGTCGGCGACGGCATCAACGACGCTCCCGCGCTCACGGCGGCTGATGTGGGCATCGCTGTCGGTGCCGGCACCGACGTAGCCATCGACGCTGCGGACGTGGTGCTGATGAAGCAGGGGCTTTCCGACGTTCCCGCCGCCATCCGGCTGGGCAGGGCTACGCTCCGCAATATCCGCGAAAACCTCTTTTGGGCGTTCATCTATAACGTCATCGGCATCCCGGTCGCGGCGGGTGTGTTCATCACCGCCTTCGGCTGGAAGCTCAATCCGATGCTCGGCGCGGCGGCTATGTCGCTTTCAAGCTTCTGCGTGGTCACCAACGCGCTGAGGTTGAATTTCGCCCGCATCTATCCCAAGTCATCAAAAACCGAAAATAAACCAAACGAAAAGGAGAAAACAGCCATGACTGTCACCATGAAAATCAACGGCATGATGTGCGAGCACTGCGAGGCACGCGTTAAAAAGACACTTGAAGCCATCCCTCAGGTGGAAAAGGCGGAGGTCAGCCACAAGGACGGGCAAGCCGTAGTCACCCTCAGCGAGGAGGTCCCCTTCGCCGTGCTCAAGGAGGCGGTAGAAGCTCAGGACTACGAGGTAGTGGGCTGAGCCTCAAAAGCTTCCCGCAATTTGGAATAAAACACCTCCGACCGGTGCATACTAAGGTCGGAGGTGCTTTTTTATGAGCAGATATGAATACAAAACCGAAAAGACGCGCCGCGAGAAAATAGGCTTTTACACGGCGTTTTCCATCTGTCTGATTGCCGTTTGTATGGCGGTCTATTCCACATACACCACGGTGAAAACACCGCGCAGGAGCACTGCCGCCTCGGTGACGGCTACTGCCGCTGTGGCGGTGGCGCAGCCTGTTACAAACGTCACCGTGCCCGTGCCCACTTTGGGGCTTATGCCGATAACCGAGGACACCGTTCCCGCTGTGACCGAAGCGGACACGCGCGAAACTACTCAGCCCACGACCGCCGCTCAGGACAGGTCGGACGCCCTTCAAACGATGCTCGCGGCTGAGATAAGCCTTACCATGCCCACAAAAACGGGTCACATTTTGCAGCCCTACAGCACCGACAGCGTTTACAATAAGACGCTGAATACCTGGAAGCCGCATTTGGGTGCGGATTTTGACGGCGAACTGGGCGAGGACGTGCTGGCGATGCTCGACGGCGAGGTAACCAAGGTGACCGAGGACAAAATGTTCGGCAAAACCGTTGAGGTCTCCGTCAACAACGTCGTCGTAGGCTATTGCGGCGTAGAGGGCGTGTGCGTCAAGCAGGGCGACAGCGTAAAGCGCGGCGACAGGCTCGGCGCTATCGGCGCGGTGCCGTGCGAGGCGTCGGAGCAGAGCCATATCCATGTTTATGTAAAGATCAACGGGGCGTACGCCGACCCGCTAAGCTTTGTGAATAACGATAACTAAAACCGAACTCAAAAAAAGAACAGCCCGCGGAAACCTCCGCGGGCTGTTGCTCTATCTCAACGTAAGGAAAAACTATCATTACGCATTACTTATCACGCATTAAAAAGTTATCTTTCGCTGGGATGCCATTCCTCGTTGCCGAAGATAAAGTCGTCAAGATCCATAACGACGAATTTCATTTTCTCACCTCCCGAATCATGTTACCATTTTATTCAGGAGAGAGGGAAATCATGCGTTCCGGTCCAAGATCTGCAAATAATTTGAGATCATTTCGGTAGCCTGCTCCGTTGAGAGATTCGTGCTGTTGATGCACAGATCGTAGTTCTCGGGAGAGCCCCATTTTTGTCCTGAATAAAAGCTGTAGTAATTTGCTCTGTTTTTGTCTGCTTTCAAAACCGCCTGACGGGCGCGGGACGGTTCGATGTCGTGGCGTTCCACGGCGCGTTTGACGCGAGTGTCGATGTCGGCGTAGATAAACACCCTTACAACATTATCATACTCGCGCAGAACGTAATCGGCACACCTTCCGACTACTACGAAGTCCTCTTCCTCCGCTTTTTTCTTGATGATCTTGTGCTGCAGGATGTAAAGCTGGTCGTTCATCGGCAGGTCGCCCATTGCCGAGAACCCGCTGCCGTAGTTGAAAAGACCCGTTGACAGCGTGTACAAAAGGCTGTTGGTGGGTTTTTCGTCAGCCCTTGCGAATACCTCGGGACTGATACCGCTTTCCTTGGCAGCGAGCGAGATCAGTTCCTTGTCATAAAATGATACACCCAGATTTTTTGCGAGCAGTTTGCCGATGTCGTGTCCGCCCGAACCGTATTGTCTTGTGATTGTTACAATATTGCCGTTTCTCATAACGCACCTCGGTATTCTCACAGTTTTTGACCCTTGTATAATTCTGCTGTGTAATTATATAATAACACAAAATTTGCAAATTTCTACACTTATTTATCAAATTTTTTATTTTTGGTAGACTTGCATTAATAAAAGACTTGAGTTATGTGCATATTGCCTTAAAGGTAAAGGGTCAATCACCGTTTTCATACCTTTTGCGCAACTGTTTCAGCGCTTTGGTTTCAATACGGCTTACATAGGAGCGGCTGATGTTCAGCAGCTTTGCCACGCTTTTTTGGGTCATCGGCTTTCTGCCGCCCAGCCCGTAACGCAGGACTATGACTGTTTTTTCACGCGGGGTCAGCGCCTCGTCAATGTACCTTCCCAGCTTTTGGGTGTTGAGCTTAAGGTCGAGGTCGTCGAGTATGCTGTCGTCCACCGCCATAATGTCCATCAGCGTCAGCGGGTTGCCGTCCTTGTCGGTGTCGATGGTCTCGTTGAGCGACACGTCCTGAGCGGTCTTTTTGGCGGCGCGAAAGTGCATGAGTATCTCATTTTCGATACAGCGGCTGGCATAGGAGCTTAGGCGGATGCCGCGCTCGGGCTTAAAGGTGTCTATAGCCTTTATCAGCCCTATGGTGCCTATAGACACCAAGTCATCCTGCTCGCCCTGCTTGCCGTAGTATTTCTTGATGATGTGCGCCACCAGCCTCAGGTTGTGCTCTATCAGCAGGCGCCGCGCCGCCTTGTCACCCTGCCGCATGCGCTCGATGTACAGCCGCTCCTGCTTTTCCGACAAAGGCTTAGGAAACTGCCCCTGTCCGCACACGTGCAGAATAAAAAAGCAGACGTATTGTCCCAATAATGTGATAATATCTATCACCGCAAAACCTCCTTGAGCAAAAGCGTTCACCCGCCGCGCTGCCCTAAGGATTTTATGCAAACCCCTTGCGAAAAATGCACAGGTATTGTATAATAAGTTTAAAAGAATATATAAGGAATGATGGGATGAAAAAACTCATATCGTGGAATGTCAACGGTCTGCGCGCCTGTGTAGGCAAGGGATTTTTGGATTTCTTCCGCGAGATCGACGCCGACATTTTTTGCATACAGGAAAGCAAGCTGCAGGAGGGTCAGATAGACCTCGACCTGCCCGGCTATCACCAGTACTGGAACTACGCCGAGAAGAAGGGCTATTCCGGCACGGCTATGTTTTGCAAGCAGGAGCCGCTTGCCGTGACCTTGGGCATCGGCGCCGAGGAGCACGACAGGGAAGGCAGGGTGATCACTGCTGAATTTGAGGACTTTTTTGCCGTTACCTGTTACACCCCCAACTCGCAAAACGAGCTGCGTCGTCTGGACTACCGCATGGAGTGGGAGGACGCGTTTTTGGCGTATCTCAAGGGGCTCGACGCGAAAAAGCCCGTTATCCTCTGCGGCGATTTGAATGTGGCGCACAACGAGATCGATCTCAAAAACCCTAAAACCAACCGCAAAAACGCGGGCTTCACCGACGAGGAACGCGGCAAGATGACCGCGCTGCTCGGCAGCGGCTTCACCGATACCTACCGTTATTTTTATCCCGACCTTGAGGGCGTATATTCCTGGTGGTCCTACCGCTTCCGCGCCAGAGAAAAGAACGCGGGCTGGCGTATAGACTATTTCATAACCTCAGCGTCTATCGACGATAAGCTGCTCGACGCGAAGATCCACACCGAGGTCTTTGGCTCCGACCATTGTCCCGTGGAACTGGATGTGGCTCTCTGATGAGGTTTTTGTCGGTATTCAACCCCGCGGGCACGGTCATCGCGGCGGCGCTGCTGCTGCCCTATATCCTCTTTATGAGAAGTCATCCCGACAGGCGGGCAAACGTGTCCAACCGCGCCATGCTGTATATCGCGTGGCTGGGAAAGTACGGCAGTCTGCTGCTGATGTGCGTCCATATCGGCGTGCTCGAGCAGGGCTTCACCGAGCCCAAGGCGCTGATGGAGCGCTTTTGGTGGATCACCTCCGCGGCGCTGCTCGTTGTCTGCGCGGCTCTATGGGCTATGCTATGGAAAAAACCGCGCCTGTGGCTTATGCGGCTTATTGCCGCGCTGTCCGCTTCCATCGTCGTGTTAAGCGGCATTTTGCAGGTAAATACCCTGCTGTTCACCTTCGGCTTCGTCCTGTTGGCGGGCGAGCTGTACCTCATCGCACATTCTAAGGAGTAGCAAATGAATGTTTTGATGCTATTGAAACCCAAAGAGACCGTCAAATATATCTATGACACAAACACCCTGCGCCAGGGGCTTGAAAAGATGCGCGCCCACGGCTACACCGCCATTCCCGTTATCTCCGAGGACGGCAAGTATGTGGGCACCGTCAGCGAGGGCGACTTCCTCTACTACATCGTAGACCTGCGCAACAACGCGATAACCGAGAAGGAGAAGCACCGCGTCAGCGACATTATCCGCAAGGAGTTCAATCCCGCTGTGCGTATCAACGTCAGCATGGAGGAGCTGCTGAACCGCGCGGTCAGCCAGAACTTCATCCCCGTCACCGACGACTGGGACACCTTCATCGGCATCGTCACCCGTCAGGATATAATCAAGCATTTTATTGACGGCACGGCATAATAATCACTTAAAGAAAAGAACGGGGCGTGTTCCGTATGGACACGTCCCGTTTTTGCGCGATAGGATAAAGCGCGCAGGCGCTTATTATTTTTTGAGCAGCAGTCCGTTTTTCAAGTCTTCCTTAGCCTGTTTCTTGATGATGAAGTGCTGCTTTTTGCCGGTGGCGGTGCGCGGTACGTCTTTGACAAAGCGGTAGTAGCGCGGCGCCTGGTACTTTGAAATATTCGGGGAGGCGGCGCAGTAGTCGAGCAGCTCCTGCACGGTAAGGCTGTCGTCGGCGGGTATAACATACGCCGCCACGCTCTCGCCTCTGGTGCTGTCGGGCACGCCGGTGACTATGCACTCCGACACCTTCGGATGGCTGTTGAGGACTTCCTCTATACGGGCGGGATAGATGTTTTCGCCCTTGCTGATTATCATGTCGTCTTTTCTGCCCGCGATGGTGATGAACTGGCGCTTGTCCCAGGTGGCGACGTCGCCGGTGTACATCCAGCCCTTGTAGAACTTTTCCTCGGTCGCCTGCGGGTTGTTTACATAGCTGTAGGTGGACTTGGCGGGGCATTTTATGATGACCTCGCCTTCCTCAAGGTTGTCCTGCGCCACGGTGTCGTCCGGCTCCGCCTTTTTGTCCTCGTACACCCTTACTACCCTCACCTCGTCGTCGGTGCACGATCTGCCCGCAGTGCCCGACATTTCGGGCAGGTCATATGGGCGCAGGAAGGTGTTCCAGAAGGACTCGGTGGTGCCGTAGCCGTTGTAGATGTTGGGCGTCAGCGCCTGCTGGAAGCGGATGCACGCCTCCTTTTCCAGGGGGCTGCCCATAGTGATTATGCCCTTTAGGGTGGAAATATCCTTGGGGTGCTTTTCCTGACGGGACGCCAGCAGCGTCAAAACGGACGGCACGCCCGTCAGAAAGGAGATTCCGTAGCGCTCCACATAGCTCAGGGTGGTTTTGGGGTTGAAGGTGCGCATTATAACCAGCGCTCCGCCCGCGTACAGCGTGGGGGTGGGACCGCCCGAGTGCAGACCGCCGCGGTGGAACCACGGAGTCATGTTCATGGTGACGTCGGTGGGGGACAGCGGAAAGTGCATGATGACGTCGTGCGCGGAGAGCACCTCGTTTATGTTGTTGAGCGGCACGCCCTTGGGTGTGCCGGTGGTGCCTGAGGTCTGCAGCCTCACCACCTCGTCGTAGATGTGCGGCGCGAAGTCTACGGGCGGGTCGCTGTCGTCGGCGTCCTTCACGTAATCCTCGTACAGCACGTGACCCTCGGGGAGCTGAAAGTCTTTTTTGCCGCTGTTGACGGCGATGATGACCTCGGGCTTGCTCGCGCTCATTTCCAGCGCCCGCAGGGCGGTTTCGGCTATCTCGGTGTCATAGATGTACACCTTAGCCGCGTTGTGGGTCATTATCTCGGCGGTCTCGCCCGCTGAGAGGTTGAAGTTGACGGGGTTGCCAATAGCGCCCAGCTTTTGCGGCGCGATGTAGCCAAACAAAAACTGAGGGCTGTTAAAAAGCTGGAACATAACGATGTCGCTTTTTTTGACGCCGTCGCGCTTTAGGGCGTTGGCAAAGCGGTTGCACTCGGCGTTCAGCTCGGCGTAGGTCCACTGCTTTTTTTCTACAGGAGAAATAACAGCGGGCTTGTAGCCAAAGCGGCGAACGTTGCGCATAAAGCCGTTCAGCCACGTAAATTCGGACTCAAAGGTTTCTCTGAACATGGCAGAGTCATAGGTGAGATTCATATATACCTCCGGTATAGTTGATAGTGGAGAGCGGAGCAACGAAAGGTTCCGCTCCGATTTATACGGCGTATCACTCTTTAGTGTATTTGCCGATCAAAATGCTGGAATTCTGTCCGCCGAAGCCGAAGGCGTTTGACATGGCGTAGCGGATGTCCGCCTGCTTTGCGGTGTTGGGCACAAAGTCGATGCCCTCACATTCGGGGTCTACCTCGTTGAGGTTGATGGTGGGCGGCACTGTGCCGGTCTCAATCGCCTTTACGCAGGTTATCACCTCGGTTATTCCTCCCGCGCCCATCATATGACCTGTAGCGCCCTTGGTGGAGCTGACATAGGGGAGGGCGTCGCCGAAAACCTCTTTGATGGCGGCGGTCTCAACCGCGTCGCCCTTGTGGGTGGCGGTGCCGTGAGCGTTTATGTAGCCTATGTCGGCGGGAGATACCCCCGCGTCCTCTATGGCGCGGCGCAGACATGCCATCGCGCCTCTGCCCTCGGGATGCGGCGCTGTTACATGGTGCGCGTCGCAGGTGTTGCCGCAGCCCGCTACATAGCCGAAGATGCGCGCGCCTCTGGCAAGGGCGTGCTCCTCGGTCTCAAGCACCAGAGCGCCGCCGCCTTCGCCTATAACAAAGCCGTCGCGGGTGACGTCAAAGGGTCTGCTGGCGGTTTGGGGATCGTCATTCCTGCGCGAGAGCGCCTTGGCGTTGGCGAGCGAGTAGATTACCAGCGGACACAGCACGCTCTCCGCGCCTACCGCCAGCATTACGTCCGCCTTGCCCGCCTGCATGTAGGTGCAGGCTATGTTTATGGCGTCGCCGCCCGAAGAACAGGCGGTGCTTACCGTAAACGATGGACCCTGTATGTCGTAGTCGATGGCGATATTAGCCGCGGCGATGTTGCCTAGTATTTTGGGGATGAAGCGCGGACCCACCTTTTTGTGTGACGCGCCCGACAGCGCGTCCTGAGTAAAGGCGGTGGTGGCTACGCCCGCCATGGCGGTGCCCATAACGATGCCCGTGCGGGTGGGTTCTATCTTGATGCCGCTCTGCTTTATCGCTTCTTCGGCGGCGATATACGCGTACTGCATAAAGGGGTCGGTCTTGCGCACCAAATCCTTTTCCAGATAGTCGGTGGGAGTAAAGTCCTTTATCTCGCCCGCTATCTGCACGGCAAGCTCCGAGGGGTCAAAGCTCTTAATCGTGTCTATGCCCGACTTGCCCGCGGTCAGGTTGTTCCAATAGGTGTCTACGCCTATGCCCAACGGGGTCACGGCGCCCATTCCGGTGATGACGATTTTTTTCATTTCAGCATTACTCCATTCAAAATTTTCAATAGCTATTTACATTCTGCATATTGTTATGCTATATTTAGATTATAACAGATTCTCCCAAATTTTCAACAGGGGAGATAATGCAAATATCACCGCTTTTGCATGGTACTATTCACATTCTGCATTAGTGGCGACAGGGAGGCACCCGCATGGACATAAACCAGCTAAATTGTTTCATATCTGTGGCGCAGACGCTCAACTTTTCGGAGGCGGCACGGCGAAATTTCGTTTCGCAGTCAACGGTAAGCCGATACATAAGCGACCTTGAAAAGGAGTTCGGCGTGCAGCTTTTCAGCCGCTCTCACCGCGATGTCACCCTCACCAACGAGGGCAGGACGCTTTTGCCCTACGCGCTCGAAATGACCGCCACCCTCGCCAAGGCGAAAAACATCATCGGGCAGATGCGCAACGGCGGCACCGGTAAGCTGACCATAGGCTGCGACGTTACGTCGATGGACTTTCCCTCGCGCTGCATAGCTGCCTTCAGCGCCGAATACCGCGGCATCACGGTGGACATCAAGCGGTTCGACTCCGCCGACCGCAGCAGCGCCATCACCGAGGGCGAATACGACTTTTGCTTCATGCCGCGCGACATGGTCCCCGAAAGCTCGGGCATCGAGACCCTTGCCACCCACACCGACCCGTTGATGGTGCTCACAGCCGCCCGCGAGGAGCTTCGCGGCAAAAAAGCTTTCAGCCTCTCGGAGCTTGCCGGTCAAAAGCTGGTGCTGCTGTCCGAGTCGGCAGCGCCTATCCTGTATATGGAAATGATGGACATGCTGCGCACCTTCCACATCACCCCCAGGGTAGAGAGCGTGTATGACGAGCCGGGCGAAGTATATATGGCGGTGCTGTCAAAAATGGGAGCAGCAGTGCTGCCCCAGTCGCTGTCTTTGCTTATGGCGTCCGAAAAGGCGCTCGCCCTGCCGATAGCCGACGCCGACACAGGCATAGCCTATGTGATGGCGTGGGCGAAGGACATCTCAAATCCCGCCGCGGGGCACTTTATAAAAACCGTAAAGACCTTTGCCGCGGGCGACGACAACGAATACGGACTATAAAGGCGATAAAAGGTTATAAGTGTGCGCTCCGCGATAGTTGCGGCCGAAAAAACAGCAGGCTCTTGCAAAGCCTGCTGTGTGTCTTTATTTCTGCTTTTTTGCGACCCAAACCGAGCCTGCAAAGTACAGGTATTTGTCCGAAACATACCACTCGGTGCCCTTTTCGTTTTCCTCGCGCGCCTTTTTGATTGATTCGTCGCCGTTGTCGATAATTTCGTCGTTCATATACTCCGCGAACGTGTATACGGTAGGCTCCTTGTTTTCGACCAGATCGCCGTTTTCGTCATACTTTTTGCTTATTACGGTCGTCAGCGTGGTGCCCTCAATGCTCCACTTACCGTCGACGTCGGCGGATTCTATACCGTTGTCCACCGAGACCGTCATTGTGCCGTCGGTGCGGAACACCGCCTCGGAATGACTGAAATAGTTGGTCTCCCACGCGTGCGCGGTCAAAAGCTTGCCCTCCTCCGTTTTTACTATGTTGGGCTTCTTTTGACAGCCCGCAAGGGCGGCAAGCAGCGTAACGGCTGCCAATACAAGACACAGAGATTTACGAACGGACCGAAGCATAACAAGTCTCCTTTTGGGTTATTGCCACTATTATAGCGCGTTTTGCGCGCGGTGTCAATCGGCAGTACACAAGGAGCTGCGTTGAACAAAAAGAAAAGAGGGGCGGATAACTCCCGCCCCTCAAGAACTCAGTATTTACGCGGCTTTTGGCTTAGCCGAAATATCTCTTCAAAAGTCCCCTAAAGCCCGCGCCGTGTCCGGCTTTACCGCATATCAAGACGTTCGAAAACAAGCGTAGCTTGGATACGGTCTCCTCCTCCAAAACCTTTGCTGCCTCCATTGGAAGTAGACATGCTGTGCAGACGGTAGCCTTTTGAAACTTGGCTATTGATGACATTTTCAAGGTCAGTCAAATTACCCGAACCAGTACCGAAAAACTTTTCTTTAAGCGTCACTTGCATGACAACATAAGGTAAGTCTTGACCGGAAGCGTAAGAAAAACGAGATTGATTGTTCCAATTACCCATACTTTCCTCCAATATCAAATTAGCCGAAATATCTCTTGAGCAGTCCCTTGAAGCCCGCGCCGTGTCTTGCCTCGTCCTTTGCCATTTCGTGGACGGTGTCGTGGATCGCGTCCAGACCTGCCGCTTTAGCGCGCTTTGCCAGGTCGAATTTGCCTTCGCAGGCGCCCGCTTCCGCGTCGGCGCGCATTTGCAGGTTCTTTTCGGTGCTGTCGGTCAGCACCTCGCCCAAAAGCTCGGCAAAGCGTGACGCGTGGTCAGCCTCCTCAAAGGCATAGCGCTTGAACGCCTCGGCTACCTCGGGATAGCCCTCTCTGTCGGCTACGCGCGCCATCGCGAGATACATGCCTACCTCGCTGCACTCGCCCTCAAAGTTGGCTCTGAGGTCCTTTATGATGTCCTCGCTTGTGTCGTGCATTTTGCCCTCGCCAAGCTTATGTACGGTGGCGTACTCCGCGTCCTCTTCCATCTTCTTGAATTTGGAGGCGGGCTGCTTGCAGACGGGACACTGCTCGGGGGGCTGGTCTCCTTCGTGAACATAACCGCATACGGTGCAATACCATTTCATAACACATTACTCCTTCTAAATGAAATTTATATAAAAAATTTATATATTTATATTATTCTATCATACAATCTGCTGTAAATAGTTCTTGCTGAGAATAATAACAAAGATATTTCACATCCTTCCTTTTTCCGCATAGCCTATAGGTAGAAAAGGAGGAATACTATGCCGAAAATCTATCTGAGTCCATCGGTACAGGAGTTCAATCACTACATCGACGGCGGCAGCGAGGAGTATTATATGTATCTCATAGCCGACGCCATGGAGCCGTATCTGCGCGCGAACAACATCGACTTCGACCGCAATCAGCCTCAAATGACTTTAAGCCAGGTCATCGCCGATTCCAACGCGCAAAACTACGACCTGCACCTCGCCATCCACAGCAACGCTTCTCCCGAAGCCTCGGCGGGCAAGAAAACAGGGGTCGAGATATATTACTACCCAAGCAGTCAAAACGGAAAGCGCTTCGCCGAGATCATCGCCAACAACTACAAAAGCATCTACCGCGAGCCCGGCGATATACGCCTGATACCTTCGGCTGCGCTGGCGGAGCTGCGCCGCACCAAGGCGCCCGCGGTGCTGATAGAGGTGGGCTACCATGACAACAGGGAAGAGGCGCAGTGGATACGCGACAACATCGACAACATAGCCCGCAGCTTGTCAAAATCGGTGGTCGAGTATTTTCATCAGGATTTCAAGGAGCCTGATTGATGCGGCTCAGCCGCGAATTATCTGCCTTGCGGCGTGAACGAGTACAAGGAGAACGTAGGATAACAACGGCAGATTTTGGTTTTTGGTTTTTGATTTTTCGTTGTTGGGGGTAATCGTTCATTGTTAAGATGGCGTTTGTCGCAAAAGTGTTGCGTTTCTTCGGCTTTTATATTATAATATAGAAAACAAAGTCAGGGGGATGTGACAATATGACAACCGAAATGAAAACCCGCGTGGAAACCACGCTGAAAAACCTTAAGCGCAACCAAATGGAAGCCTACTATGTCGACACCAAGGAGGAGGCGGTCGAGCTGGTCAAGACCCTCATCCAAAAGGGCGACACCCTTTCCTGCGGCGGCTCGGTAACGCTCAAGCAGACGGGCGTATACGACCTCATCAGCTCCGCCGACTACAACTTCCTCGACCGCACCGCCTGCGAGACCCGCGAGCAGGTTGAGGAGATATACCGCAAGACCTTCTGTGCCGACGCCTTCTTCACCAGTGCCAACGCCGTTACCGAAAACGGCGAGCTATATAACGTAGACGGCAATTCCAACCGCGTGGCGGCGATACTCTACGGTCCCAAAAGCGTAGTCTGTGTCTGCGGCGTAAACAAGCTCGTCAAAAATCTCGACGAAGCCATTCTCCGCGTCAAAACCAAGGCTGCGCCGCCCAACACGGTAAGACTGGGAATAGATACTCCCTGCTCCAAAACAGGCGAGTGCATCTCGCTGAAAAAAGAAGCTCCCGAGATGTGCGAGGGCTGTCGGGGCGACGGCAGGATCTGCTGCAACTATGTAGTCTGCGCCCGTCAGCGCCACGTCAACCGCATTAAGGTCATCATCATCGGCGAGGAATACGGCTATTGAGTTTAGAGTTTAGAGATTAGAGATTAGAGTTGAGAGATAAGAGTTGAGAGCCGAGTTTTTCAGTTCTCCGCTCTCAACTCTCCAAAGGCATTAGCCCTGCTCGGACCGGTTCTTTTTGTCCTGACTGTTTTTGGTGTTCTTGCAGTCCTTGCAATCCTTGCAGTCGTTGCAGTCCTGTGTGCCCTTGCCGGTGGTCTTGTTCTTGTCGCTCATTAAGCTCACCTCCATTCCGTAATACTCCTATTATGGACGCTTTTTCCTGAAATATACATATGGATGCATTTTTGAATCACATGAAAGCCCTGCTCGGCAACGAGTACGAGGCGTTTTTACAATACTATAACGGCGGGAATTTTCGCGGGCTTAGGGTCAATACCCTCAAATGCGGCGCGGACAAGCTCCGTTCGCTCCTTGATTTCCCGCTGAAGCCCACGCCGTTCTGTCCCGACGGGTTTTATCTGCCCGAAACGGTGCAGTCGCCGGGCAACCATCCGCTCCATCACGCCGGCGCCTTCTACATCCAGGAGCCGTCGGCGACCTCGGCGGCTGAAATGCTCGGTGCACAGCCGGACGAGATGGTGCTGGACCTCTGCGCAGCGCCCGGCGGCAAGAGCACCCAGATAGGCGCCAAGCTGCAGGGAAGGGGACTGCTGTGGAGCAACGAGATCGTCAAAAGCCGCGCTAATATTCTTTTATCGAATATTGAGAGGATGGGCGTCGCCAATGCCGTGGTGTCCAACTGTCACCCCGAGGCGCTTTGCCGCGCGCTTGAGGGCATGTTCGACCGAGTGCTGGTAGACGCGCCCTGCAGCGGCGAGGGTATGTTCCGCAAAAACACCGCCGCGCGTACCGAGTGGAGCGAGGAACACGTAAAAAGCTGCGCCGAACGCCAGCTGCGCATCCTCAACAGCGCAAAGCGCGCGCTCAAGGCGGGCGGAGTGCTGGTGTATTCCACCTGCACCTTTTCACAAGAGGAAAACGAGGGCGTCATCACACGCTTTCTGGTGGACGCTCCCGACTTTGCGCTCGAGGATTCGGGCGTTACCTTCGGCAGACCCACGCTTGGGTACGCCCGCCGCATTTTCCCCATGGACGGCGGCGAAGGGCATTTTGCCGCAAGGCTGCGCAAAGCGGGCGAGCTGACGCCTGTTGCCGCGCCGCACAGCGCTTCGGTGTTCGGTGCGCCTCGGGACGCCTTTGAGTTTTACGATACGCTCTTTGTCGGCCGCCCCTTCGGCGAGCGCCTTATAGAGCGCAACAACAAAATCATTATTCTTCCTGAGAATTATGCAGAGCAGAGCGGCGTGCCTGTCCTGCGCGCGGGAGTGATACTCGGCGAACGGGTCAAAAACCGCATCGAGCCGCATCACAGCGCGTTCATGGCGGCAAAGCCCGAAAGCTGCGTTTCAAGCGTCGACCTCGACTGCGGCGGCGCGGAAATACAGTCGTTCCTTCACGGAGAGGAGATCTCCGCACCCGCGGGCTGCAAGGGTTACACCGCGGTCAGCGTCAACGGCGTCACCGTCGGCTTCGGCAAGGCGTCGAACGGCAGGCTGAAAAACAAGTATCCGAAAGGCTTGAGGATCAAAAGATGAACAGACTCTCAGACATCCGCACTATCAAAGACATCCTTTCAAGGCACGGCTTCACCTTTTCAAAGGCGCTGGGGCAAAACTTTTTGGTCAACCCCTCGGTTTGCCCGCGAATGGCTGAGGCGTCGGGCGCGGGTAATGGCGTGGGCGTGCTGGAAATAGGCCCCGGCATCGGCGTGCTGACAAACGAGCTGTGTCAGCTTGCGGACAAGGTAGTCGCCGTGGAGCTGGACAAGCGCCTGCTGCCTGTGCTTGAGGAGACTTTGGGAGAGTATGACAACGTCAAGGTCGTCAACGCCGATGTGCTGAAGCTCGATCTTGACCGCCTTATAGCCGAAGAATTTGCGGGGCTCGAGGCGGTGGTGTGCGCCAATCTGCCCTACTACATAACCTCGCCCGTCATAATGAAGCTGCTGGAGGACAGGCTGCCGGTCAAGGCAATCACCGTTATGGTGCAAAAGGAGGCGGCGCAGCGTATCTGCGCACCCGTAGGCTCGCGCGAAAGCGGCGCGGTGACGGTGTCGGTCAACTACTACGCAAAGCCCGAGCTGTTGTTTCACGTAAGCGCGGGGTCGTTCATGCCCGCGCCGAAGGTAGACTCGGCGGTCATACGGCTAAATGTGCTTGAGCAGCCGCCCGTTCAGACAGACGAAGCGCTGTTCTTCCGCGTGGTAAAGGCGGCGTTTTCTCAGCGCCGCAAGGTGATCGCAAATTCCCTCAGCTCCGGGCTGGGGCTGGGCAAGGCGGAGGTCGCCGCTCTGCTGGAGCGTGCCGGAGTCTCCGCTCAGTCGCGCGCCGAGCGCCTGACGCTTGAGGACTTCGCGTCCATAGCCAATCAACTGTAAGAGGTGGATCATGTTAAGACCGAAACCAATGAATATCCTATATCTCATATCCTTTATACTGATGGGCGTATGTCTGGTGCTGTTTATCTCAGCGGTCATCACGTATATCGCGGTAGACGATCAAAACGTCTGTGTGCTCATCTCCGTGGCGGGTGTTACGCTGAGTTTTATCGCTATTATACTGGCTATGTTTTCAAAGCCCAAAAAGCTCAAGCCGCCGCCCGAATACGACCCCATAATCCAAACCAAGACCATCGAATCCTCGCAGCCCGTGACCGCCGAGGGTGAGAGCGGCGCGGATTTATCGTAAATACTCATTTTTGCGCACAAAACAGCGGCTTTTTTCATAAAAAGTCATTATTGACAAAAGCGGATGAAAATTCTATAATAGAATAAAATAACAAGGGAGAGAACAGTATGAATATATGGCACGATATTTCACCCAAAAGAATCACCCCCGAGGATTTTTACGCGGTAATCGAGATCTCCAAGGGCGATAAAAACAAATACGAGCTGGACAAGGAAACGGGACTTTTAAAGCTCGACCGTGTCCTGTTCACCTCCACTCACTATCCCGCAAACTACGGCTTCATCCCGCGCACCTTCGCGGACGACGGCGACCCGCTGGATGTGCTTGTGCTGTGCAGCGAGACCATTTTGCCCATGACGCTGGTGGAATGTAAGCCCATCGGTATGCTCAACATGATAGACGGCGACAGCAGAGACGAGAAGATCATCGCCGTTCCGCTCAACGACCCCAACTACAACACCTACAGCGACATCAAGGATCTGCCCAAGCACGTTTTTGAGGAGATACAGCATTTCTTCTCGGTCTATAAGTCCCTCGAAAGCAACAAGGAGACCACCGTGGCAGAGGTAAGCGGTGCCAAAAAAGCCAAGGAAACCATCAAAAAGTGCATAGAGTGTTACATCACCGACTTCCAAATGGCATAAGAAAACTGCCGGCTCACTATCCTTTAGATTTTTGAGCCGGCGATTTTTTTTGCAACATTTTCCCGAAAATTCTTCACTGTATAATTGAACGATATCGTTGGAGGTCGCAACATGAACGGCACAGACATAATAAAAAGAGCGCGCGCGGGCGACCGTCAGGCATTCGCGCAGCTATATCTCAGCTATAAGGACAGGCTGTTTCGCTACGCCTATTTCAAGCTGGGCAGCGTGCAGGACGCGCAGGACGCCGTCGGCAACTGCGTGGCGGAAGCCTACGCGGGCATAGCTCAGCTAAAAAGCGAAAAGGCGTTCCAAAGCTGGCTGTTCAAGATAATGTACCGCGAGTGCTGCCGTATCTACACCGAGCGCACCCTTCGGGGCGACGAGCAGAGCCTGACCGATACCGACATAGCCGAAAACAGCGCCCTTCACCTGGCGCCCGAGCTTGAGGAAGCGCTTTCAATCCTCAGCGACGAGGACAGAGATATAGTGCTGCTATCGGTGGTGTCGGGCTACAAAACCCGCGAGATAGCCGAAATGCTGCGCCTCAACCACGCCACGGTGCGGTCAAAGCTCTCGCGCGCACTGGCTAAGATGAAGGATTTTTTGGAGTGAAGGCTATGAAAGACAGTAATTTTGATTCTATAAAAGAAAAATTCGATAACAGCGGCGTCAACGCGCCCGACGCGATAAATGAGGAAATGATCCTCGAAAAGCTCGGTGAGCAGCGCCCGCTAACGCTGCTGCCCCCAAAAAAGAAAAAGAAGAAGCCGGTTGTGGGGGTCTCCGTCGCAGCGGCGGTGGCGGTAATTACCGCCGGCGCGGTCACACTGACCTCGGTGCTCAACAAGCCGCCCGTCAGGCAGCAGGCCGCTGTACAGGCAAAGCTTCCCGAGGGTCTGCGCAGCTTCAAGACCCGCAGCGAGATCATCGAGACCCTTGACGGTCTGAAAAAGCTAAACACGTTCTCGCAATATGTATATGAAGATGAGCGCGGCGCCGAGGACAGCGCGTCCTCAAGCGGCTCTTTCTCGGACGGCTGCTACAGCGGCTCCGCCGAAGATTCCTATAACGGTTCCTCCGGCGGTTCGTCAAACGGTTCCTCAAGCGGCAGTGCGGGAATTGTGAACGGCGCTAACGGTTTTTCCGGCTCGGGTCTTCCCGACGCCTCCTCCCACAACAGCACCTACGTGCAGAGCACGGGCGTTGACGAGGGGGACACCGTGAAAACCACCGACAAGTATATTTTTTACTCCTCGCGGAAGCTGTATGGCTACTCGCCGTCTGTCGATGTTTTCACCGCCGACGGCAAAAACACCAAAAAGGCGGCTGAGATAAACATCTCAAACGACGCAGACAGGATAATCGACTTCTATGTTCTCGGCGACAGGCTGGTAGTGCTCTGCGGCTCTTACGCCGAGCTCAGCCCGCCCGACGAAAACGGCAGGGTCAAAAAAGAGTCGGACGTTTACGTCGGCAACCGGCGCGCCGTGACAGAGGCGTGTGTGTATGATTTCTCCGACATCGGCAATATCAAAAAGGTCAGCAGCTTTTCGCAGAGCGGCGATTACGTTTCCTCGCGGATGATCGGCGCCATGCTTTACCTTGTAACCTGTGACAACGCATACTCCGCTTACGACGGCGATTACTGCCTGCCGGTGGCAGGCGGCGACAGCTGCCGCGAGCTGGCGCCCGGGGACATTTGCGCGGTCGAGCGACCGGCGTCTGACACCTTTATGGTGGTAAGCGGTATAAACATCGACGAGGGGAGCCGCGCGACCAAAACCAGGGCTATTCTCGGCTCGGCGGACATCGTCTACTGCAACACCGAAAACCTCTATGTCACCGCCTACAATTACGCCGAGGCTGTCTACAACGCCATGTTCGACACGGCGGACGACGAGACCTACAGCTATTCCGACATGCCCGTGCCGGACGAGACGCGCATAATCAAGATCAGCCTCAACAAAGACATAGATTTCACAGCGGACGGCACGGTGGCCGGCATGGTCAACAACCAGTATTCTCTTGATGAATACAAGGGAAATCTGCGCGTGGCCACCACCTCATACGACTCTGACAATGAAACCGTAAACAACCTCTTTATTCTCGACGGGAATTTAAACCTCATCGGTCAGGCTAATGATATAGCCAAGGGTGAAAGCATAAAGGCGGTTCGCTACATCAACGAGATCGCCTATGTCATCACCTACGAGCAGACCGATCCGCTGTTTGTGATCGATTCCTCCGACCCTGCGGCTCCCAAGGTGCTGGGCGAGGTGAAGATAAGCGGCTTTTCCACCATGCTGGTGCCCGTGGACGACAACACCCTGCTGGGCATCGGCTACCACACCGAGGAAAGCGACGATGACGGTTTTGATATGGAGATACAGGAAGGGTTAAAGCTGGTGACCTTTGACATCAGCGACAAAAGCAGCCCGAAGGTGCTGGATGAAAAAATCTATATCGACTATTATTCCGAGGTGCAAAGCAACCCCAAGACTCTGCTGGTCAACTTCGAGCGCGGGGACTATTCCATCCCTATGCAGTACTATCATTTCGACATGTCGGATTATGACGAGGATACCTATGAGTGGAGCACTGACGATTGGGACTCCTACTACGAAGCGCACACCTCTGCCAAGAGCGGACTGCTAAACTTCCGCGTGGATAACGGAAAGATAGTTGTAACGGACGACTACACCTCAGCCGTGTTCGACGGCAGCAAAAGCATCGCGGACCGCTGTGTCTACGTGGGCGAGAACCAGTATCTTTTGGGCGAGCGCGGCGGCATGACCGATGAACCGTCTTCCTCTGCCATCGAGTGCGTTCCCTATAAATAGAAAAACGCAAACGAAAAGGGTCGCTTCCCTCCGAGGTCCGGAGCGAAGCGACCCGTATCTTTTTTTAGATAAATCTCAGCCCTACAGCTTGAAGTCGTCGGGTGAAAAATTGCCGCTTATTGATACCGAGGCGGGAATCCTCAGCAGAGGGTCATAGGTAAAGCTGCGGCACTTGCCGTCCTTGATGACCTTCGACTTCTGGCAGCCCATAATACCCTTGTCAATGCCCGAATAGGAGCAGTATTTGCAGTCAGGCTCAATATTTTTCCCGAAAAGCTTGTATTTCATATTATCACCTCGTATAATATTACTATATCATATTTCAAAAACTCTTTCAATACCGATTTTGGAGGTATCTATGAAAAAACTGTCAGCCACTATGACTCTACAAAACGCGGACACGGTGCCGTACCTCACTTTTGATTTTCTTAAAGAAATAAGCTTCATAAATCACGCCTTTTCCACCCGTCTGGGAGGAGTGTCCGAGGGCGAGTTCACCTCGATGAACACCGCCTTCAACCGCGGCGACGATCCCGACCGCGTTACCGAAAACTACAGGCGGCTGTGCCAAAGCGCCGGCTTTGATTTCAACAGCCTTGTCGCCTCCGCTCAGGATCATCACACCTACGTGCGCGCAGTGACCGCCGCAGACAGGGGAGTGGGCATTTACAAGCCCCGCGATCTCGACAGCGTTGACGCCCTAATCACCGACGAGTCGGGCGTCACCCTGGTCACCTACTACGCCGACTGCACTCCGCTGTTTTTCGTCGATGTGAAACGCCGCGCCATAGGGCTGGCGCACGCCGGCTGGCGCGGAACGGTGGGCAGGATAGGCGAGAAGGTCATCGAAAAAATGACCGCTCTCTACGGCACCGACCCCAAGGACATAGTCGCGGCTGTCGGTCCCGCCGTGTCGGTCTGCTGCTATGAGGTAGACGAGCCCTGCGCCGCGCAGTTCCTCGCGCTTGAGGGCTTAGACAGCGGCAAATTCGTCTTTCCCAAGGAAGGCGGAAAATACATGGTCGACCTGCTCGAAACCAACCGTCAGATACTCGTCGCGGCAGGCGTGCCCGAGAGCAGCATCACCCTGTCCGACCTCTGCACAAACTGCAACAGCGACCTGCTCTGGAGCCACCGCGCCACCAACGGTCACCGAGGCACTATGTCAGCCTTTTTGGCGTTGAAAGCGGATAGCTGAATAAATCGGCGGTGACTTTGTGCATTACGACTCCGCGCGGTTCAAAAACCATATCTTCTCAGTGTCCACCGAAAACGTTTTGCCGTTGAGATATTCCAATATCCCCGCGTCCTCGGTAAAGCAAAACCGCAGCTTATAGCTGTACAGCGCCTGATACGGTAGCTCTGCCGCGGCTTTTTTGCCGCCGTATTTGGTGTCGCCCGCCAGCGGCGTTCCTATCGACGCCATGTGAGCGCGTATCTGATGCGTCCTGCCCGTCAGCAGCTCCACCTCGGCAAGGGTGAATCTGCCGCGCTGCCCCAGCACGCGGTATTTGGTTTTCATCTCTTTTCCGCCCTCTACCGGACGGCTAAATACCTTTACCTTGTTTTGGCTTTCGTTTTTGACCATATACCCTGTCAGCACCGCCTCGTTTTCCTTCGGTCTGCCGCAGAGCAGGCAGAGGTAAAGCTTCTCAAGCTCCCTGCTTTTCATCTTTTGGTTCAGCACGCGCAGGCTCTCGGCGTTTTTGGCGGCGATCACTATGCCGCCCGTATTGCGGTCGATGCGGTTGACCAGCGCCGGAGAGAAGGCTTTTTCCTCGGCGGGGTCATACTCGCCCTTGTCGTACAGATAATGCTGCACCCGCGCCACCAGCGAGTCAAAGTGATAGCGCTTGTCCTGATGGACTATCACCCCGGGCTTTTTGTCAATCAGCAGGATGTTTTCATCCTCATACACTATGTCCAGCTTTTTGGGCGCCTTGAGGAACTCGTAGTGCACCTCCTGCGCGGCTTCAAAAAACTCGTCCTTGATAAAAAAGGTAAGCACGTCGCCCTCGCGCAGCATATCGGCTATGTCGCACTTTTTTCCGTTGCGCTTTATGCATTTTTTGCGGATGTACATATACATCATCGCCTTGGGCATGGTTTTAAAGCGCTTCTGCAAAAACTTGTCAAGCCGCTGACCGGCGTCGTTTTTTCCTATAGTCAAAGTCCTCATCATATCACCGCTACCATCATAGCCCAAAAACGGAAAAATATCAAGCACATCATCGCCCTTTTCGTATACAATATTAGAGGGTGATGTAATGAAGTGCCACAAACAAAAGATAAAATCGGCGGTCAGCTTCGGGCTGGGGCTGCTTCTGGCTGCGCTTCTGCCCGTCAAATGGACACTGGTAGTGGCGGCAGCCGCGCTGGTGCTGGTCAGCATATCATGTATTCGGAGGTAACGCATATGATGAAGGTCGTACTTATTGATAATCCAAAATTCTTTTCCGGAATTTTAAGAAAGCTGTTCGGCATTAAAAAGGTCAAGCAATCCTTCTGACCGTGGGAACTTTCCACAAATTTTTTTGTATCGAGATGTGCATTGTGACAAAATCACGGCACATCTCTTTTTTTTGTTGTTTTTCTGCGCGTTTCACGGTATAATAAAATCGGAGATTAATATATGATTTAGGAGGTCAATATCCAATGAAAAATATGAAAAGACTGCTTTGCGTTCTGCTTTCGGCACTGCTAATGGTTTCAGCGGCTTCCGTAACGGCTTTTGCCGCAGATGCGGACTGCGCCACCGGCAGCAACGACATCAGCATCGAGATGTCGTCCAATTTTTTCTATGATGGCACCTATGAATTTGAATCCGTAGACCGCGTAACGCTGTCATACGATTTGAAATCCGGCATGGGGCTTATCAACGCGCAGTGGGTGCTCACCTACGATCCCGCAAAGCTCAGCGTAGTTTCCGCCAAAATGCCCAAGATCGCCAACCCCGTGATCGTGCAGAAGAGCGGCATGATCGTCGGCTCCTTCACCAACCTTGCTCTGGTCGAGTTCCCCCGCTATGACACCTTTGCCTTTGTCACCTTTGATGTCATCGGCTCAGGCTCTACCAATGTCGATATGCAGCTCGATTACCTCGGCGTAGGCAATCCCGTCGGCGGCGATGTGGCGGAAGCCTATGTGGTAAACGGCGGAATCGAGCAGAACATCACCTCTCAGCAGGGCTTTGAGAACTACACCTACGACATGGACGCGTGGGCGTACAGCGGCGGCGTTGACTTCAAGCTCTACGACGTGGACGGAAACGGTCAGATCACCATCAACGACGCTACCGAGCTCCAGCGCTTCCTCGCGGAGATGACCACGCTCACCGCTAAGCAGATGCTTTCGGCGGACGTAAACGGCGACGGCAAGGTAAACGTCTTGGACATCACCGATATTCAAAGGTATCTTGCGGCCTGATCGCTTTTAACAGAATAATCACAGGCACAGCCCGGCACGTTTCGTGTCGGGCTGTTTTTTGTGCGCCCATTCATTATTCTCTCCTCTGCCGCATATAATTTAACCAAAGTCACAACAAAAGGAGAGAAACACATGGATAATCCTCAGGACAGCCGCGCGTTTTGCGCGCCGCGCGCGGTGCTGGAAACAGTTGCCGAGCAGCTGGCGGACGTCGATCTTACCCTGCCCGATTACTGCCCCGACATCGAAAAAATACTCAAATGCACCCTCATTCCCAAAATCCAATCAAAAACTCTTTCGGGCGGACAGCTTCAGGTGGACGGCAGCTGCGTGGTCAATGTGCTTTACGTTGAGTCCGAGCACAAAACCATCCGCTGCTGCGAGCACAGCGTCGCCTTTTCGCAGAGCTTCACGGTCAGAGAAGCGGGCGAAGGCGACATAGTCCTCACCAAAACCAAGCCCGAGTACATCAACTGCCGTGCTCTCAGTCCACGGCGTCTGGTGATGCACGGCGCCTTTTCACTGTACGCCAAGGTGATCACCGCCCAAACCACCGACCTCTATACACCCGAGGGCGACGATCTGGAGGTGCTTTGGAAAAACGTAGCGCTCTGCGACCTTAAGGGCAGTTGTCAGGAGCGCTTCACCGTCAGCGAGGAGATCTCGGTCGCCGACAAGCCCGCCATCGAAAGCGTGCTCTGCTCCAAGGTCAGCGCCTCTGTCAATGAAACCAAGGCGGCGGGCGGCAAGCTGCTGGTAAACGGCGAGCTTAATATCTGCCTGTTTTACCTCAGCAATATTGAAACAGGCGAGACCGCGAAGCTCGACTACCTTTTGCCCTTCACCCAGATGATAGACTGCGAGGGCGTTGATGAGCACACCGAAAACATCGTAGGCTGCGAGGTGATGAGCTACGACGTGCGGCTAAAAAACGACATCCTCTCCGACAAGCCCGCCATCGCCTTCGACGCGATGCTCTGCGTGTCCGCACAGGGCTATTCCGCCGTGGAGGAGCGCGTTGCCGCCGACGTGTTTTCGACCGCCTGCGCCGCTTCGCCGCAGTTTGCCGAGCTGCGCTTTATAGGCTGCGTCCGCGAGGTGAACGAAAGCTTCATGGAAAAGCTCACCGCCAAAATAGACAGCGGCAGCATATCGCGTGTGCTGGACATCTACGCCGACAACATCTCGCTTGAGGTGTCGCCGTCTGAGAACGGGCTGACCGCCAAGGGAAAGGCACATCTGTGCATCCTCGCCGAGGGCGGCGACGGCTACCCGATCTTCGCGGAGCGTGTGCTCGATTATGAGCGGCAGCTGTCCTCCGCGGCGGGCTGCGACAGGCTGCTGTTTGAAAGCGTCCTCGCGCCCAGCGTCAGCTACCGCCTAAGCGACGACAACAGCATAGATATACGCTGCGAGCTGAAGATCGGCGGCGGAGCGCTGGACAGCCGCCGCATGCAGGCGGTGACGGGCGCGGAGCTTATGGAGGACTGTCCCGTTGCGCGGGACAACTGTGCCCTGACGCTGTACTTCGCCTCGGCGGGCGAGAGCCTGTGGGACGTCGCCAAGAGCCATCACACGGGGCTTGAGCGGCTCAAAGCGGAAAACGCGCTGGAAGACCTTGCCCTCGACAGCGACCAAATGCTCTTGATTCCCCAAATTTAAGGAGGTGCCGCGATGGAAGAGAGAAACGTATATCAGGATATTTCACAGCGCACCGACGGCGATGTGTACATCGGTGTGGTGGGGCCCGTGCGCACGGGCAAATCCACCTTTATCAAGCGCTTTATGGACGCTCTGGTCATGCCGAACATCCGCGATGAAAGCCTGCGTCAGCGCGCGCTCGACGAGCTGCCGCAGTCCGCGTCCGGCAAGACTATTATGACCACCGAGCCAAAATTTATCCCCGAGGAGAGCGTCGAGGTCGACCTGGGCGACAACGTGAGCTTCAAGGTACGCATGATAGACTGCGTGGGCTATGTGGTGGACAGCGCCCTCGGTCACACCGAGGAGGACGGACCGAGGATGGTTAAGACCCCGTGGGCGGAGGAGGCTATCCCCTTTGAGGAGGCGGCGGAGATCGGCACCAGGAAGGTAATTACCGACCACAGCTCTGTGGGTTTGGTCATCACCACCGACGGCAGCTTCAGCGACATCCCGCGCGAGGACTACCTCGGCAGCGAGGCGCGCGTAATTAACGAGCTAAAGGCGATCGAAAAGCCCTTCATCGTCCTGCTCAATTCCGCCGATCCCGAGTCCGCCGAGACCGTGAGGCTCGCCGAACAGATGGCTTCCTCCTATCAGGTGCCGGTGCTGCCCGTAAGCTGCATGGAGCTGTCCGAAAACGAGATAAAGCGCATACTTGCGCAGCTGCTCTTTGAGTTTCCCATCCGCGAAATCAAGGTGGACATCCCAAAGTGGGTCGTGTCCCTCGACAAGGATCACTGGCTCAAGGCGGAGGTGTTCTCCGCTATCCGCGACAGCGCCAGGCAGATTGAGAAGATCCGCGAGATACAAAAGGCGATAGGGGAGATGTCCGCCTGCGCCCACATCGAGGACGCTCAGCTGCGCAGCCTAGACCTCGGCAGCGGCACCGCCACCGTAGAGGTGGACATCGACAAGGCGCTGTTCTACCGCATCCTCTCGGAGGAAACAGGGCTTTCGCTTCCGGATGAAAGCGCTCTGCTGGAGTGCGTGGCGTCCCTTTCGCGCAAGCAGAAGGAGTTTGACAAGATCGCGCAGGCGTATGAGCAGGTGCGCGACACGGGCTACGGCATCGTCATGCCCTCCATCGACGAGCTGACCCTCGACGAGCCTAAGATCATAAAGCAGAGCGGCAAGTACGGCGTGCGCCTCAAGGCGAGCGCGCCCTCCATCCACATGATGCGCGTTGAGACCGAAACCGAGGTCACGCCCATAGTCGGCAGCGAGGCGCAGTCGGAGGAGCTGGTGTCCTATCTGCTCAAGGAGTTTGAGGAGAGTCCGGAAAAGATATGGGAGAGCAACATCTTCGGCAAGTCTGTCCACGAGCTGGTAAACGAGGGGCTGCACAACAAGCTCAGCCGCATGCCCGCCGACGCGCGAAAAAAGATAGCGCGCACCATAGAGCGGGTCATAAACGACGGCTGCAACGGATTGATCTGTATTATTCTGTAAAAGAAAAAAGCAAGAGCGTTTCGCCGGTCGGCGGGCGCTCTTTTTCTGTGAGGGGAAATCGTTTCCACAGAAACGCGAAAAAAATTGTGCAAAATGACGAAAAGACATCAGCGGCGGATTTGCAGTTGAAAAAAATGGACAAAGCTAGTATAATATCTATGTATGTATTCTTTGGATTCGGAGGTCTATTTATGATGCAGACAAGCACCGCCGCGGCTCAGCTTACGGCGGCACTAAGCTTCTATGATAAATCCATTTCCGCGGCAAAGGTGATCCTCACGGGCTTCGTCGTGGTCTTTGCCATGCTGTTTTTGCTGATTATCATTATCAAGATATACAGCGCCACTATCAAGGGCGCTCAGGACGCAGCGGACAGACGCGCCAAAAGGAAGGAGCGGGTCATGGAGCCCGTCAGCGGTGAAAGCGGCGTCCATATCATCAAGCGTCCAGCCTATGTAACTCCGCCCACCGTAGAGGACGAGATCCCCGAGGAGGTCGTCGCGGTCATCGCAGCGGCGGTCGCGGCGACAATGGGTCCCGCGGTGACCGTCAAGAGCATCAAAAAAACAGGCAGCGGACGCTCCGCCTGGGCGCACGCCGGTGTGCTGGACAATACACGCCCGTTCTGAGGCGATCTTGAAGGAAAGGAACTTTAGCTGTTTATGGAAATTATCAACGGCTTTTTGGAAGCCATCAAGGGGATATTCGTCGGTTCGGGCATTATGACCCTCAACTGGCAGAATTATATTATGATCGCGGTATCCATCTTTTTGCTGTACCTCGCGATCAAAAAGCAGTATGAGCCGCTGTTGCTGCTCCCGATAGCCTTCGGCATGCTGCTGGTCAACCTTTATCCGTCCATCATGGCGCCGCCGTCCTATGAGTGGGTGCCTATGGCTACCTCTACCGACTCGGCCGCAGCGGGTCATGTCACCCAGATGATCGACGGTAAATGGTACTACCAAAATCCTCAGTACGGCGGTCTGCTGTACTATCTCTATCAGGGCGTCAAGCTCGGAATCTACCCGCCGCTGATCTTCCTGGGCATCGGCTGCATGACCGACTTCGGTCCCCTCATCTCCAACCCCAAGAGCCTGATCCTCGGCGCCGCGGCGCAGATCGGTATTTTCGTCACCTTCACGGGCGCTATCTTCCTCGGTTTTTCCGAGGCGCAGTCCGGCGCTATCGCCATCATCGGCGGCGCGGACGGTCCCACCGCCATCTATGTGACCACCAAGCTCGCGCCCGAAATGCTCGGCTCCATCGCTATCGCGGCGTATTCCTACATGGCGCTGGTGCCTATAATCCAGCCGCCCATAATGAAGGCGCTCACCACCAAAAAAGAGCGTTCCGTGGTAATGGAGCAGCTCCGCCCCGTTTCCAAGCTCGAGAAGATCATCTTCCCGGTGATAGTCGTCATCCTTATCTCGATCTTCCTGCCCGACGCCGCGCCGCTGGTCGGTATGCTGATGCTGGGCAACCTCTTTAAAGAGTCGGGCGTGGTCGACCGCATCGCCAAGGCTGCGCAGAACGAGCTGATGAACATTATCACCATCTTCCTCGGAGTAACGGTCGGCGCCACCGCGAAGGGCAGCACCTTCCTTACCCTCGACACCATCAAGATCATAGTTCTCGGTCTTATCGCCTTCTCCATGGGCACCTCCTTCGGCCTGCTGTTCGGCAAGCTTATGTACAAGTTCACGGGCGGCAAGGTCAATCCTCTGATCGGCTCGGCGGGCGTTTCCGCTGTACCGATGGCGGCGCGTGTGTCTCAGCGCGTCGGTCAGCAGGAGAACCCGGGCAACTTCCTGCTCATGCACGCCATGGGTCCCAACGTAGCGGGTGTTATCGGCTCCGCCGTCGCGGCAGGTGTGCTCCTGAATGTAATACCGCACTGATAATTACAGATAATTACGGAAAAGGAAGCTTTTGGCTTCCTTTTTTCTTTAAATTAAACCATTATAATTCTTATTCGGAATTAATATCGGCTTATTATGTCATATAATAAATACCGTATGAGCATTTAGCCTATGAAAAAATAAAGGAGTAAACCAATGCCTAAGAATATCACTGTTCAAAAAATAATCGGTATTCTGCTTCACAGACTCCCGCTGATAATCGCGTCGGGTTTTCTTGTGGGCATGATTTTCTATATTTATACCAGCTTTTTCATCAAGCCGGTCTATGCTACCTCCACCATGATCTATGTGCAGAACTACGGCAAAGGCGGCGCGAACCAAAATGCGACAGACGATGCCGAGGATGTGACCGCCACTTCACCGGCGGGCGGAGGAGCGAACGATTCCAACAACGCGGTCGCACAGAAGATATTCAACTCCGACCTTGCGGGCTCCGCGTCTCTCGCGTCCAGCTGCGTCATCCTTTTCCAAAACGACGGAGAGGTCACGCAGTGGTATGACGGCTGCAACGTCACCATGAAAGAGAACACGTTTTACATCACCATAAGCGTCACCGGCAGAAATCCCGAAAAATGCTCGGCTGTCGCGAATATCGTCGCGGAAAAATGTGCCGAATCCTTCCATAATCGCTTCGCGTACGGCACCATCGGCACCATCCGCAAGGCATACACGCCCACTCAGCCCGTTTCTCCCAACAAGAAAAAGAATACCATCATCGGCGTCGGCGTCGGCGTGCTGCTTGCCTGTCTGATCTCGGTGCTCCTTGAGCTGATAGACACCACCATCAAGAACGACGACGACCTCACCGCAATCTACAAGCTCCCCGTCTTTGCGGAGATACCGGATTTTGAGAGTTCAGGCAGGTGACGTATATGAGTATGAAAATAAAGCTAAACAAGTTTACCAAAAAAAACAGGGAAAAGAACGCCGAGATGCGCGCGGAGACCATCTCTGACAAGAGCAAATTCGCGATAGTCGAATCCTACAAAGCAGCGAGGACCAACATCATGTTCTCGCTCTCCGCGGATGACAAAAAGCTGTTCGCGGTCACCAGCTATTCCAAAGGTGAGGGCAAGAGCACCGTTTCAGCCAATCTGGCTATCTCCTTTTCCAAGATGGAAAAGCGCGTACTGCTGGTCGACGCCGACCTGCGCCGCCCGAACATCCACAATATCTTCAAGCTGGAGAACAACGCCGGACTTTCCAATATCATAGGCAAGATGGGCGACTTTGACGAGGTAGTACACCGCGATGTGCTGCCAAATCTGGACATCCTTCCCTCGGGCACCATCCCGCCGAACCCCTCGGAGCTGCTCTGTTCGGCGCGCTTTATCGATTTTGTCAACCGCGTCAACGAGGAGTACGACTATGTTATCTTCGATACGCCTCCTGTCGGCGTGGTAGCCGACGCTTTGCTGCTCAAGGATCTGGTCGCGGGCTTTGTGATCGTACTGCGCGAGCGCAACACCACACACGGCGACATCCAAAACCTGCTCGAGAGCGCCAGGCTCGCCGACTGCAAGCTGCTCGGCTTTGTAAAGGTCGGCTGCGACACCGGCAAAAAGCGCGGCAGACGTTACTATTATTATCAGTACTATTGATCGTTCATTATGCACAGACTTACCAAGGAAACTGCGGTAAGTCTGTTTTTTTCTTGTCAAAACACTGAAAAATGCAGGAAGCGCAAAAACAACTTGCATTTTGATGCGAAATAGAGTAGAATATCAGAGGTAAATCCAAATAATTTTGCAATTAACAGACAAGGAGAAGGCAGAATGAACTATCTGAACTGTACCGCTCAGGAACTTGAGCAGGAGTATCAAGGTCTTAAGAAAATGTACGAGGACGCTAAGGGCAAGGGACTCAGCCTCAATATGGCGCGCGGCAAGCCGGGCAAGGAACAGCTCGACCTTTCGCTCGATATGCTTGACGTCGTCAACAGCCGTTCCGGATTTGTCGGCGCGGACAAAATGGACTGCCGCAACTACGGCATACTCGAGGGCATAGAGGAGTGCCGCAAGCTTTTCGGCGACATCCTCGGAGTCGATCACAAAAAGGTGATGGTAGGCGGAAGCTCCAGCCTGAATATGATGTTCGACACCATCTCCTGTCTGATGACCAAGCCTGTTGCCGAGGGCTGCAAGCCCTGGTACGAGGTTCCCGACCGCAAGTTCCTCTGTCCCGTGCCCGGCTACGACCGCCACTTCGGCATCACCGGCTACTACGGCTTTGAAATGATCCCCGTTCCCATGAGCGAGGACGGTCCCGATATGGACATGATCGAGGAGCTGGTCGCTTCCGACGAGTCCGTCAAGGGCATCTGGTGCGTCCCCAAGTACTCTAATCCTCAGGGCATCACCTACAGCGACGAGACCGTGAGACGTTTGGCTAACCTCAAGCCCGCGGCAAAGGATTTCCGCATCATGTGGGACAACGCCTACTGCGTCCACGATGTGACCGATACCCCCGACACCCTGCTCAACATCTATGACGAGTGCGTCAAGGCGGGCAACGAGGACCTGCCGCTGCTGTTCTGCTCCACCTCAAAAATCACCTTCCCGGGCGCGGGCGTCGCCGCGATGGCTGCATCCGACAACAATATGAAGGTGTTCAAGGAGCGCTATAACTTTGAGGTCATCAGCTATGACAAGATCAATATGCTGCGTCATGTAAGATATTTCGGCGACTTCAACGGTGTGCTTGAGCACATGAAGAAACACAAGGCGGTGCTTGCCCCCAAATTCGAGATCGTGCTCGACACCCTTGACCGCGAGCTCAAGCCTGTGGGCGTGGGCAAGTGGACAAAGCCCAACGGCGGCTACTTTGTGAGCATCGACGTCATGGACGGCACCGCAAAGCGCGTGGTGCAGCTCTGCAAGGAGGCTGGTCTGGTGCTCACGGGAGCGGGAGCTACCTATCCCAACGGCAACGACCCCAAGGACGCCAACATCCGCATAGCGCCCTCGTTCCCGCCCAACGACGAGCTGCAGACCGCCATGGATCTGTTCTGCGTCTGCGTCAGGCTCGCGGCGTGTGAGAAGCTGCTCAATCATTGATCGTCCGCTTTCCCGGGCGGAACAGCCGAGCACTATGCAAAGCTGAGATCCGATGAGGAAGGAACGAGAAAACTCGCGCAGGTCACAAATGAGTATCAAAACAAAGTGATCTGCATCCGGACGGATGATACCGTGACCTCCGCGCCTACCGTCTGTTCCGCGATCAGCGACGGCGTTTCTGCCGTTTCGGGCGGCGGCTTAACCGAAGGCTCCGCGTCGAAGCTTGTCGGGCAAATCAACACGGGCACATTACCCTTTGCTCTAGTGCAAAAATAGCACTCGGACGCATATTGAATACACTTTTTTTATCAAATCTGCGTTATTCTATTGACATTTTGGTGAAAAAATCATATAATAGCTCTGTTATGTCTGTAAGTATGCACACGTAACGGAGTTATTTTTTGTGTGCCATCAGATATGTGGTCGCTGAAATTACCGGTTTCGGCATTTTTTTGCGGCTGCGGCAATTACAAAACGGAGGTTTTTAGGCATGAAAAGAGTTCCAAAGCCTGTCTTTTTCATCGTCGCTTTGTTGATCTTTGCCTTCTCGTACACCGCCATTTTCGGAGTCGCCTACTACAACGGCGATAACAAAAAGACGGTCATCAAGGGCATCAACGACATTCGATGGGGAATCGACATCAGCGGCGGCGTCAACGCTACCTTCAAGCCCGCGGACGGATATGACGCGTCCGCCAGAGAGCTTAAGGCGGCGAGGGCAACAATTGAAACAAGAATGGTATCATCGGGCATCACCGACTATGAGATGTACGATGACTCCAAAAACGACAGGATCATCGTTCGCTTCCCCTGGAAGTCCGATGAAAAAGAGTATGACGCGGGCAAGGCTATCGACGAGATCGCGGCGACCGCACAGCTCACCTTCCGCCCCGGCATGAATTATGTCGATACAACGGTGGACAAGAACGGCAAAGAGGTTTTCAAAACACCTGCCGACGCCAACAAGTCCACAGCGGCTGCGGAAGCGCGCACCGACGAAGAGACCAAGCAGCAGGAACAGGAAGCGCTGACCACCAAGAGCACCGACACGACCCTTGTGTTGATGGACGGCTCAATGGTATCCGACGCTCAGGCGCGCTACGGTCAGCTCAAGCAAGGCGGCACTCCCGAGCACTATGTAGAGCTGACGCTCAACGACGAGGGCAAGGAACGCTTTGCACAGATAACTTCTACCTATACCGGCGACATCGTATCCATTTGGATGGATGACATAATGATCTCATATCCCAAGATCAGTGGACCCATCACTGAGGGCAAAGCGGTCATTTCCGGCGATTTCACCGCAGCTTCCGCGGCGTCTCTCGCCAACAAGATCAAGGCGGGCGCACTGCCCTTCGAGCTTGAAACCGTTACCTACGGCAACATCAGCCCCACCCTCGGACAGAACGCTCTGCTCGCCATGGGCTGGGCGGCGATCATCGCCTTCGCCATCATCGCGGTATTGATGATCGTATTCTACCGTCTCCCCGGCTTCATCGCCGTTATCTCTCTGCTGGGACAGATGGCGCTTTCCGTTGCGGCTATCTCGCGTTATTTCCCGATATTCTCGTCCTTTACCATGACACTGCCCGGTATTGCGGGTCTTATCCTGTCCATCGGTATGGGCGTTGACTGTAACGTTATCACCGCAGAGCGCATCAAGGAAGAGCTGCGCGGCGGAAGGACCCTTGACGGCGCACTGGAAAAGGGCACCAAGAACTCACTTGCCGCCATCATCGACGGTAATATGACGGTCGTTATCGTATCCATCATCCTGCTTCTGGTGTTCGGTCCGTCCAACATTCTTTCCTTCCTGTTCGGCGCGTCCACCACGGGCACCATCTACGCCTTCGGCTACACCCTGCTCGTCGGCGTTCTCTCCAACTTCATAATGGGCGTATTCTTCTCAAGACTGATGCTCAGAAGTATCGCGGGATTAAAGCCCTTTAGAAAGACCTGGTTATACGGAGGTGCTAAGAATGGCAAATAATGTTCAGACAAAAGCAGATGCTCCCATGACCGCTCAGGAAATCCGTGACAAGTACAACGGCGGCAGACGCGTGCTGGACTTCACGGGCAAAAAGAAGATCTTCTTCGGCATCTCCCTCGGTATCATTTTGATCGGTATCATCTTCAGCTTTGTGTTCCATCCCGTCCTCGACATCCAGTTCTCGGGCGGTTCCACAAAGACCTTCAGCTTCAAGGGCGATATCGACCACAACAAGCTTCATTCATTCATTCAGGATAAAACAGAGGACAACATCACCACCACCTTCTCAAGCGGCGTAGTCGGCGGCACCGGCAACAGCGTCACCGTACAGTTCGCGGGTCAGAAGGCAGTTGACGGCAATATAGGTTCCACTCTGGAAGCCGATCTGCAAAAAGAATACCCCGACGCTGATTTCACGCTGATCGAGGAAAACTCCGTTGACGCCTCCATGGGTATGAGCTTCCTGCTCAAGTGTTTGGTAGCTGTCGCTCTGGCAAGCGTTCTGATGGTGTTATATGTCACCATCCGCTTCAAAAAGATCGGCGGTCTGTCCGCGGGCGTTATGGCGCTGGTCGCGCTGTTCCACGACGTGGCGATGATCTTCTTCATGTATGTCATCTTCCGCTGGCCGATCGACTCCAACTTCATCGCCGTTGTGCTGATGATCCTCGGTTACTCCCTTAACGACACCATCGTTATCTACGACCGTGTACGTGAGCAGAGAAAGCTTATGGGCAGAAGAGTACCTGTTGGCACCGTATTCAATGTCAGCTGCTCCAAGACCATGAGAAGAACCATTATGACTTCTGTCACCACCCTGCTCGCCATTCTCACGGTTTACATCGTTGCTACCGCGTTCAATATCTCTTCCGTAAAGGGATTCGCGCTGCCGATGATGATCGGTGTTATCTCGGGCTGCTACTCCTCCCTGTGCATCGCAGGTCCCCTCTGGGTCATCTGGCAAAACTACAAGGCGAAGAAAAAGGCAGAAGCCAAGGCAAAATAATCACAGAATATTTTCCAATAACGGGTACTCGCTTCCTTTTATGGAGGCGAGTGCTTTTTTTGCGCCTGCGCTTTCGGTAAAAAAGCCGTCGCGGCTGCCGTTTTCCAGACAGACGCGCATTTTTGCTATGCCGGTTCCCACGCTGTCCACATAGTCGTGGATAAGCAGGATGTTGAACCCTTTGGACGCGTCGTTCCATTCGCGCTCAAGCTTTGCGCAAAGCCGGGCGGCGGCTTTGTCGTTGCCGTCGTTCAAAAGGTTTTCCATCTCGCTCAGCTCCGCGCAAAAGCGGTCGGCGCTGCGGCTTACATACCGCGTTTCCAGGGTAGCGCCCAGCAGCACCGCCGCCGCGATGCACAGCGATACGATTATCCGTTTCATCCTATCCCTCTCTCTGCAAGATATGGTAAGCTCCGCTGCCGTCAAGGGTCATCAAAAACACCTTCTCGAGCGAAACATTATTCTTTGAAAGAATATTCTCCACCTGCTCACGGCTGCCCTTGCACAGGGGCAGGGCTTCCTCCACCAGCTTGCCGTCGCTCACCACCACTGTCTCCAGCTTGTTGTCCTCCATTTTTACGCCGCTTTCCTCGGCGTTGGGCACGCGCTTCTGCGGCTGCTCCAGCACGCTCAGCGCGCCGTTGGTCTCCATTATGCAGTACTGCACATCCGCCAAAGAAAATATCTCCTGCTGCCGCAGCTGCGCGCTCAGGTCGTCTATCGTCAGGCGCAGCCGCTTCATCTGGCTCTGCAGCAGCTTTCCGTCCTCGATTATCACCACAGGGCTGCCGCACATCAGGCGGCGAAAGCTGCGGCTCTTCATCATCAGCACGCTCGCCGTTATCTCCAGCGCCACCAGCACCAGCACGGGCACCATACCGCTGAGCATAGGCTGAGAGGTGTTCTGCATCGGCAGTGAGGCGATGTTTGATATGACCATGGTCACTACCAGCTCGCTTGGCTGCATTTCGCTGATCTGGCGCTTGCCCATAAGGCGGATGGCCAGCATCACGAAGGTGTACAGCACCACAGTTCTTATTATCGCAATAAACATTTCATCACCAATTCCAGTTTTTGCTGTTTTGTGCCGATTATTCCAAAGCGCGGGAATATTCGGCGCTTTTTTTCAAAGGCTAATACGCAGGTGATCGTATGAATTATTCTATCAAAGAAATAAAAGCCCGCCTGCAGGCTCAGTTTTCCGACTCGGCAGACCTCACGGTGCGCGAGCTGACCCTGAAATCATCCGGCGAGGTACGGGCGGCGGTGTTCACCCTAGAGGGCATGGTGGACAAGGAGGGGCTTGCGCAGGCGGCGCTGAATCCACTGCTCGCCTATGATTTCGGGCGTCAGACCGCGGCGCAGGCATACTGCACCATCCGCGACTCGGTGCTTGCCGCCTCGGACGTTACCGAGATAAGTGAAACGGAGCTTACAGCCTTTCTCACCTCGGGCTTTGCCGTGCTGGCGGTGGACGGAGCGCCTGAGCTGCTTGCAATCGGAGCGCAGGGCTACGCCTTCCGAGGCGTTTCGGAGCCGGAGAGCGAGGTGGTGCAGCGCGGCGCCCGCGAGGGCTTCACCGAGCCGCTTAGGGTAAATATGTCCCTGATACGCCGCCGGCTGAAAAGCCCCGATCTGGTTTTTGAACAGATGACGGTGGGGAAGAAGTCGCGCACTCAGCTTATGCTCTGCTATTTGCAGAGCGCCGCCTCGCCGCTGCTCCTCCAAAAGCTCAGGGACCGCCTGCGCGCCTGCGACCTTGAAACCGTTCTGGCGGCGGGGTATCTTGCCGAATATCTCGAAGACCCCAACACCAGCCGCCTGTTTTCGGGGGTGGGTATCTCCGAGCGCCCCGACACCGTCTGCGGCAAGCTCACCGAAGGGCGCATAGCGGTCATAGTAGACGGCACCCCCGCGGTGCTGGTGGTGCCGCATCTTTTTGTGGAGGAGTTCCAGGGGGTGGACGACTACTCCAACCGCACCTACTACGCCACCCTCATCCGCCTGATAAAATACCTCTCGTTCTGTGTTTCTGTCTTTCTGCCCGCCGTATACACCGCTTTGGCGCAGTTCCATCCCGAGTACTTTCCCACCTGGATCCTGATAAAGACCTCAAATTCTCTCTCAAAGACCCCTCTGCCCGTGACGCTCGAGGTACTGCTTATAACCTTTGTCTACGAAATAATGAAGGAGGCGGGGCTGCGCATACCAAAGTCGCTGGGGCACGCGGTCAGCATAGTCGGCGCGCTGGTCATCGGCGAAAGCGCGGTCACGGCGGGCATCATCAGCTCGTCCACCCTGATGGTGGTGGCTACCGCGGCGATCTGCAGCTATGTCACCTCGCCGCTCTATCCGCCCGTAACTATGCTGCGGCTTGTATTTATAATCATCGCGGGCGTGCTGGGACTGTGGGGGATAGTACTGGCGTCGGCGATGGTGATGATAAGCCTCTGCGCCAAAACCTCGCTCGGCGTGCCGTACCTGTCGTCGCTGTCACCGTTTTCGCTGCGCACTATGCGTGACGTCTTTGTGCGCGCCGGCTGGAAGCGGCTGTCGCGGCACACCATCAAGGTACAGCATTTTGCGGAAACGGAGGAAAGGTAATGCGCACGGAGGTAAAATTCTCATCCAAAAGATTTTTGATGACGCTCACGCTCTGCGCCTGTTCGGTCATCCTGCTTCAAAACGGCAGCCTGCCGCAGCGCTCGTCCTTTCTGTGTCGGCTTGCGGCTATGGCGGCGGGGCTGCTCGGCTGTTTCTTGATATTTCTGCCGTCTATATGGCTCAGAAAGCGCGGCGGCGACGTTTTTTCGCAAAGCCTGCCGCGCGCGGCGCGGTATGCGGCAGCGGCGGTCTACACAGCCTGCTTTTTCTACACGGCGGAATATTTTCTGTTTCCGTACACCGACATGTTCTGCAAAAAATACTACCCCGACACCTCGCCCTGCGTCATAGCGCTTATCCTGCTTATATGTTGCGTGTACGCTGCGCTCAGGGGCGCAAACGTCATCACGCGGTTCAGCGTTTTTCTGTTCGCGCTGGCTATGCTCACCAACCTGCTTATGTTCGGCGGCAGCCTTTCCTCGCTGCGTTTTTACTCCTCCGACTTGGGTATTCGCGGCGGCTTTTCCGGCTTTAGCCAAAGCTTCCTGTATTTTCTCACGCCCTCCTTCACGGCGGTGCTCTTTGCCTGCCTTTCGGGATACACGCGCAATTTCCGCCTGCGACAGCCCGTGATCGCGCTGGCTCTCACCGGAGTAAAGTACGCGCTGGTGCTGTTTTTCATAGCCTTCGCGGTGGGCGAGTACGCCCTGCGCCAGGAGTACCAGACCTTTGTGCTGTCGCGCGTGGCACATTTCGGTGCTTACGCGGGTATCGAGAGATTTTATATGGCGCTGAGCACCATGTCGGTGTTTATGATAGTTTCGCTGCTGCTGTGCGCCATGTGCCGCAGCGTAGACCGCAACGGCAGCCGCGGCTTTACCGCCGCCTTCACCGCGGCGATTTTCGGCGCGCATATGCTTGCGGTGTACCGACCCGAGGTGCGCGAGTTTTTTACCTCGCCTCTGCTGTTGGTCGGCTTAAGCGTCCTAACGGCTGCGATCATACCGTCTGTAATGCTTATTTTCACAAGGAGGGGGCATAATGTCTAAAAAACTGCTGTTGATTTTGTTAATCATGCCGCTGGTGTTCTCGGGCTGTAAAAATTCTCACCGCGTCGAGACCGCCGCCGTTATCGAGAACGTCAGTGTGGAGCGGCAGAACGGGCAGCTCTGCTACACCTTCTACCTGCTTACCGAAGAGGAAACTCCCAACGCCGTCAGCATACCCGCGGACTCCTTTCAAGAGGCGCAAAAGCTGGCGCGCCGCTCGTATATCCCGAATTTAACTCTTGCTAAGCTGAAGCTGCTGCTTATCCACAAGGATGTGGTTTCGGAAATATTGCAGACCGATATTGAATATATATCCACACAGGCGTCCTTTTCGCCCGTGGCGTATGTGGCGCTGTGTGACGACAACGCGCTGCGTCGGGTCAGGCAAAACACCCGCGCGCAGACGATGATAGAGCGCCAGCTCATCCTCTGCAAGCAGCAGCACCCGCAGGTCAACATCGATTATCTTTCGGTTTTCAACAGCTACGCCCGCAAAAACGAGGACGGTTTTTATCTGCCGTATATCACCGCAGAGGGGGATCTGCGCGTTTCAGAGCGAAAGATTGAAAATTAATGAAAAAAATTCACAAAAAGCCTTTATTAAAATTGCCTTTTGTAGTATAATAGATTCAATTATAATGTCTTATCTATACCCAATTTTTAAAAGGCGGTGGAATTATGTCAGAATTTTCAGTACCCCTCTCCGAAATCGTCGAACGGCTCGGACTAGATAAGGTATACGTTGCCGAAAACTACGAGGACACCAAGATATCCTCGGTCGAGATCAACCGACCGGGCTTGGAGCTGACGGGCTACTTCGAGTTCTTCGACAACAGGCGTATACAGATCCTCGGCAACACCGAGTTTTCCTACCTCGGCCGCTTCGGAAGCGAGGCTCAGCGCATGGTCATCGACTCCATTTTCAGCTTCGGTCCGCCCGCGGTAATCATCTGCCGCCAGATAGAGCCGACCAACGTCATCCTCGAGAGCGCCAAGCTCCACAAGGTATCTATCTTCCGCACCGATGAAAACACGTCCGACCTCACCGCCCGCCTGGTACAGTTCCTCAACCGCGAGCTTGCGCCGCGCATCACGCGCCACGGAGTGCTGGTCGAGGTATACGGCGAGGGCTGTCTGCTCATAGGCGACAGCGGCGTCGGTAAAAGCGAGACCGCCATCGAGCTTATCAAGCGCGGTCACCGTCTGGTCGCGGATGACGCGGTGGAGATACTGCGCACATCCATCAACACCATAGTGGGTCAATCGCCCGCAAACATCCGCCACTTCATCGAGCTGCGCGGCATCGGCATAATAAACGCCCGCCAGCTGTTCGGCATGGGCGCCGTAAAAACCAGCGAAAAGATCGACATGGTGGTCAACCTGGAGCTGTGGGACAACACTAAGGTCTACGACCGCATGGGACTCGACAACGAGGTCATGGAGATACTCGGCGTCGAGGTGCCCACCATCACCATCCCCGTAAAGCCCGGACGAAACCTCGCCGTTATCATCGAGGTCGCGGCGATGAACAACCGCCAAAAGAAGATGGGCTACAACGCCGCCAAGGATCTGCTCAAAAGTCTGGGCATGGACGTAGCGGCTATGCCGGAATCCCCCAAGGTGGTCATAGACAAGTGGGAATAATATTTGAATCAATAGTTTGAGTCGAGAGTCGGGGTTCACCGAATACCGACGACCGGCATATAAAGGAGAAAACATGGACAGAACCGACATCATTTACAATCTCGCCGAGATCTTAGGCTGTGAGGCGAGAAAATACGAGCCCATGAGCAAACACACCACCTTCAAGATCGGCGGGGCCGCCGATACATATGTAAAGGTGACCTCCGCCAGCAAGCTCAGCGCGATACTCAAGGAGTGCGTCGAGTCCGACGTTGACTACATGATAATCGGCAACGGCAGCAACCTGCTCGCCTCCGACGACGGCTACCACGGCGTTGTGCTGCGGCTGGACGGCGACTTCCGAAAGATGGCGCTCGTAGACGAGGACACCATCTACTGCGGCGCGGGCGCTACGCTTGCCGCGCTGTGCAAATACGCGTTGAGCTGCGGGCTGAGCGGGCTTGAGTTTGCCTGGGGCATCCCCGGCACCGTCGGCGGCGCGGTGTTTATGAACGCGGGCGCCTACGGCGGCGAGATGAAGGACGTGGTATACAGCGTAAACCACGTCACTCCCGAAGGCGAAACGGGCAGGACGGAAAAGGACGACCTGCAATTCGGCTACCGCACCAGCGTTTACCGCAAAAACAAGGCTATCATCACGGGCGTCACCTTAAAGCTCAAAAAGGGCGATCCCGAGGAGATACGCGCTAAAATGGACGATTTCCTCGGCAGACGCAGCAGCAAGCAGCCCCTGGAATACCCCAGCGCCGGCAGCGTTTTCAAGCGCCCCGAGGGAGCCTACGCGGGCGCGCTTATCGAGCAGTGCGGGCTGAAGGGTCATTCGCACGGCGGCGCTCAGGTCAGCGAAAAGCACGCGGGCTTCATTATCAACCGCGACCACGCTACCGCCAACGACGTAAAAAGCCTGATACGCGAGGTGCAGACCAAGGTTTACGACGAAACAGGCTACAATCTGGAATGTGAACTTATAATTCTCTAGGAGAAAAATAATATATGGAATTTGTCATCATTACGGGAATGTCCGGTGCGGGCAAAACCACCGCTCTCCATGTTTTGGAGGACATCGGCTACTATTGCGTTGACAATATACCGGCGGCGCTGCTGCCCACGCTCTACACCCTCTGCTCCAAGTCCGAGGATTTCAGCATGAGCCGTGTAGCGGTGGTGGTCGATGTGCGCGGCAACGAAAACTACACTATGATGAACAATGAGATATGGGATTTCAAAAAGGCGCACAGCGACGTCAAGATCCTGTTTCTCGACGCGAAAACCGACCTCATCATCACCCGCTACAAGGAAACGCGCCGCAAGCATCCGCTTGCAGCCCGCCTCAAGGACGGCTCCGTGGTGGATGCGGTAGCCTATGAAAAGGAGCTCATGCACTCCGCCAAAAAGCTCGCCGATTACACCATCGACACCACCTTTATGTCCAACAAGCAGCTGCGCGAGCGCGTAAAAAGCCTGTTTATGGGCGACACCTCACAGTCGCTCACGCTCACCTTCATGTCCTTCGGCTTCAAATACGGCATCCCGCTAGAAGCGGACATGATACTCGATGTGCGCTGTCTGCCTAACCCCTTCTACATCCCCTCGCTAAAGCAGCTCACGGGGCTCGACAAGGAGGTAAGGGACTACGTGCTCAGCAGCAGCGACACACAGGAATTTATAAAACGCACGCTGGGACTGCTCGACTTCGCCGTGCCTCTCTATCTCAAGGAGGGCAAAAGCGAGCTTGTTGTAGGCATCGGCTGCACGGGCGGTCAGCACCGCAGCGTCACCGTGGCGCGCGAGCTGGACGCGCATTTCGCCGAAATGGGCTACCGCTGTGTCATCCAGCACCGCGACGCCAGAAAGTGAGCGGGAAGGGATGTTGCCGCGTCCGGCTATCCGGTCTTTTCATCCCGATCTTTGATTTTTGATTATACAAAAGAGGCTGTTATCGTGTCTTTTTCATCTGATATAAAAAAGGAGCTGTGCGGCGTACAGTGCTTTGACCGCGAGGCGCTCAAAGCCGAGCTCTACGGCATCCTGCTCTACGGCAAGACCTTTCGGGAGGACAGCATCGTTTTCACCACCGAAAACGTCTACTCCGCCAAGCGCGCCTGCTTTCTGCTTGAAAATCTATATATGCCCATCATCGAGCGGCAGACCGCTCTGCGCACCCGCTCGGGAGAGGGGCATCTTTATAAAATCATCGTGGTCGATGCAAACGACTGCAGGCGGATATTCAACGACTTCGGTCACTCGCGTTCACAGGTTACCCTGCGAGTTAACCGCGCCAACGTGTCGGGCGAGGAACATTCGGCGGCGTTCGTGCGGGGCGTCTTTCTCGCCTGCGGCTCTGTGTCCGACCCCATGAAAGGCTACCACGCGGAATTTTGCGTTCCGCACAAAAATCTCAGTGTTGATTTGTGCAAAATACTCAGCGAGGTGACCGAGTGCGAGTTCTCTCCCAAAACCGTCACCCGCAGCGGCAGCTACATCGTCTACTTCAAGGGCAGCGAGCAGATCTGCGACCTGCTCACGTACACCGGAGCACCGATACAGGCGATGGAGATCATGGGCACCAAAGCGGTAAAGCAGGTGCGCAACAACATCAACCGCCGCGTAAACAGCGAAATGGCAAATATTACCAAGGTCGTCTCCGCGTCCGTGCGGCAGGTAGAGGCGATAAATTACATTCAACGCACCGTCGGGCTGGAATCTTTGCCCGACGATTTACGGGAAATAGCGTATCTCCGTCTGGAAAACCCCGAAATGTCCCTGCGCGCCCTGGGCGCGGCGCTGTCGCCGCCCATCAGCCGCAGCGGCGCAAATCACCGCATACAGCGCTTGATGGAATACGCGTCCCCTATGGAGGAATCACATGGATAAGAATATGACGCTTGAGCAGGCTAACGACCTGCTCGACCAAACCGTTGCCCGGCTTGAAAACGAGGCGCTCCCCTTCGGGGAAAGCGTTGAACTCTACACCGAGGCATGTGAGCTTATGGCGTTTTGCGTTGAACAGCTGGAGAACTGCAAGGGCAAGATAGAAAACGCCAATCAAAAGCTGGCACAGCTGACAACAGAGGGAGAATCGATATGAAACACTATTTGGAACATGTTGAGGCGGCGTTAAAAAGCTATCTGCCGGACAAAAACTGCCGCGAGAAAAAGCTGCTTGACGCCATGGAATACAGCTTGGAGGCGGGCGGAAAACGCGTGCGTCCGCTGCTGGTGCTGGAGTTTTGCAAGCTTTGCGGCGGCAAGGTGGAAAAGGCTATGCCCTTTGCCTGCGCGGTGGAAATGATCCACACCTACTCGCTTATCCACGACGACCTGCCCTGCATGGACAACGACGACCTGCGCCGCGGCAAGCCTTCAAACCACAAGGCGTTCGGCGAGGACACCGCGCTGCTGGCGGGCGACGCCTTGCAGACCCTCGCCTTTGACATCCTCACGCGCGACGAGACCGCCGAGCTGGTAGGCGACGCGGCAAGCCGCAAGGCTGCGCTGACGCTGGCGAGATACGCGGGCTGTTCGGGAATGGTCGGAGGTCAGATGATAGACCTGCAAAGCGAAAACACCGTTGTTTCTATAGATACCGTCAAGGATCTCGTCACCAAAAAGACCGCCTGCCTTATTCAGGCGGCGTGTGAGCTGGGCTGCATAGCCGCGGGCGCGGATGAGGGAAAGCTCAGGGCTGCGTCCGTCTACGGCAAAAGCATCGGACTCGCCTTCCAGATACAGGACGACATCCTCGACTGCACCTCCACCGACGAGGAGCTGGGCAAGCCCGTGGGCAGCGACGCCGAGAACCAAAAGAACACCTTTGTCTCTCTGCTGGGGCTTGACGCCTGCCGAAAGCTGGTAGAGGAATACACCGCTCAGGCGGTGGCGGCGCTGCGCGCCTTCAATGGCAACACCACGCCGCTGTCTATCTTTGCCATGAATCTCGCAAAACGCAAAAACTGATAAGTATCCGTTACGGGCAGCGGTAAACGCCGCGAAAGCCCCGCGGACCATTATTGATAAGGAAAACACTATGGGTGAGTATCAACTGCTCTCAACAATCAAATCCTCCGAGGACGTAAAACGAATCTCCGAGGAACAGCTTCCCTCTCTGTGTACGGAGATAAGGGAGAAGCTGGTGGAGGTCGTGTCCCTTAACGGCGGTCACCTTTCGCCGAATCTCGGTGTAGTGGAGCTCACTGTCGCCATGCACCGCGTGTTCGACTTTCCGAACGACAGCCTTGTGTGGGACGTAGGACACCAAAGCTATACCCACAAGCTGCTGACGGGACGCTTTGACCGCTTTGACACCCTGCGGCAAAAGGGCGGAATCTCGGGCTTCCCCAAAAAGGAGGAGAGCCGCTACGACGACTTCAACACAGGTCACAGCAGCACCTCTATCTCAGCTGCCTTCGGCATAGCCAACGCCAAGGCGATGAACGGCGACAACAGCCACACCATAGCTGTCATAGGCGACGGCTCGCTCACGGGCGGACTGGCGTTCGAGGCGCTCAACAACGCGGGGCGCTTCAACAAAAATTTTATCGTTGTCCTAAACGACAACAAAATGTCTATTTCCAAAAACGTCGGCGCCATCCCGCGCTACCTGACCACGGTGCGCATCCAGCCGCGCTACATCCGCGTCAAGCGTTTTACCGAGCGCGCGCTGTCGCATGTTCCGCTGTTCGGCAGGCTGATGAAGGGCGTGCTGCGCCGCAGTAAATCCAAAATCAAGAATCTCGTATATAAAAACACCCTTTTCGACTGCTTCGGCTTCACCTATCTGGGTCCGATCGACGGCCACAATCTCGAGGAGCTCGAAAACGCCTTCAAGGCGGCAAAAAAGGACAATTCTCCGGTTTTGCTGCACGTTGTCACAAAAAAGGGCAAAGGCTACCAGCCCGCCGAGGACAAGCCCGGCGAGTTCCACGGCATAGGTCAGTTCGACATCGACTCCGGCGAGCCGCTCTCCAGCCACAAGGGCTTTTCGGCGGAATTCGGCAAAACCCTCTGCCGCTTCGCTGAGATGGACGACAAGATCTGCGCTGTCACCGCCGCCATGGCGAGCGGCACCGGTCTTACCGAGTTCTCGCGCGTACATAAAAACCGTTTCTTTGACGTAGGTATAGCCGAGGAACACGCCGTCACCTTCGGCTGCGGTCTTGCCTCCAAGGGCTACCGCCCTGTTTTCGCGGTGTATTCCACCTTCCTCCAGCGCTCCTACGACCAGCTCATCCACGACGCGGCTCTGGGCAAAAATCACCTTGTGCTCGCGATCGACCGCGCCGGCATCGTCGGCAGCGACGGCGAGACCCACCAGGGCGTGTTCGACGTATCAATGCTCAACACCATCCCCAACGCCGTCATCTATTCACCCTCGTACTTTGAAGGCATGCGCCGCTCACTGGCGGACGCGCTCTATCAGCAGGAGGGTCTGGCGGCAGTGCGCTATCCGCGCGGCGGCGAGCTCTACCGCCCCTCGGATTTCGGCGAGGAGAGCATCTACTACAACATCTATGGCAACCCCAACGCGAAATATCTGATAATCACCTACGGCAGACTCTTCTCCTACGCCTGCAAGGCAAAGGAGCAGCTCAAAAAGAAAAAGATAGACATCTGCATCCTCAAGCTCTGCCGCATAAAGCCCATAAGCCACGAGGCTGTGTTCTTCGCCTCGCGCTTCCAAAGCGTATGGTTCTTTGAGGAGGGCGTGAAAAACGGCGGCATCGCCCGCAACTTCGCCGACCTCATCGCCCTGCGCGGCTTCAAGGGCAACTATCACATCAAGGCTATCGGCGACGTGTTCGTCAAGCAGATGAGCGTAAACGAGGCGCTTGAGCAGCTCAAGCTCGACAACAAGGGCATGGTCGAGGTAATCAAAAGGGACATCTACAATGAAAAAAAGACTTGATATATTAGTACACGAAAAGGGTCTGGCGGAAAGCCGTGAAAAAGCCAAGGCTATCATCATGGCGGGTCAGGTGTATGTCGACAACCAAAAAGCCGACAAGTGCGGCGCCTCCTATGAGGAGACCTCCCAAATAGAGGTGCGCGGCAGCACGCTGAAATACGTCAGCCGAGGCGGGCTTAAGCTTGAAAAAGCCATTGACAGCTTTGCTCTGGAGCTAGGCGGCAAGACCGCCATGGACATCGGCGCCTCCACCGGAGGCTTCACCGACTGCATGCTGCAAAACGGCGCCGCCAAGGTGTACTCCATCGACGTCGGCTACGGTCAGCTCGCCTGGAAGCTTCGCACCGACGACCGCGTGGTCAACCTCGAGCGCACCAATATGCGCAAGGTGACGCGCGAGCAGGTGCCCGACCCGATCGACTTCTTCTCCGTCGACGTTTCCTTCATTTCGCTGCGTCTTATCCTGCCTGTGGCGCGAGAGCTGATGACCGAGCGCGCTCAGGCTGTCTGCCTTATAAAGCCCCAGTTTGAAGCGGGCAGGGAAAAGGTGGGCAAGAAGGGCGTCGTCCGCGACCCCGCGGTTCACGTCGAGGTGGTGCGCGGTATCTTCGATTTTTGCCTTCAAAACGGATTTGATGTGCTCGGTCTGGATTATTCTCCCGTAAAGGGACCCGAGGGCAACATCGAATATCTAATACATCTGCAAAGATCGGACGACCCAAAGGCTCTGACCGACATTAGCCCCGAGGATCTGGTAAAACGCTCCCACGAGGCGCTCGATTAAGGCAATACATTGTTGAGGGACGGCATAAGCCCTCGGCTCTCGATCACATATTTAAACTTTTTATGAAGATAGCTATTATTGTAAACCTCACAAAAGAAAAGGCGATCGCCTGTGCCGGTCAGATCATCGACATTCTGCGTTCGGCGGGCGCCGAGATCATTCTGCCGCCCGATTGCCGTGAACTGTTCGCCGACAGCGGCGCGGCTTTTGCCGAAACCATAGAACAGCTTTTTGAAACCGCGGACGCCGCCGTCACCGTGGGCGGCGACGGCACCATCATCCACTCCGCCAAATACGCCGCCGTCACCGACACGCCGCTAATCGGCGTTAACGTCGGCAGACTGGGCTTTGCCGCCGACGTGGAGATGGAAGAGATCGGCGATTTGAAAAAGCTGGTCAGCGGAAACTACTACTCGGAGCGACGCACTCTCCTCGACGTCGAGGTCACCTACGAGGGCGGCTCCTCCCGCTTTCTGGCGGTGAACGACGCGGTGGTCACCCACGGACAGCTCTCAAAGATCGTTGACTTCACGCTCGGGCTCGACGGTGAGGCCATTTCCAAATACCGCGCCGACGGGCTTCTCTTCTCCACGCCCACAGGCTCCACAGCCTACTCGCTGTCCGCAGGCGGACCCATCGTAGCGCCGCAGCTCGACTGCATTTTGATGACGCCCGTATGTCCGCACTCGCTGTTTTCGCGCTCGGTGCTCTTCGGCGCCGACGCCTCGCTCTCCGTCACGGTAAAGATACCTGCCGGCTGCAGCTGTGTGCTGTCCATCGACGGCGAAACCAATATCAACATCAACGAGACCGACGTCATCAATGTCCGCAAGTCAGCCCTGTCGCTGACGCTGCTGTCGGTAAAAAAGCGGAATTTTTACCGCAGGCTCAACGAAAAGCTCAAAGAGAGGGAACTGTAAATGAAAAGCGGAAGACACGCAAAAATCCTCGAGATAATTTCCGAATACCCCGTAGAGACCCAGGATGAGATCATCCTTCGCCTCAAGGAGGCGGGCTACAAGGCGACGCAGGCTACCATTTCCCGCGACATCAAGGACCTTCGCCTTGTAAAGACCCTTGGCAGCGACGGAAAATACCGCTATATTTCCGACATGAGCCGCACCGCCGATCCGCGCAACGGCTTCGAGCAGCTTTTTTCCGGCTCTGTCGTGTCGGTCGACTGCGCGCAGAACATCGTGGTCATCAAGACCTTCAGCGGCATGGCCAATGCCGTCTGCGCCTCTATGGACTCCACCGAAAACGCCGCCGTCGTGGGCACCATTGCGGGCGACGACACTATCTTTGTCGCCTGCCGCAGCGCCGAAAGCGCGGCGGAGCTTAACGAATCTCTCAAACAATATATCATAAAGTAGTCATCACCGGGTATACGAAATGTTAAAGACCTTATACATAGAAAACATAGCCGTTATCGAAAAAACCTCGATCGACTTCTCGCGGGGGCTCAACGTGCTCACGGGCGAAACAGGCGCGGGAAAAAGTATCATCATCGACGCTATAAACGCCGTTTTGGGGCAGCGCACCTCAAAGGACATCATCCGCACCGGCGAGAGCAGCGCCTTTGTCAGCGCTCAGTTCGAGGATGTAGGTCCCGCCGTCGCCGCAAAGCTGTCGGAGCTGGGCTTCGACCTCGAGGACGACGTTCTCATCATCCAGCGCAGCCTTAGTCAAAGCGGCAAAAGCGCCTGCAAAATCAACGGCAGACCCGCCACGGTATCAATGCTGCGCGCGCTGGGCAGCAGCCTTATCAACATCCACGGACAACATGAGAGCTACGAGCTCTTTTCCGCCGACACCCATCTGGGCTACATCGACAGCTACGGCGGCACCGGGCTTCAGCTTGACGCCTACCGACAGGCGTACAGCGAGTTTAAAGTTCTTCAAAAGAAATTAAGAGAGGCAAATTCCGACGAAAGCGAGCGTCTGCGCGAGATAGACCTGCTGCAATTCCAGTCAAAGGAGCTTTTTGACGCCGACGTGCGACCCGGCGAGGAGGAAGCGCTTGAAGCCGAACGCGCGGCGCTGCTCAATTATGAAAAGATCGCCTCGTTATTAAATAAAGCCAAGCGTATGCTCGAGGGCGAGGACACGGTAGGAGGCGCCGAGGCTGTGGACATCGCCGCGACCGCCATTAGGAACGCCGCGTCCTACAACCCCGAATACGAGGCGCTGGGCAACGATTTGACCGATATTTATTACAACCTCCGCGACTGCCTTGAAGGCATCGGCGACGCCATCGACGACCTCGAAAGCGATCCCCTGCGGTTGGAGGAGATAGAGGAGCGGCTCGACCTGCTCAACCGTCTTACCCGCAAATACGACCGTCCCGCGGATGAGCTGCCGGCTCTCGCCGAGCAAATGCAGGCTCGGCTGGAGGAGCTGCTCAACTACGACCGCAGCCGCGACGAGCTTATCGACGCCTGCTCCGCCGCCAAGGAAAAGGCGCTCTCGCTCGCAGACGAGCTCAGCCGCAGGCGCAAGGAGGCGGCGGGGGTATTTGCCGCCAAGGTCAGGGAGGAAATGCGTTTTCTCAATATGCCCAACGTGGAGCTCATCCCTCAGTTCCAAACCACGGAGCTGACTCCCGACGGCGTCGACAAGGCGGAGCTGCTCATATCCGCCAATCCGGGCGAGACCCCCAGACCCGTTGCTAAGATTGCCTCGGGCGGCGAGCTGTCGCGCATGATGCTCGCCATCAAGACCGTGCTTGCCGCCACCGACGACGTTGGCACCCTTATTTTCGACGAGGTCGACACGGGCATCTCGGGCTCAGCCGCCGAAAAGGTAGGCTTGAAGCTCCGCGAGGTGTCCCGCGACAGTCAGGTGCTGTGCGTCACGCATCAGGCTCAAATCGCCGCTTTGGCAAATCACCACTATCTTATCGACAAGCGCGTGGAGCAGGGTAGGACCTTCACCGTCGTCACCCCGCTTGACCGCGACGCCCGCATCAACGAGCTGGCGCGCATCATCGGCGGCGTGAACATCACCCGCGCGGCGCTCTCACACGCGGAGGATATGCTCCGCGAGGCAGAGAGCTGACACCCTTGCCGACCTATGCACAGCGCAAAATCAACTTATACAACGAAAGGAGCGATATAGTTTGAAGCTATGGACAGTATCTCCGTTTGACAAAAACGAAGCCACCATCATACAAAATCAATACGGACTGCCGGGCATAATCGCTATGTTGCTCCAGATACGGGGCATCACCACCCGCGAGGAGATCACGGATTTTCTGCAAAACGAAAGCGAGATCGCCTCTCCCTTTGAAATCAAGGATATGGACAAAGCCTGCTTGCGCGTCAGGGCGGCGCTCGAGCGCGGCGAGTTCATCTGTGTTTACGGCGACTACGACGCCGACGGCGTCACCTCCACCGCGCTGCTCTACTCCTATCTGGATGCCGTAGGCGCTCGTGTGATGTATTACATCCCTTCGCGTGAGGCCGAGGGCTACGGCATGAACCTCCACGCCGTAGATAAGCTGCGCGAAAAGGGCGTAAACCTTATAATAACCGTAGACAACGGCGTCGCCGCCATCGAGGAGATAGCCTACGCCAAAAGTCTGGGCATCGACACCGTCGTCACCGACCACCACATGCCGCTGGGCGAGCTGCCCGACGCCTGCGCGGTAGTCGATCTGCACCGCGCCGACTGTCCGTCGCGCTTCAAGCAGCTCTCGGGAGTCGGCGTAGCCTTCAAGCTGATAATGGCGCTTGAGGGCGAATACTGCGACGCCGACAGCCTGCTCGACAACTATTCCGATCTGCTCAGTCTGGGCACCATAGGCGACATAGTCGAGCTGCGCGGCGAAAACCGCGTCTTTGTCAAGCGCGGCCTTCAAAGTCTGATGAACACGGATCGCACCGGACTGCGGGCGCTCATAATCAACGCCGGACTTCTGGGCAAAACCATCACCGCGGGCAACGTTTCCTTTACGCTGGTGCCGCGCATAAACGCCGTCGGCAGACTGGGGCTTTCGGGCAAATCCGTGGAGCTGCTGCTGACCGACGACGAAGCCGAGGCGAGTGAGATCGCCGCCGGCATGGGCTACGACAACGCCGAGCGCCAGCAGATAGAACGCGACATCATCAATAAAATAGACGAACGCATACAGCGCGACCCGACGCTCGTTATGGATAAGATCATCGTCATCGACGGCGAGGGCTGGCACCAGGGCGTTGTGGGGATAGTCGCCTCACGCATACGCGAAATCTACGGCAAGCCCGCCATAGTTATCTCGCGCGACGGCGAGTTCGCCAAGGGTTCCGGCAGAAGCATCGAGGGCTTTGCGCTCTGCGACGCCGTGGACGCCTGCGGCGACCTGCTCACCCACTACGGCGGCCACCCTATGGCGGTCGGTCTGTCGCTGCGCTCCGACGACATAGGGGCGTTCCGTGAAAGAATCAACGATTACGCCGACCGCATGGGCGATATGCCCTTCGATCGGCTCAGGATAGACTGCAAGATCAAGCCCTCCTCGATTTCAGTGGACCTGGTGCGGGAGCTTTCCTATTTGCAGCCCTACGGCGCGGGCAATCCCACGCCCGTGTTCGGGTTGTATCAAATGACCCTTACAAATATTATTCCTTTATCGAACAATAAGCACCTCCGTCTGGTGCTCAACAACCGAGGCACCACCATTTCGGCTATGCTTTTTTCCACCTCTGCCGAAGAATTCCCCTATGTTAAAGGGGATGTGCTCGACGTTGCCGTGACCCTCGACCTAAACACCTACAACGGCGTGACAAACGTTTCCGTTATCGCCAAGGATCTCAAGTCAGCGGGTGAGGATATGCAGGCTATGCTCTCAAGCCGACGGGCGTACGAGAGCTTTTGCCGCGGCAGAGAGCTGCCGCGCGAGCAGCTTGCTCAGCTATATCCCGACCGCGGCGCTTTCGCCCTGCTCTACCGCTACCTGCGCGACAGCGGCGGCTGCTTCGCCCCTGTTGAAACGCTGGTGCACAAGCTCGGCGGACGGCTGTCCTACGGCAAGATACGCGTCGCGCTTGAGGCGATGAACGAGCTGGGGCTTGTGGAGATACACGAGGGACTCAGATCCACCCGCATCACTCTGCGCCGCGTCAACGGCAAGGTCGATCTCGAAAGCGCGCGCATCATCAAGAAACTCAGAGAGGTACTGTCATGAGCAAATTTTCCCATGTTGCACACTATCAGGATTTTAACGAGCTGCTGGGCATAATTTCAAAGTCGGGCGGCTCATATGATATGGAAAAAATCGAGTCTGCGTACCGCTTTGCAGAGGCGTCACACGGCGACCAGCGCCGCGTGTCCGGCATACCGTACATCCTGCATCCCACCTCGGTCGCCTGCATCGTAGCCGAGCTGGGCATGGACACCGACAGCATCTGCGGAGCGCTGCTGCACGACGTGGTGGAGGACACCCCCGTCATGCTCGACGAGATACGCAGGCGCTTCGGCAACGACGTCGCCAAGCTGATCGACGGCGTCACCAAGATCTCCAAAATCCCATATTCCACTCGCGAGGAGCAGCAGGCTGAAAACATCCGCAAAATGCTCATCGCCATGGCGGACGACATCCGCGTAATCATCATCAAGCTGGCAGACCGCCTGCACAATATGCGCACCATGGACTGTATGCCCGAGCAAAAGCGCCGCGACAAGTCCGTGGAGAATATGCAGGTCTACGCGCCCATCGCTCACCGCCTCGGTATCAAAACCGTAAAGGAGGAGCTTGAGGACCGTTCGCTGCAATACCTCGATCCCGTAGGCTACAAGGAGATCGAGGACGCCCTGCTGCTCAACGAGGAGGAGCGCCAGCGCTTTATCGAGTCCATCAAGACCCAGATCCTCGAAAAGACCCGCGGCACCATACCGAACGTTTACATCAGCGGCAGGGTCAAAAGCGTCAACAGCATCTATCGCAAGACCATAATGCGCAACCAGAGCATCAACGATATTTTCGACGTTTTCGCGGTGCGCGTCATAGTTGACAACGTTTCCGACTGCTACAACGTGCTGGGCGTGGTGCACGACATTTTTAAGCCGATACCAAACCGCTTTAAGGACTATATCTCCATGCCCAAGCAGAATATGTACCAGAGCCTGCACACCACCGTGCTCGACAACAAGGCGATCCCCTTTGAGGTGCAGATACGCACCTGGGAGATGCACTACACCGCCGAATACGGAATCGCGGCGCACTGGAAATACAAGCTGGGCATGGGCGCCGACGCCAAGGGCGGCGACCGCGTCAGCCAAAACATCGAGAAGGTCAAGCGCATGATCCTCGACCAGCTCGAAACCGAGGACGCCACCGACATCGCGCGGAACATCCGCAACGACCTCGGCGAAAACGAGGTCTACGTGTTCACCCCCAAGGGCGACGTAATCAGCCTGCCGCGCGGCTCCACACCTATCGACCTGGCGTATCTGATCCATACGCAGGTCGGACACCGCATGGTGGGCGCGAAGATAAACGGCAAGATAGTGCCCATTGACCACGTGCTCAAAACTGGCGAGATCTGCGAGATCATCACCCAAAAGGAAGAGCACCCCAACCGCGCGTGGCTCGACATCTGCAAGACCGCCTCGGCAAAATCCAAGATACGCGTTTGGTTCAAGCACGAAAAGCGCGACGAAAACATAATCGAGGGCAAGCAGATAGTAGACCGTGAGTTCAAGCGTCAGGGCATGAACCTCAACGACGAGGAGATGGCGGAATTTTTCGGTAACATCAGCATGAAAAAGCAGTACAACACCCTCGACGACTTCTACGCGGCGGTGGGCTACGGCGGAATCCAGCTTTGGAAGATCATGCCTCGCATCAAGGAGGAGTACCAGAAGAAATACGCCGCCGACGTCGAGAGCATCAAGGTGCCGCCCGCGCCCGTAAAACGCAAGCGCGCGCTGTCGGGCGTCATAATCGAGGGCAACGACGACGTGCTGGTCAAGTTTTCCAACTGCTGCAACCCGCTGCCGGGTGACGAGATCATCGGTTACATCACCCGCGGCTACGGCGTTTCCATACACAAGCGCGACTGTACCAATGTGCCCAAGGACCTCAACGACAGCGAGGAGCCTGAGCGCTGGGTCTCCGCGCACTGGGAGAATGAAGCGGGCGAGGCGTTCCGCAGTACCTTGCAGATAATCGCCGTCGACCGCACCGGGCTGCTGGCTGATCTCACCATCCAGCTCTCGAATATGCATATATTCATACACACCTTCAACTCCCGCGAGCTTAAAAACGGCAGGGCGCAGATAACCGTAACCATCGACGTAGCGGGCAGAGATCACCTGCGCGGCGTTATTTCGCGCCTGTCCGACATCAACGGCATAGAGGAGATCAAGCGCGTATAGCGGTGATTTCTTCAGTTTTCAATTTTTAACTTCTACGGAGGATTTATGAAAGCCATACTCCAGCGCGTTACCCGCGCGGAAGTCACCGTAGGCGGCGACTCCGTCGGTGCGATATATCAGGGCTTCCTGATCCTGCTCGGCGTAGCGCAGGGCGACGACCAAACCGAAGCGCGGGTGCTTGCCGATAAAATCGCGGGACTGCGCGTGTTTACCGACCCGAACGACAAAATGAACCTCTCGCTCGCCGACATCGGCGGCGCGGTGCTGGTCATTTCCAACTTCACCCTCTGTGCCGACTGCTCCCACGGCAGACGTCCCAGCTTCATCGGCGCGGCGCGTCCCGAGACCGCCGAGCCGCTCTACGAGTTTTTCTGTGAAAGGCTGCGGCAAAACGGCGTAAAAAAGGTGGAGCAGGGCATATTCGGCGCGGATATGCAGGTCAGTCTGGTGAACGACGGACCTGTCACAATAGAAATCAACTCAAAGGATCTGAAAAGATGATACAAGTTCAAATATACCCCGTAACCATGCTGCAAACCAACTGCTGCTATCTGCGGGACGAAAAAACCGGCAAAACCGCTGTTTCCGATCCGGGCGCACGCTCCAAGGCGCTTGAGGCGCAGATTGAAAGCGACGGCGGCAGGCTCGACTTCGTGCTGCTTACCCACGGTCACTACGACCACATCTGCTACGCCGGGCAGCTAGCCGACAAATACGGCGCCAAAATCGTCACAGGCAGGCACAACGCGCCGTTTTTGCGCGACACCTACCTCAACGGCACCCGCAACCACGGCATCATTTTCACGCCCTTTGAAGCCGACATCCTGCTTGAGGACGGCGAGACCTTCTTTCTGGGCGAAACCGAGATCACCTACCTATACACCCCGGGCCACACCACGGGCTGCGGCGTCTTTATCTTTGATGATGTGATGCTCGCCGGCGATCTCATTTTCCGCGATTCCTACGGCAGGACCGACCTGCCCACCGGCAGCGACGAGCAGATGATCGACTCCATGCGCAGGATAAAGGCGCTCGAGGGCGACTACACTATTGTTCCGGGGCACGGACCTCTGACGGAGCTATCCTACGAACGGCTGCACAATCCGCTGATGGGACGGCTGTAATATGGATCTTTACGTAAAAAACAACACCTTCTGGTTCGAATTGGAAAACCTCACCCGCGCCTTTTTCCCGAATGAGAAGATAACGGTGCACAGGGAGTTTTCCGAGATCATCGAACCGTTCATCTACACCGAGCTGGGCGAACTGGTCACGGTCAGGGTCAAGATAGGCGATTTCTTCGAGGAGCAAACCGCCGAGCCGGCCGATGACAACGCCAAAAACGAGCTGATAACCGTGCGGCTCCTTTATCGCATACTGGTGCGGCTGTGCGGCGTAGAGCTGCCGTGGGGCTTGCTGACGGGCGTGCGCCCGATAAAGCTGTTCCGCAGCATAAGCGAGAAAAGCGGCGGGGAAGAGGCGCGCCGACGCTTTCAAAACGATTACTTCGTAAGCGGCGAAAAAACCGAGCTCGCTGCACTCACCGAGAAAAACGAGCGCAAGATAATATCGCTATCTTCGCCCGAATCTTTCAGCCTTTACGTCGGCGTCCCGTTTTGCCCCTCGCGGTGCAGCTACTGCTCCTTCGTAATGTCCTCAGTGGAGCGCGCCGAGAAGCTTATGGCGCCCTATGTGCGCCTGCTCTGCGAGGAGCTCAAGGTCACTGCGCAGATCGCCTCCGACCTCGGCCTGCGGCTCGAGAGCGTCTACTTCGGCGGCGGCACGCCCACCACCCTCTCAGCCGAGCAGCTCAACGAGGTGCTTGGCACGGTCAACCGCTGCTTTGATATGTCCTCCTGCCGCGAATTTACAGTTGAGGCAGGCAGACCCGACACCATTGATACCGAGCGCCTTTTTGCTTTAAAAGAAAATAGCGTTGACCGAATAAGCATCAATCCTCAGACCCTCAGCGACTCCGTACTGCAAGCCATCGGCAGACGCCACACCGCGGGGCAGTTTCTCGACGCCTTCGCGCTGGCGCGGAAATGCGGCTTCGGCAACATCAACACCGACCTCATCGCGGGGCTGCCCACCGACACGCTGTCGGGCTTCAAAAACTCGCTTGATACCGTGCTGGAGCTGGGCGCGGAGTGCGTAACGGTGCACACCCTCTGCATGAAGCGCGCCGCAAGGCTCACCACCGAGGGCAAGTCCCTCAACAGGGAAGAGGCGCTTTTGACCCGCGAAATGCTCAACTACGCGCAGACCGTCCTAACCGGACAGGGGTACATCCCTTACTACCTCTACCGCCAGACGCGGATGGTTGGCAATCTTGAAAACGTCGGCTGGTCAAAGCGCGGGTATGAAAGTCTGTACAACGTCTTTGTTATGGACGAAACCCACACCATCCTTGGCTGCGGCTCGGGCGGGGTGACCAAGCTGAAAAATCAGGAAACGGGTTTTCTGAAACGGATATTCAATTTCAAATACCCGTATGAATATATAGACAGATTTGAAGAAATGCTCAAAAGAAAAGCAGAAATATACACGTTTTACGGCAGTAATACGGTTGATTATTCGCATCAATAGTGGTATAATACTACATGACACAATATAACCAAGGGCATGATATGCCGGCAAGGAAAGGTGATAACAATGAAAAACTTTGACACAATCATCGGCGACGTAAAAGTGAACGCAAAGGCGGCAGCCTCTGCTGTTTCTCAGCAGGCGGCAAAGATCTATGACGCATCCAAGCACAGGATCTCCGCCGAGACCATCAAGCGTTCCATCGGCAAAAAGCTCATCGAGCTGGGCAAGCTGACCTACAAGGCTACCACCCAGGACGAGGATCTTGCCGAGGAGATCGCGAAGGTAGTTGAGGAGATCACCGAACTCAAGCAGAACCTCGCTATCGTCAACGCGCACATCGCCTCCATCAAGAACCAGAAGATCTGTCCCGAGTGCGAAACAAAGGTAAGCAAGGAGAGCAAGTTCTGCAACATCTGCGGCTACAAGTTCGAGGACGAGGTCGCAGAGCCTGCCGAGGAAGCTGAAACAGCGGCGGAAGAAGCGGCAGAGGAGACCTTGGAAGAGGTCAAGGAGGACGTAGCCGAGGCAAAGGCTGAGGCTGACGATATCGTTATCGCCGCCAATGACGCGGTCGAGGAGATCGCAGAGGACGCCGAGGCTTCCGTAGCCGACGCCGACGCTGCCGGGGACGCGGCAGAATAAGCGCAAAACAAAGCATTTTTTCCGTAGGGGCGGCAGTTTTTGACGCCCCTACAGGTTTGTCATAACTACAATACAGGTGATTGAATTTGATAAAAAAATACAACGCAATCAAAAACTTCGACCAGGACGTATCCACCTCCTTTGTCAAAGGCGCCGCTATACTCACCATCAGTATGGTGATCGTCAAGGTGTTCGGTTTGTTCAATAAGATCGTCCTCACCGCCATCTTCACCGAGTGCGGTGTCGACGGCGACATGGCGTCCTTCGGCATGGGTCTGTACGCCAACGCCTACGAGCTTTTTGTCGTTATTTTCACCGTCGCTACGGGCGGACTGCCCATAGCCATATCGCGTCTGGTGGCGGAAAACATGACCCAAAAGCGCTACAAGGACGTGCGGATGATACACAGGATCTCCGTGCCCTTCTTTACGATAATGGGTCTGGTGTGTTTTCTTATCATCGTCGGAGCCAGCGTGCCGTACACGCGCTATGTTATCAATTCCCCCTACGCGGTCTACGGTATGCTCTGTTTGGCGCCCACGGTGTTTTTCGGCTGCCTTGCCTCAGCCTACCGCGGCTACTACGAGGGACAGCGGAACATGTTCCCTACGGCGGTGTCGGAGATCATCGAGGCGGTAGTCAAGCTCGTGGTCGGCTCCGTGCTGGCTTACGGCATCCTTATCTGGGGCTTGAAATCGGAAGCCGCCACCCACACCTTCCTATGGTTTGACTTTACCAACGCGCCCCGAGGCGAAGCCCACCGCACCATTTTGGCGCTGTCGGTTTCGGGCGCTATCATAGGCATCTCGCTGAGCAGTATGCTCTCGTGGCTCTACTACTTCCTGAAATTCAGGCTCCAGGGCGACGGCATCCCCAAGGAGTACTACGAAAACTCCATCGACGCCCGCGAAAAACGCGAGACCTTTATGACCATCATCAAGACCGCGCTGCCCATCGCCGGCGGAGCGCTGGTAATGAGCCTCGGCTCATGGATAGACTCTATCATCATCCAAAACGTGCTTGTGAACCTCGCGCACGACCACGGTCCCGAGCTGGAGCATCAGTATCACCGCTTCTACTCGCCCGACACCTTCAGAGGCAAGGACATCACCATACACACAAATCTCTGGGGCTGTTACGCAAACGCCCTTACATTGATGCAGCTTGTCACCGCGGTAACGCAGGTGTTCGGTTCTTCGGCTATGCCTAACGTGACCAGCGCGTGGACAAAGGGCAATAAGCAGGAGCTGCGCCAGTCTGTCAACACCGTGCTGAAGCTCACAATGATGTTCACCCTGCCAATGTCCTTCGGACTCATCGTGCTGGCGCATCCCATCATGGGCTTGGTGTTCGGCAGAAGCCCCGCCATAGTCGAGATCGGCGGCAACATCCTCTCGGTAATGGGCATCACCACTATCTTCACCGCGATAATCACGCCTATCTGCTCCATGATAAACGGTATAGGCAAGGTCAAGATACCCATGATACTCTACACCATCTGCATGCTCGTCAAGATCGGCACCTCATGGATATTCGTCAGCATCCCCGCCATCAACGTGCAGGGCGCCACAGCCGGTTCGCTGGTCTCCTACGCGCTTATCTGCGTTATCGGAATGTTCCTGCTAATAAAGTACAGCGGCGTGGTTCCGGACTTCTTCTCCACCACCATCAAGCCCCTTGTAGGCGCGGTTTGCAGCTCCGCGGCGGCGTACTTCGTCAACCGCATGCTGGCGCCTTCAATGAACATGCGCCTGTCCGCAATAGTCTCCATCCTTGTTGCGGTGGTAGTTTATGTAGCAGTTTTACTAATAATTCGCACCTTTAGTGCAGAAGAAATCAAATTTCTTCCAAAAGGCGAAAAAATCGCAAAAACACTTGAAAAATTGCATCTTATTGGGTAAAATAGAGTACTGTAGGCTACGCAAAAAACACATCAGTCCGATGATAAGCAGGGGATGAAAATGGATTTTCAAGAGAAGCAAAACTACGATTTTAACGATTTGGTTGAAATAGTAAGGATCCTTCGAGCCCCGGGCGGTTGTCCGTGGGACATGGCGCAGACGCATAAGTCCATCCGCTCCAATTTTATCGAGGAAACCTATGAGGCAATCGAGGCGATCGACAACAACGACAAGGCTCTGCTCCGCGAAGAGCTGGGCGACGTGCTGCTGCAGGTAGCGCTCCACGCTGAAATGGAGCGCGAGGAAGGCACCTTCGATATGAATGATATCGTCAGTGACCTCTGCAAAAAGCTTATCGTTCGCCACCCGCACGTGTTCGGCGACAAAAGCGCCGACAGCGAGCAGCAGGCGCTGCAAAACTGGGACGCGGTAAAAATGCAGACCAAGCAGCAAAAAAGCCAGACCGAGGCTATGAAAAGCGTGTCGCGCGCGCTGCCCTCGCTGATGCGCAGCGAAAAGATACAGCGCAAATCGGCAAAGGTCGGCTTTGACTGGGACACAGTAGACGGTGCGCTCGATAAGCTCTACGAGGAGTACAACGAGCTAAGGGTAGCCATCGGTCACGGCAGCGTAGAAAACCAAAGCGAGGAGCTGGGCGACCTGCTTTTCTCCGCGGTAAATGTTTCGCGCTTCCTCGGTATCGACAGCGAAAAGGCGCTTTATGACGCCTGCGACAAGTACATCAAACGTTTTTCAATGGTCGAGCAGCTCGCCGAAGAGCGCGGCATCGACATGAAAACAGCCGAGTTATCACAGCTTGATTCCCTTTGGGAGGAAGTTAAGATAAAACAAAAGGAAAAGTAATGGAGGTTATTCTAAAATGAAAAAGACAGATTTGATCGATGTTATTAAGGAAAAAAGCGGTCTTTCCAAGAAGGACGCTGAAAAGGCTCTCAACGCCGCTCTCGAAGCTATCGTTGAGGGAGTCGCTGCAGGCGAAAAGATCCAGCTCACCGGCTTCGGTACCTTTGAGCAGCGCCAGAGAAACGCCAGAACCGGCGTAGATCCCAGAACCGGCAATTCCATCGAGATCCCCGCTTCCAAGGTCCCCGCTTTCAAGGCAGGCAAGGCGTTCAAGGATATCGTAAATCAGTAATAAGCGTTTTGGAAAAGAGCCGCGTAAGGCTCTTTTCTTTCGCTCTCAGCGTTTTTGCTGGAAAGGACAAACAATGCGACTTGATAAATATCTAAAGGTGTCACGTCTTATCAAGCGCCGCACCGTCGCAAACGAAGCCTGCGACGCGGGCAAGGTGCTGGTAAACGACAAGGTTGCCCGCGCTTCCTACGACGTCAAGGAAGGCGACGTCATCCAAATCACCCTCGGCGCCCGTACGGTCAAGGTGAGGGTCACCGCCGTCAGGGAGGTCGTCCGCAAGGAAGAGGCGGCGACGATGTACGAGGCTGTGCTGTAATATTTTCGGTTTTTTCTCCGTATATTGAAATGATATCAATTTACGGAGGCATTTTTTATGAGTGAAACACCATCGGGCAAAAAACATTCGCTTATACTTGACAACCGCCGCAAGCTTTCCATAACGGGCGCCGAGGATGTGAACGGCTTCAACGAAGAAACCGTGTCGGTCAAAACCACGGCGGGCGCGCTGATAATAAAGGGCAGCGGGCTGCACATAGGCAAGCTAAACCTCGAAACAGGCGACGTCGCGGTAGAGGGCGTTATTAACTCCCTGCAATACCTCGGCGGCGGCGAATCGCGCTCGCGCCTGTCAAAGCTCTTCCGCTAGGTGGCGCATGGAGCTTAGCTTTGCCCAGCAGTCCTCGGCGTTTGGCTGGTCGCTCCTTTTGGGCGCCATGCTGTCGGTGCTGTACGGACTGATGAAATTTTGCCGCTTCACCTTCTCGCTCGGCAGAGCCGCGACAGTTGCGCTCGACATCGGCTTCATGCTTATCTGGGCGCTGTCGCTGTTTTATTTCTGCCTGGGCTTTCTGTGGGGCTGCGTCCGCGTCCATGTCGTTTTCGGCAGCCTGCTCGGTTTTTTGCTCTGCCGCCTCACCGTTGGGCGTATCAGCTTCCTGCTTTACCGTCCGGTGGTCGGTTTTTTTAAGGCTGTGCTGCAAAAAATTCGCGGAAAACTTAAAATATTTGCGAAATACCTATTGAAAATTGCCTATAAGTTATTGTATAATATAAGAAGTAAAATAGAATCTTTTAAAAAGAACCACGCAGAATCCAAAAAAAGGAAGGCAAACAGAATTGAAACTGCCAAGAAAAAAGCGGGCGGCAGTCGAGCCCGTGATTCCGGAGCGCGACGGGCCGAGAGAGCTGAAAAAGACCTCAAAGAAGCCCGCGAAAAAGCATAAGCTTCGCTATGTGCTTCTCACTTTGGCGGTGATAGGCTTTGTGTTCTACGCTGTTATCACCATCATCAACCAGAGTGTAAAAATAGCCGAAAAGCGCGCGGAGCTAAGCGAATTGCAGCAGCATATCAATGTTGTTGAAATTGAGTCAGGATATCTCGAAAAGGTCCGCAACTACAAGGGCGCGGAGCTTGCCGAGTATATGGAAAGAATCGCCAAGGAGGACCTTGGCTATGTCGGCGAGGGCGAGCGCATCTTCATCAACGTCGCCGGCGACTAAAAGGCGAAAGGAACGGCCCGAGAGGGTACAAGGGGTAAGTATTTTTTATGGCAATTGAGGTCGGAACAGTTTTAGAGGGCAAGGTGTCGGGCATCACCAAATTCGGCGCATTCATCGACCTTCCCGAAAACAAAACAGGTATGGTGCACATTTCAGAGGTTGCGTCTACCTTCATCTCGGAAATCAGCGATTATGTAAAGGTCGGTCAGACCGTCAAAGTCAAGGTGCTCGCTGTCAACGACGGCAAGATTAGTCTGTCTATGAAGCAGGCTGCGCCCAAGGAGCAGCAGAAAAAGCCGCAGCGCCAGCAGCGTGTCAGCACGCCCAGGCAGCCCTACAAGCCGGCGCCGCCGGTCACCTCGCCCGGTGACTATGAGTGGCAAAGCTCGCGCAAGGCGTCGCCCGTGACCTTTGAGGACATGATGTCACGCTTCAAGCAGACCAGCGAGGATAAAATATCCGATCTCAAGCGCGGCGAAAGCAGAGGCTACAGCCGCCGCGGCAACGGCAACGGACGCAGATGATATAGCGAAAGACAACACTGTTGTTTTCGCGTTAACTGATATATACAAAGGAGGACAATTATGAAGATTACCTACACTGCAAGAAAAGTAAATCTGAGAGATAATTTCAAGGAACGCGTTGAGAAAAAGCTGGCAAAGTTCAAAAAGATCTTTTCCGACGATGCGGTCGCCAACGTAGTTGTCACCCTTGAAAAAAACCGCCAGACGGTCGAGATCACAATTCGTGACAACCGCATGGTATATCGCGCCGAGAGCACACAGCCCGAGATGAACGACGCGCTTGACCGCGTTATCGACATCCTTACTCGCCAGATACGCAAAAACAAGACCCGTCTTGAAAAGCGCATCAAAACAGGCGGAAGCCTGGACGACCTCACCGCTGAGCTGCCTGTCGAGGCGGCTGACGAGCCGGAGGACGAGTACAAGGTGCTCCGCAAAAAGCAGGTGTTCGTTAAGCCCATCACCATCGACGAGGCTATCCTCGAGATGAACATGGTCAACCACGATTTCTTTATGTTCATCAACGCCGAAACCGACGAGATGAACGTTGTGTATAAGCGCGCCGACGGCAACTACGGCGTTTTGGAGCCCACCACTGAATGATAAAACCGCGGGGTATCGGTTTTCCGATACCCCTTATTTTTGGAGGAAAGTATGACAATGACCTTTTGCGCGCCCTGTATCTTCGGACTGGAGGGGCTTTGCGCCAACGAGTTCCGCTTTTTGGGGCTTCAAAACGTCCGCGCCGAAAACGGCAGAGTGCTCTTTGACGGCGATTGGTCGGCGATGGCGCGCGCCAATATCCGGGCCCGCTATGCCGAGCGCGTCCAGATTTTGCTCGGCGAGTTTCGCGCAACCACCTTCTCGCAGCTTTTTGACGGCGTCAAAAGCCTGCCGTGGTCGGATTATATCGGCATGAGCGACGCCTTCCCCGTCAAGGGCAGCTGCCTCAACTCGAAGCTGATGAGCGTGCCCGACTGTCAAAAGATCATTAAAAAGGCGGTAGTGCAAAGCCTTTCCGAGCGCTACATGCTCTCGTGGTTCGAGGAGACGGGCGCGCCGCGTCAGATACAATTCCTCATTATGAACGACCGTGTCAGTATCCTGCTCGACACTTCCGGCGCGGGTCTTCACAAGCGCGGCTACCGCGCGCAGGCTAACGACGCGCCCATCAAGGAGACCCTTGCCGCCGCGATGGCGGAGCTTTCCGGCGTGCGCCCAAATCACTTCGTCGTCGATCCCATGTGCGGCAGCGGCACTATCCTGATAGAAGCCGCTCTCAAGGCGCTCAAAATCGCCCCGGGGCTGCACCGGTATTTCGCCGCCGAGCGCTGGAGCTGTGTGCCCGCAGGCGTTTTTGAGGAGGAACGCGCGCGCGCCGAGGCGATGATCGACCGCGACGCTCCCTTCCGCGCCGAGGGATATGACATAGACGAAGCCGCGCTGGAGACCGCCCGTAGCAACGCCGAAAAAGCGGGCGTCGCCGATCATATCACCTTCCGAAAGCGCGACCTGCGCGACTTCACACCGCCCGAGGGCTACTGCACGGTGATCACCAACCCGCCCTACGGCGAGCGCCTGCTCGATCTGCATGCCGCCGAGGAATTGTACAAGGTGATGGGGGAGAGGTTCCTTCCTCTGTCCGGCAAGCGCTACACCGTCATCACGCCCGACGACGACTTTGAAAAGCTCTTCGGCAGAAAGGCGGACAAGCGCCGCAAAACCTACAACGGCACGCTGAAATGCCAGATCTATCTGTTCAGGAGCTATGACCCGTCACCGTCAAAAAAACCTTGACATTTTTTCCCAAACGTTGTAAACTAAATACGAAAACAAAGCAGGGGCGTCCGCGCAAGCGGGCTGAGATTAGGCTGTGTCGCCTTGACCCTTTTAACCTGATACGGTTCACACCGACGTAGGAAGCTTATTATTATCCGATTGAAAAAAGCACTGCGTCTTTGCAGTGCTTTTATTGTTGAAAGGAGCCATTTTATGAACGCAAGTGTCGCTATCCAAACCTTGCCCGAGGCAAAAAACGACGAGGAGCTCATCCGCATTGTCGACGAGGTCATCGCCTACATCAAAAGCACGGGACTTAAATGCTATGTCGGTCCCTTTGAAACCGCCATTGAGGGCGATTACGACGAGTTGATGGACATTGTAAAGGAGTGCCAGCATATCGCCATCCGCGCGGGCGCGCCTTCGGTGCTCGCTTATATCAAGGTGGATTACCGCCCGGAGGGAGACGTGCTGACCATTGAACGAAAAGTTACGAAGCATCATCAATAAAACGCTTTTGCCTGTCGCCGCGCTGCTTATCGTGCTGGGCGTATGGTACGTTGTCTGTGAATCGGGCAGTGTGCCGCAGTTTTTGCTGCCCTCGCCTCAGGCGGTGTGGCAGGCGTTCCTAAAGGACAGACAGCTGTTGATGAAGCACGCCCGGGTCACCCTTACCGAAACCTTTATCGGGCTGTTTTTCGGCATCATCATCGGCTTTTTATCGGCAGTGGTGATGGATCGCTTTTCTATCGTCCGCAAAATGCTCTATCCGCTGATCATCATCACCCAAACTATCCCCACCGTCGCCATCGCGCCCCTGCTGGTGCTGTGGCTGGGCTACAAAATGCTGCCCAAGATAGTGCTGATAGTGCTCATCGTGTTTTTCCCTATCGCCATCGGTCTGCTCGAGGGCTTTCAGTCGGTGGACGCCGACACGGTCAACCTCATGCGCTCAATGGGCGCCAAACGTTTGCAGATCTTTCGCATTGTTAAAATGCCCTCCGCTCTGGGTCACTTTTTTTCCGGCCTCAAAATCTCCGTCTCCTACGCCGTCGTCGGCGCGGTGCTGGCGGAATGGCTGGGCGGCACCGAGGGCTTGGGCTGCTATATGACCCGCGTGCGCAAGGCGTATGCCTACGACAAAATGTTCGCGGTCATCATCCTTATCTCCGTTATCAGTCTGCTGATGATCTGGCTGACCGACATGCTTCAAAAAAGCCTGATGCCGTGGGAAAAGGTAAATAAAAAAAGGAGACTTCCGACATGAAAAAAAGAATAATATCTATCGTGCTAGCCTGCGCCGTGCTGATTTCCGCGGCGACTGTATTCGCGGGCTGCAAGAAAAAAACAAATCCGTCCAAAATCACCTTTGTGCTCGACTGGGCGCCCAACACCAACCACACGGGGCTTTATGTAGCTCAGGAAAACGGCTACTTCAAGGAAGCGGGACTGGACGTCGAGATAGTCCAGCCGGCTGAGGACGCCGCCGAGGCAATGGTCGGCACGGGACAGGCGCAGTTCGGCGTTTCGTTCCAGGACTCGCTGATCCCCACCATCGCGGGCGACAACAAAATGCCCGTCACCGCGGTAGCCGCCCTGCTGCAGCACAACACCTCAGGCATCATCTCCCGCAAGGGCGAGGGCATGGACAGCCCTAAGGGCTTAGAGGGCAAAAAGTACGCCACCTGGGACCTGCCCATTGAAAAGGCGACCCTTCAGCAGGTGGTAGAGAAGGACGGCGGCGATTTCAGCAAGGTGCAGCTTATCCCCTCAAACGTAACCGACGAGGTTTCCGCCCTTCAGTCAAAGCAGGTGGACGCCATCTGGATATTCTACGGCTGGGCTGGCATAGCTACCGAGGTCGCGGGACTTGCGACCGACTACTTCGCCTTCAAGGACATTGACCCCGTATTCGATTACTACACTCCCGTCGTTATCGGCAACACCGACTGGATGAGCGCTCATCCCGAGGAAGCCAAAAAGTTCCTCACGGCGCTGCGCAAGGGCTACGAGTTCGCGGTGGACGATCCCGACGGCGCGGCGGAGATACTGCTCAAGGCGGCGCCCGAGCTTGATAACGGCGACCTCGTAAAGAAGAGCCAGCAGTACCTTTCCGCTCAGTACAAGGCTGAGGTCACCCGCTGGGGCTACATCGACCCCGCCCGCTGGAACCGCTTCTACAACTGGATCAACGAAAACAAGCTCTTTGACGTTGAGATACCCGAAAACACGGGCTTTACCAACGACTATCTCCCCGAATAATGACTGCGCTAGAGGTAAAAAACGTCACCTTTTCCTATGATAACGTGACGCCGGTTTTGGAAAATATAAACATCACTCTGAATAAGGGCGAGCTGGTCTGCCTGCTCGGCGTGAGCGGCGGCGGCAAGACAACGCTTTTCAATGTGATAGCGGGACTTAACCGCCCGCAGCAGGGGCAGGTGCTGCTCAACGGAGAGGACATCACGGGCAGTACGGGAAAAATCAGCTATATGCTGCAAAAGGACATGCTCCTGCCGTTTCGCACCGTAGTTGACAACGTCGCGCTTCCTTTGATACTCAGGGGCGTCCCCAAGCGGAGGGCGCGGCAGACAGCGGGCAGCCACTTCGCTCAGTTCGGCATCGAGGGCACGCAAAAGCAGTATCCCGCCGAGCTTTCGGGCGGCATGCGCCAGCGCGCCGCTATGCTGCGCACCTACCTGTTTTCGGGCGAGGCTGCGCTGCTCGACGAGCCGTTCTCAGCGCTTGACACCCTGACCAAAAGCGAAATGCACCGCTGGTATCTGCGCGTGATGGACGAGATAAAGCTTTCCACCATCTTCATCACCCACGACATCGACGAGGCGATACTGCTCTCTGACCGCATCTATCTTCTCGGCGGCAAGCCGGGCACCATCACGGATGAGATAGTCATTCGCGAGCCCAAGCCGAGACAGGAGGACTTCAACCTCACCGAGGACTTCCTCCGCTACAAAAAACTGATAATCTCAAAAATACGATAACCTCACTTTGGAAAAGGGCGCGTTCTGTGAACAGCGTCCTTTTTCATTTTGTATAAATGTCGATTTTGTAAGAATAAAATGTGTGTGCGCGTCTTTACAAATACCATATCTTGTGTTAAAATGATATTTGTGTAAATATGCAAACAAATATTTGACGGAGGTAAATCATGGAAGCTTATAAAAAGGAATTTATTGAATTTATGGTAGACTGTCAGGTGCTCAAGTTCGGCGACTTCGTCACCAAGAGCGGCAGAAAGACACCCTTCTTCGTAAACACCGGTTTCTACCGCACGGGCGCGCAGCTCAGACGTCTCGGCGCTTACTATGCCGAGGCTATCAACAGCAAGTTCGGTCTTGACTTCGACGTGCTCTTCGGTCCCGCCTACAAGGGCATCCCGCTGTCGGTCGCTGCTACCATCGCCCTCAGCGAAAAATACGGTGCCGATATACGCTACTGCTCCAACCGCAAGGAGGTCAAGGATCACGGCGACAAGGGCATTTTGCTCGGCAGCCCCATCACCGACGGCGACAGGGTGGTCATCATTGAGGACGTCACCACCGCCGGCACCTCCATCGAGGAGACGCTGCCCATCATCAAGGCGCAGGGCGACGTCAGCCCCATCGGTCTTGTGGTTTCCGTCGACAGGATGGAGCGCGGCAAAGGCGAAAAGAGCGCCCTTGACGAGATCGAGGAAAAATACGGTCTTAAAACCACCGCCATCGTCACTATGGCAGAGGTGGTGGAGCATCTTTACAACAGAGAATACAAGGGCAAGGTAATAATCGACGACGCGCTCAAGGCGGCGATCGACGCGTATTATGAAGAATACGGCGTAAAATAAACGGGAGAATAACTATGAGCGACAAGAAGGAAAATGTCCATACGGGGCACCGTCAGCGCATGCGAAAGCGCTTTATCGAGCACGGCTTTCAGGGCTTTGAACCGCACGAAATACTGGAGATGGTGCTCTACTACGCCATCCCGCGCAGGGACACCAACCTTCTGGCGCACCAGCTGCTCGACCGCTACGGCACCTTCGCCAAGGTCTGCGACACTCCCATCGATGTGCTGCAAAAGGACTTCGCGCTCAGTGAATCGGCGGCTGTGCTGATAAAAATGCTGCCGCCGCTGGCGTCCTTCTACACCGAATCGCGGCTTGACGCGCAGTATATAGATATGCATGAGGCGGTAAAGGTGCTGCGCCCCAAATTCATCGGCGCTACATCGGAAAAGATAGCGCTGGCGCTCGGCGACGCGAAGGATCACCTTATTTTCTGCGACGTCATCGCCGTCGGCTCTCTCACCTCCACCGATTCGCCCATCCGCAAGATAGTGGATCTGGCGCTGCGCCACAACGCGCGTTACGCCTACATCGGGCACAATCATCCCAGCGAGCTCTGCGTGCCGTCCAAGGCGGACATCGAAACCACCCGCAAGATCTCCGAAACACTCAACACGGTCGGCGTTATGCTGGTAGATCACATCATCTTCACCGCCACCGAGCATTTTTCCATTCGAGCGCATAAAAACTACTCAAAAGCTTTTGTGAGATAGACTATGGAATTTAAGATCCACTCCAAATACAAGCCCACAGGCGACCAGCCGCAGGCGATCGACGCTATCGTCGAAAGCATAAACGCGGGCAACAAGGAGACCACCCTCCTGGGCGTCACCGGTTCGGGCAAAACCTTCACCATGGCAAACGTCATCGAGCGCACCCAGCGCCCGACGCTCGTGCTGGCGCACAACAAGACGCTTGCCGCGCAGCTCTGCAGCGAGTTCAAGGAGATATTTCCCGACAACGCCGTAGAGTATTTTGTGTCCTACTACGACTACTACCAGCCCGAGGCGTATGTAGCCCAAACCGACACCTATATCGAAAAGGACAGCTCCATCAATGACGAGATCGACAAGCTGCGCCACAGCGCCACGCTGGCGCTCTCGGAGCGCCGCGACGTTATCATCGTCGCCTCGGTGTCCTGCATCTACAGCCTCGGCGACCCCATTGACTACCGCAACATGGTCATTTCGCTGCGCCCGGGCATGGAGAAATCGCGCGACGAGCTGGTAAAAAAGCTCGTTGAGCTGCAATACGAGCGCAACGACATAAACTTCATCCGCAACAAGTTCCGCGTAAGGGGCGACGTGGTCGAGATCTTTCCCGCCGCTTCGGGCGACTCGATCATCCGCGTGGAGTTCTTCGGCGACGAGATCGATCGCATCTCCGAGATAAACCCGCTAACGGGAGAGCTTAAGGCGCATCTTAAGCACGCCGCTGTATACCCCGCCTCTCACTACATCGTCTCGCGCGAAAAAATGCAGGTCGCCCTTGCCGAGATCGAGCGCGAGCTGGAGGAGCGGCTAGTCTACTTCCGCGAAAACGGCAAGCTGCTGGAAGCCCAGCGCATCGAGCAGCGCACCCGCTACGACATGGAGATGCTGCAGGAGATAGGCTTCTGCTCCGGCATCGAAAACTACTCGCGCATACTCTCGGGCAGAGCGCCCGGCTCCTCGCCCTACACCCTGCTCGACTATTTTCCCGACGACTTTCTGCTCTTTGTCGACGAGTCCCACGTAACGCTGCCGCAGGTGCGTGGCATGTACGCCGGCGACCGCGCCCGCAAAAAGAGCCTTATCGACTACGGCTTTCGGCTGCCATCGGCGTACGACAACCGTCCGCTGAATTTCGACGAGTTCTACGCCCACATCAATCAGGCGGTGTTCGTCAGCGCCACCCCGGGCGATTTGGAGCTTGAGAAAAGTCAGGTCGTCGCCGAGCAGATCATCCGTCCCACCGGACTGCTCGACCCCGAGATCTCGGTGCGTCCCACCGAGGGGCAGCTCGACGACCTCGTTTCCGAAATAAACCTCCGCGCCGCCAAAAAACAGCGCGTGCTGGTCACCACCCTCACCAAAAAGATGGCGGAGGACCTCACCTCGTATCTGGAGACCCTGGGCATCCGTGTGCGCTATATGCACCACGACATCGACACCGTGGAGCGCATGGAGATAGTGCGCGACCTGCGTCTGGGCGAATTTGACGTGCTGGTCGGCATCAATCTGCTTCGCGAGGGTCTGGACATCCCCGAGGTTTCGCTGGTAGCGGTGCTCGACGCCGACAAGGAGGGCTTTTTGCGCAGCGCCCGTTCGCTTATCCAGATCGTCGGACGCGCGGCGCGCAACAGCGAGGGCATGGTCATAATGTACGCCGACAGCGTCACCGATTCCATGGAGACCACTATCGTCGAGACCAACCGCCGCCGCGAGATACAGCAGCGCTACAACGAGGAGCACGGCATCATCCCCAAGACCATCACCAAGAAGGTCAGCGAGATACTCGAGATCTCCACCCACTCCGACAGCGAGTTCAAGAACACCAAAAAGCTCAGCAGGGCACAGCGCCAGCAGCTCATTGAAAGCCTTACAAAGGAAATGAAGGCGGCGGCGCGCCTGCTCGAATTTGAGCACGCCGCGTATCTGCGCGATAAGATCAAAAAGCTGCGCGGAGATAAACAGTAGCCGATCACAAAGGGGCGGGCGTTGTCCGCCCGTCATCTGAGTTTGCCATTCAGTTTGATTTAATATTAGGAAGGTATATATGCCAAGAAAAAAACCACAGGAATACGGCAACGACAGCATAGTCACACTAAAAGGCGCCGACCGCGTGCGCAAGCGCCCGGCGGTCATCTTCGGCTCCGACGGTATCGACGGCTGTCAGCACTCCGTTTTTGAGATCCTCTCCAACTCCATAGATGAGGCGCGCGAGGGTTTCGGCAAAAAAATCACCGTCACGCGCTACTCCGACGGCTCCATCGAGGTGGAGGATCACGGCAGAGGCATCCCCGTTGACTTCAACGAAAAGGAAGGGCGCTTCAACTGGGAGCTGGTGTTCTGCGAGATGTACGCGGGCGGCAAATACAACAACAACGAGGGCGAAAGCTACGAGTTTTCGCTGGGAATGAACGGTCTGGGACTCTGCTCCACGCAGTATGCCTCGGAGTATATGGACGTCGACATCCGCCGCGACGGCACGCGCTACACCCTGCACTTTGAGAAGGGCGAAAACATCGGCGGCCTGAAAAAGGAGCCATATGCCAAGCGCGACACCGGCACAAAAATCACATGGAAGCCCGACCTGGAGGTGTTCACCGACATCAACATCGCCCCGGAATACTTCATCGACGTGATGAAGCGTCAGGCGATAGTCAACGCGGGCGTGGAATTTGTTTTCCGCAGCCAGAACGGCAAAAGCTTCGACACCACCACCTTCAATTACGTCAACGGCGTGGTCGACCACGTGTCCGAGATCATCGGCGACAACGGCTTGACCGGCGTTCAGCACTGGGAGACCGAGGTAAAGACCCGCGACCGCGAGGACAAGCCCGTGTACAAGCTTAAAATGAACATAGCCGTCGCCTTCTCCAACAAAGTAAGCACCACCGAGTACTACCACAACTCAAGCTGGCTGGAGTACGGCGGCGCGCCCGACAAGGCGGTACGCAACGCCTTCGTATATCAAATCGACAACTATCTCAAAACCAACAATAAATACAACAAAACCGAAAAGAAGATCAACTTCGACGACGTTGCCGACTGCCTTGTCTGCGTCATTTCCTCCTTCTCCAACGTGACCTCCTACGAAAACCAAACCAAAAAGGCGGTCAACAACAAGGGCATACAGGACGCTATGACGGCGTTCCTGCGTCAGAGTTTGGAGATATACTTCATCGAAAACCCGATCGAGGCGGAAAAGATCGCCGAGCAGGTGCTCATCAACAAGCGCAGCCGCGAAAACGCCGAAAAAACCCGACTCAACATAAAAAAGAAGCTCTCGGGCAACCTCGACATCACCAACCGCGTGGCGAAGTTTGTCGACTGCCGCAGCAAAGATATTTCTAAAAGAGAATTATTTATAGTGGAGGGCGACTCGGCGCTGGGCGCGTGCAAGCAGGCGCGCGACGCCGATTTTCAGGCGATCATGCCCATACGCGGCAAGATACTCAACTGCCTCAAGGCGGACTACGACAAGATATTCAAAAGCGAGATCATCACCGACCTGCTCAAGGTGCTGGGCTGCGGCGTTGAGGTCAAGAGCAAGGCAAACAAAAACCTCGCCACCTTCGATCTGGACGCGCTGCGCTGGAGCAAGGTCATCCTCTGTACCGATGCCGATGTTGACGGCTTCCAGATCCGCACCCTGCTGCTAACCATGCTCTACCGCCTGACGCCCACCCTTATAGAGGAGGGCAAGGTGTTCATAGCGGAATCGCCGCTGTATGAGATCACCACCAAAAGCAACGTCTACTTCGCCTATGACGAAGTGGAAAAGGACAGGTTCATCACCGAGATAGGCAAGGAAAAGTTCACTATCCAGCGCAGCAAGGGACTGGGTGAAAACGAGCCGGACATGATGAACCTCACCACCATGAATCCCGCGTCACGCCGTTTGATAAAGGTGATGCCCGACGACGCGGCGCAGACCGCCGAGATATTTGACATCCTTCTCGGCGACAATCTTCAGGGCAGAAAAGACTACATCGTCGAGCACGGCAACGAGTACATCGACCAGCTCGACGTCAGCTGAGGAGGCGGAACACTTTGGCACCCCGAAAAAAATCATCAAAAACCGCTGTGCCCGCCAAGGCGCAGGGCGTCATACAGGGCGCGGGCGACGTTGTGGAGCAGCCCATAGTTTCCACCATCCGCGAAAACTACATGCCCTACGCGATGAGCGTCATCCTCTCGCGCGCCATACCCGAGATCGACGGCTTCAAGCCCTCCCACCGCAAGCTGCTGTTCACCATGTACAAGATGGGACTGCTTACGGGCGGCAGGACCAAGTCCGCCAACATCGTCGGCGCAACAATGAAGCTTAATCCCCACGGCGACTCAGCCATTTACGACACCATGGTGCGCCTGTCGCGCGGCTACGAGGCGCTGCTGCACCCCTATGTGGATTCCAAGGGCAACTTCGGCAAGTTCTACAGCCGCGACATGGCGTGGGCGGCTTCTCGTTACACCGAGGCAAAGCTTTCGCCCATCTGCGCCGAGCTGTTCCGCGACATCGACAAGGACACCGTCGATTTCGTCGATAACTACGACAACACCATGAAGGAGCCGACCCTGCTTCCCGCCAGCTTCCCGTCTGTGCTGGTCAACGCCAACACGGGCATAGCCGTCGGCATGGCAAGCAACATCTGCTCCTTCAACCTAAAAGAGATCTGCGAGACCACCGCGGCGATCATCCGCGACCCTGACCACGACGTAAAGTCCACTCTGCCGGCGCCTGACTTCATCGGCGGCTGCCAGATACTCTACGACGAAAAGGTCATCGACCAGGTTTACGAAACAGGCCGCGGCAGCATACGTCTGCGCGCGCGCTACGCCTACGATAAAAGCCAGAACTGCATCGACATCCTCTCCATACCCTCAACCACGACCTGCGAGGTCATAATCGAGAAGATTATCGACCTCGTAAAGCAGGGCAAGGTAAAGGAGATCTCTGACATCCGCGACGAAACAGGTCTTGACGGAATGAAGATCACCATCGACCTCAAGCGCGGCGTCGACCCCGAGCTGCTTATGGCAAAGCTCTTCAAGCTCACCACTCTCGAGGACAGCTACGCCTGCAATTTCAATGTCCTCATCGGCGGCGTGCCCATGGTGCTCGGCGTCAAGGCGCTGCTCGAGGAGTGGATCGCTTTCCGCATCGAGTGCGTCAAGCGCCGCACCTTTTTCGACCGCACCAAAAAGGCGGAGCGCCTGCACCTTTTGCAGGGTCTGGCAAAGATACTGCTCGACATCGACAAGGCTATCAAGATCATCCGCGAGACCGACGAGGAGATAGAGGTCGTGCCAAATTTGATGATCGGCTTCGGCATCGACAAGATCCAGGCGGAGTATGTCGCCGAAATCAAGCTGCGCCACCTCAACCGCGAATACATCCTCAAGCGCACGCAGGACATAGAGCAGCTTGAAAAGGAGATAGCCGAGCTGGACGACATCCTCAAGAGCAAGGCGCGCATCAAGACCATCATTGTCAAGGAGCTTAAGGCGGTCGCCGAAAAATACGGCGAGCCGCGCCGCAGCATAATCATCTACGAGGACACCGTGCAGCAGTACCATGAGGAAAACGCCTCTGTCGACGACTATCCCTGCACCTTCTTCTTCACCCGCGAGGGCTATTTCAAGAAAATACGTCCGCAGTCGCTGCGCATGAGCAACGTACACAAGCTTAAGGACGGCGACGAGATCACGCAGGAGCTCGAGTTCTCCAACGACTGCGACCTGCTGTTCTTCTCCGACAAGGCACAGGTATACAAGGCAAAGGCAGACGATTTTGACAGCACGAAGGCGAGCGAGCTGGGCGATTACGTCGCCGCCAAGCTGGGCATGGACGAGGGCGAAAACGCCGTCTGTATGGTCGCCACCAAGGACTACAAGGGCATGCTGCTGTTTGCCTTTGAGAACGGCAAGGCGGCAAAGGTGCCGCTGGAGGCATACGCCACCAAAACCAACCGCAAAAAGCTCACCGCCGCCTATTCCGACAAGTCGCCGCTTGTCGGCGCGCTGTGGATAGGGGAGGACAAAGAGGTGCTCTTCACCGCGTCATCGGGCAGGATGCTGCTGGTGCATACCGGCGCCCTCGCCCTCAAAACCACCCGCTCCACTCAGGGCGTGGCGGTAATGAAGCTCAAGAAGGGACACCGACTCTTTGCCGTGGGCGAGTACGTCGAAAACACCTTTGCAAAGCCGCAGCGCTACCGCACACGTTCGCTGCCCGCGCTGGGCGCGCTGCCCTCCAACGAGGACAAAACCGACGAACAGCTTTCCCTGATTTGATTTTTTGTTCCGTAAAAATTTCAAAAACCCCTTGCCAACTCGGTTTTTCTGTGGTAATATATATGAGTTAATGTATGTATTTCTCAAATGAAAGGACGATAATATGAACGCATTATTCATTGTTTTAGGAAGTATCCTCGCGGTTGTTTCCATCGCTATCATCGTGGTCATCATCCTTCAGGAAGGCAACCAGCAGGGTCTCGGCGTTGTCACAGGTGCCGCGGATTCTTATTTTTCCAAGAACAAGGCTCGTTCCATCGACGCTTTCCTGTCCCGCTGGACAAAGGTATTTGCCGCGATCTTTGTCGCTTTTGTCATCGCGCTCAACGTGCTGTCTTTCCTTCAGGACAAGGGCGTCATCGGCAAATAATCCTCTGATACTAAACTTAAATAAAAAATAGACAATCTTTGCGGTCTATTTTCCGCAAATCTTTGTCCACTTTTTATCTGAGATTAGTATGACATAACCACGTGTCAACAAGCATATAATAGACTGTCGATCCGTCGGCGGTCTATTTTTGTTTTGGGGATGTTTTTTATGCCGTGGTGGGGAATACTGACCGTATTGTTGTCCGCATATCTTTTGTACGCCGTTTTGCTTGTCGCGGCAAAAAACAAGCGCCCTCTTCAAAGGGCGCTTTTGTCAATGCTTTCGGGGGTGCTGACGCTTTTTGCCATAAACCTGACCGCGGGGTTCACCGGCGTCAGGCTGCCGGTCAGCCTGCTCTCGCTGCTGGTGTCCTCGGTGGGCGGCGTGCCGGGCGTCACGCTGCTGTTGTTCCTTAACCTGCTGATATGATGCCGGCTGAGGATAAGCTTTACGCGGCTGAGCCACTTAAGGCTCAATAAGCTCGCCGTAAACCTCCTCCAGGGCTTCGCCGACGTTTTCGGTGTCCTTGGTCATAAGCCCCAGCATAGTTTTGTATACTGTCTGCGGATAGCTCAAAAAGTTCTTTTTTATCACTTCCGCCTGTTCAAGATTCGGAGCGTACAAAGTAAAGGCAAACAGGTCCATAGCGCCGCCGGAAACCCGGCACCGCACCTCAAAGCCCTGCTCGGTCTTTTCTATCTCAACAAAATTCTCACGCGCGGTTTTGCGTTCGCTCAGCAGCCTCAGGGCGCAGTCGTAGCTTTTTTGCTTAACGGTGTGCGCCAAAGTAGTTTCCAGCTGCTTGGCGATTACCCTGCCGTTGTCGCTAAGCACATAGGTCTGTTCGCTGTCCACCACATCGCTGCTCAAAAGATTTCCGTCGCGCACCAGCTCCTCAAAGGCGACAACTATCTCAAAAAAGTTTGCCAGCTCGTCGGCGCGGATAGCCTCCACCACCAAACTCTGACTCATTTTATCATTCACGGAGTAAAACAGATAGCAAATAAGTATTTTGATCTCATTCTTGCTGCGAAGTCCGCCGGGAGCTATGCCCTCGTCAAAGGTATCAAAAGCCAAATCAGCTCACCTCTTTGTCTACATATTTTCAATATTATAGCATATCCTAACCCTAAAAAGTATTCTCATTCGAAAATTGAACAAAAAACTTGAAAAAAAACTCGGTTTGTGATATGGTATTACTTAAGACAGGACCGCGCTATCCGCGGGACACCTTATTTTACGGGTGCTTTGTCAACAACAAAGGAGCGTGAAGCGATGGAAGAATATATGGCATATGTTTGGATAGGCGTGGCGGTTTTTATGGCTGTCATTGAAATGGCGACTACGCAGCTTGTATCGGTGTGGTTCGTCATAGGCGCTCTATGTGCCGCGTTTACCAGCTTGTTTACCGACAGCATAGTAAACCAGCTTGTCGTGTTCGTGGGCGTTTCGGGCATAGCGCTGATCGTCACACGTCCGTTGGTGAAAAGGTTCAAAAAAACCACGGAAAAGGTCAACACCAACGCCGACAGGCTCATAGGAGAGATAGGCGTTATGCGCAGCGACATAACCGACCCCGAGGAAGTGGGACAGGCACGGGTGCTCGGTTCGGTTTGGAGCGTCAGAACCGGCAGCCCTCCCTTAAAAAAGGGCGACAAGGTCCGCGTGCTCTCGATCGAGGGCGTTAAGCTTATAGTTGAAAAAGTCCAGTAAAGGAGAAAGACATGACAGCAGGAATCATCATTACCGCAATAATCGCATTATTCATCATCATTTTGCTGATTCGCAATATCAAGATCGTGCCTCAGGCGCACGCCTTCGTAATTGAGCGTCTGGGTACCTACCACGCTACGTGGGAAACGGGTCTGCATCTCAAGACCCCCTTCATCGACAAGATCTCCAAGCGCGTTTCGCTCAAGGAGCAGGTAGTCGACTTCCCGCCGCAGCCCGTTATCACCCGCGATAACGTAACCATGCAGATCGACACGGTCGTGTATTTTGAGATCACCGACCCCAAGCTCTACACCTACGGCGTAGAGCGTCCGCTCAGCGCTATCGAAAACCTCACCGCCACTACCCTGCGTAACATCATCGGCGATCTGGAACTCGATAACACGCTGACCTCGCGCGATACCATCAACGACAAGATCCGCATCATCCTCGACGAAGCCACCGACGCCTGGGGCATCCGCGTCATCCGCGTAGAGCTCAAGAACATCCTTCCGCCGCGCGAGATCCAGGACGCCATGGAAAAGCAGATGAAGGCTGAGCGTGAGCGCCGCGCCCGCATCCTCGACGCCGAGGGTGAAAAGCGCAGCCAGATCCTCGTAGCCGAGGGTCTTAAGGAATCCGCCATCCTCAAGGCGGACGCTGTCAAGGAGCAGAAGATCCGCGAGGCGCAGGGTGAGGCAGAGGCTATCCTCACCGTACAAAAGGCTAACGCCGACGCGCTGCGTATGCTCAACGAAGCCGCGCCCACGGACCGCGTTATCCAGCTGCGCAGTCTTGAGGCATTTGCCAAGGCGGCAGACGGCAAGGCTACCAAAATCATCATCCCCTCCGACATCCAGGCGCTGGCAGGCTCTGTCACCGCCGTCAAGGAGATCTGGAATAATCAGTGATTTCAAGCGGCAGCTCAGGCTGCCGCTTTTTATGTTGCCGAAACGCGCAACAAATCCCGTATAATTCTTTTAAACTATTGCAAATCCTCCGCGCTTCTTATATAATATAAAGGTTAAAAACTGTTTAAAAAAAGGTTGTGTTAAGGATGAAAAAAGTAGCTGTTATCATGGGTTCCGACAGCGATTTTCCCATCGTATCAAAAGCTGTCCTCAAATTAAAGGAATTTAATGTGCCCTATGAGGTGCACGTTATGAGCGCGCACCGCACTCCCGACGCTGCCATCGCCTTTGCCGCGGGCGCAAAGCAAAACGGCTTCGGCGTAATAATCGCCGCCGCGGGCATGGCGGCGCACCTGGCGGGCGTTCTCGCCGCCAAGACCACACTTCCGGTCATCGGCATCCCCTGCAAGTCCGCCCAGCTCGACGGCATGGATGCGCTGCTTGCCACGGTGATGATGCCCACGGGCATACCCGTTGCCACCGTAGCGGTAAACGGAGCCGCCAACGCCGCCATTCTCGCGGTGGAAATGCTGGCGCTTTCCGACGACGCGCTCGCGGAAAAACTGGAGACCATGAAGGCGGAAATGGAGCAGGGCGTCGCCGCAAAGGACGCCGCAATGCAGGCTAAGGTGGCTGAGCTTTAATGAAGAATTACGTAGACATCACCCCCGCGCTCGACAAGGCGAACGACGAGTGCGGCGTATTCGGCATATACCGCAACGACGAAGCGCTCAATGTGGTCGCCGTCACCCACGACGCGCTCTACAGCCTCCAGCACAGGGGCCACATAAGCGCAGGCATAACCGTCAACGAGAACCAGTCCTTCACCACCGTAAAGGAGCTGGGCATGGTTTCCGAGGTCTTCAACGAAAAGACCCTGAAAAAGCTGCCTAACGGCAAAATAGCCGTAGGTCACGTGCGCTACACCTCGGGCGGAGCGCTGGACCGCGCCGCGAACCAGCCGCTGGTGCTGCGCTACAAGGAGGGCAGCATAGCCATCGCCAACAACGGCTCCATCACCAATTTCCCCGAGATACGCAAGGAGCTTGAGCGCGGCGGCTCCATCTTCCAGTCAAATTCAAACGCCGAGGTCATGGCGTACGTCATCGCCACCGAGCGCATAGCCACCGACAATCTGGAGGACGCGGTGCTGCGCGCTATGAAGCGACTCAAGGGCGCTTACTCCACCGTTATCTGCGCGCCGACCCGCCTTATCGGTTTCCGCGACATCTACGGCTTCCGCCCGCTGTGCGTCGGCAAGATCGGCGAAAGCTATGTCATCACCTCCGAGAGCTGCGTGCTCGACACCATCGGCGGCACGCTCATCCGCGATGTGCGCCCGGGCGAGATGGTGGTGATAGACGAGGAAGGCTTCCACAGCTTCATGCTCGACAAAAAAGCCCCCAAAACCTCGCTCTGTGTGTTCGAGTACGTCTATGTAGCCCGTCCCGACAGCTTCATCAACAACGTCAGCGTATACAACGCGCGTCTTAAAGCGGGCGAGCTGCTGTTCAGGGAATACCCCATCGAGGCGGATATGGTCTGCGGTGTGCCCGATTCGGGCATCATAGCCGCCGAGGGCTACGCCCGCGCCTCGGGCATACCTTACGGCATGGGCTTTATCAAGAATAAATTTCTCGGCAGAAACGCCGGCACCGGCATGGACAAGAAAAAGCGTTTGCTGCACACCAAGCTCAGCGCCCTGAAATGCAACGTCGAGGGCAAGCGGGTCATCGTTATCGACGACTCCATCGTGCGCGGACAGACCTCGCAGCACATCGTCAACCTGCTGCGCAAGGCGGGCGCCAGGGAGATACACATGCTCATCAGCTCGCCTCCCTTCATCTTTCCCTGTTACTTCGGCATCGACATCAGCGACAGGGAAAACCTGATCGCCAACAAAATGAGCATCGATGAGATCCGCCGCGAGATCGGCGCCGACACGCTGGGCTATCTAAGCGTGAAAAGCCTGCGCGAGACCGCCGCGGGCTGCGACATCGACCTCTGCGACGGCTGCTTCACCAAGCAGTTCAGCGCCGAGGTGCCCACTACCTTCTTTGTAGATAAGTACGCATCAAAGATAAAGCGTTCATAAACCATTCTCTATACACCAACCACTAAAAACCGGAGGTTTTTTCTATGGAAAGTTTTTCTGAAAGTTACAAGGCAGCAGGCGTTGACATCACCGCGGGCTACAAAAGCGTAGAGCTGATGAAGCGCCACGTCGCGCGCACCAACATTCCGGGCGTTGTGTCCGGCATCGGCGGCTTCGGCGGACTGTTCGCCCCCGATTTCAAGGGCATGCAGGAGCCTGTGCTCGTCAGCGGCACCGATGGCGTAGGCACCAAGATCAAGCTCGCTTTTCTGCTTGACAAGCACGACACCATCGGCATCGACGCGGTCGCCATGTGCGTCAACGACATCATCTGCTGCGGCGCCAAGCCCCTGTTTTTCTTAGATTATATCGCCATCGGCAAAAATATCCCCGAAAAGGTCGCGTCCATCGTCGAGGGTATCGCCGAGGGCTGCGTGCAGTCAGGCTGCGCGCTCATCGGCGGCGAGACCGCCGAGCATCCCGGACTCATGCCCGAGGACGAATACGACGTGGCGGGCTTCTCCGTAGGTCTCGCCGACAAGCCCAAGATGATCGACGGCTCCAAGCTCAAAGCGGGTGACGTGCTGCTGGGTCTGCGCTCCTCGGGCGTACACTCCAACGGCTTCTCGCTTGTCCGCAAGATCTTCGGCATCAACGAAGAGACCGTTCACAACACCTATCCCGAGCTGGACAAGCCTCTCGGCGAAGCCCTGCTCACCCCGACCAAGATATACGTCAAGCCCATTCTGGCGCTGATGGAGCAGGTAGAGGTAAAGGCTGTGTCCCACATCACGGGCGGCGGCTTCTATGAAAATATCCCCCGCATGCTCAAAGGCGGCCTTTCCGCAAAAATCACCAAATCCGCCATCCCCGTTCTGCCCATTTTCACGCTCATGCAGCGTGTGGGCGGCATCAGCGAGCACGATATGTTCAACACCTTCAACATGGGCGTCGGCATGGTGGTCGCGGTAGCCAAAGAGGAAGCGGACAAGGCGCTTGAGATACTGAAGGCCAACGGCGAGGACGCGGTCGTCCTCGGCGAGGTCATCGAGGGCAGCGAAGGAGTTGTGTTCGCGTAATGAAAAACATTGTTGTTCTGGTCTCGGGCGGCGGCACCAACCTGCAGGCGCTCATCGACGCGCAGCATAGGGGAGAGATAGCCGCGGGAAAGATAACCTGTGTCATCTCCTCCAACCCCAACGCCTACGCCCTGACCCGCGCCAAAGACAACGGCATCGAAACAGACGTTATCCGCCGCAGAGATTTTGAGGCGTTCGACGACTACGACGCCGCGCTCACCGCGCTGCTGCAAAGCAAAAACGCCGACCTTGTTGTGCTGGCGGGCTTTATGACCATACTGGGCAAGCGCGTTATCCGAGCCTTTGAAAACCGCATCATCAACATTCACCCCGCGCTCATCCCTTCCTTCTGCGGCGAGGGCTACTACGGCCTGCGCGTGCACGAGGAGGCGCTTAAAAAGGGCGTGAAGGTCACAGGCGCCACCGCGCATTTCGTCAATGAGATTTGCGACGGCGGTCCCATTATCCTGCAAAAAGCCGTTGATATCCAAAACGGCGACACCCCCGAGATCCTCCAGAAAAGAGTGATGGAGCAGGCGGAGTGGAAGATACTCCCGCGCGCCGTCGCACTGTTCTGTGAAGATAAGATAATCGTAAAAGACGGCAAAACCGAAATCATCGAGTAACAGAAAGGAATCGATCCTATGAAAGCGGTATCACTCACCAAAGAAATCGCCTCCACCACCTATCCGGGCAGAGGCATCGTCCTCGGCAGATCAGCCGACGGCGCAAAGGCGGTAATCGCCTATTTCATCATGGGCAGAAGCGAAAACAGCCGTAATCGTGTCTTTACAGCCACCGAGGACGGCATCAAGACAGAAGCCTTCGACCCCTCCAAGCTCACCGATCCCTCGCTTATCATCTATTCTCCCGTCCGTGTGCTGGGCAACAAAACCATCGTCACCAACGGCGACCAGACCGACACAATCTACGATCTGATGAACCAACAGCTCACCTTTGAGCAGGCGCTGCGCACCCGTGAGTTCGAGCCCGACGCGCCCAACTACACGCCCCGTATCTCGGGCATAGTCAAATGCAGTGACGGCGCCATGAACTACGCGCTCTCCATCCTCAAGAGCGCCGACGGCGATCCCGCCTGCTGCCAGCGCTACACCTTCTCCTACGACGCGCCCCTTAAGGGCAAAGGCCGCTTCATCCACACCTACATGAGCGACGGAAATCCGCTCCCGAGCTTTGAGGGCGAGCCTACTTTGGTCGAGATCGGCGACGACGACATCGATACCTTTGCCGAGAGCGTCTGGAACGCGCTTGATGAGGACAACAAGGTCTCTCTCTTTGTCCGCTACATCGACATCGCCACCGGCAAAGCGGAGTCCCGCATAATCAATAAAAATCAGTGACCGAATACCTGTAAGTGCGGGCGTCGTCCGCCCGCAGCATCCATATCATAGCCATATCAGAAAGGGAAAAAACCAATGAATGAACTTCAACTAAAATACGGCTGCAACCCCAACCAAAAGCCCTCCCGTGTCTTTATGCAGGACGGCAGGGACCTCCCCGTTGAGGTGCTCAACGGCAAGCCCGGCTACATCAACTTCCTCGACGCCTTTAACTCCTGGCAGCTCGTGCGCGAGCTGAAAGCCGCCACGGGACTTCCCGCGGCAGCCTCCTTCAAGCACGTCAGCCCCGCGGGCGCGGCGGTCGCCACCGAGCTTTCCGACACCCTTAAAAAGATCTACTTCGTAGACGACCTCGAGCTTTCGCCCATAGCCTCAGCCTACGCTATGGCGCGCGGCGCGGACAGAATGTCCTCCTACGGAGACTGGGTAGCGCTCTCCGACACCTGCGACGTCCAGACCGCCAAGCTGCTTCAAAGAGAAGTTTCCGACGGCATCATTGCGCCCGGCTACACTCCCGAGGCGCTCGAGGTACTCAAGACCAAGCGCAAGGGCAGCTACAACGTAGTCAAGATCGACCCCGACTATGTTCCCGCTCCCATCGAGCACAAGGACGTTTTCGGCGTCACCTTTGAGCAGGGCAGAAACGAGCTCAAGATCGACGAAGCCATGCTTATGCAGAACATCGTAACCAAGAACAAGGACATCCCCGAGGACGCCAAGCGCGACCTGCTTATCGCCCTCATCACCTTAAAATACACCCAGTCCAACTCCGTTTGCTACGCCAAGGGCGGTCAGGCTATCGGCGTGGGCGCGGGTCAGCAGTCGCGTATCCACTGCACCCGTCTTGCGGGCAACAAGGCTGACATCTGGTTCCTGCGCCAGCATCCGAAGGTAATGAACCTGCCGTTCGTGGACAATATCCGCCGTCCCGACCGCGACAACACCATCGACGTCTATATCTCCGACGATTACGAGGATGTGCTCGCCGACGGCGTGTGGGAGCAGTTCTTCACCACCAAGCCCGAACCCCTCACCAAGGAGGAAAAGAAGGCGTGGCTCCAAACCTTCACCGGCGTTTCGCTCGGCAGCGACGCGTTCTTCCCCTTCGGCGACAACATCGAGCGTGCAAAGCGCAGCGGCGTGCAGTATGTGGCGCAGCCCGGCGGTTCCATCCGCGACGACAACGTCATCGACACCTGCGACAAGTACAACATGACCATGTCCTTCACAGGCATCCGTCTTTTCCACCACTGATAACAAAGTTGAGAGTTGAAAGCTAGAGTTGAGAGTTAATTGTTGCTCTGAGCGGCACGGAAGTATCTCCTTTGGATACATACAAAGGTTTCCTTTGTTTAACTCTACACTCTTAACTCTTAACTCTCCGTTCAAACGAGGTACATTCCCATGAAAATCTTAATGATTGGTTCCGGCGGCAGAGAGCACGCGCTCATCAAAAAGCTGCTCGAGAGCCCCAAATGCGAAAAGCTCTACTGTGCCCCCGGCAACGGCGGCATTTCCCGCGACGCCGAGATAGTTGACATCAACGTTATGGACAAGGAGAATATGGTCAAGTTCGCGCAGGACAACGCCATCGACCTCGTCTTTGTCGCGCCCGATGACCCTCTTGCGGACGGAATGGTCGACGCGTTCGAGGCGGCGGGCATCCGTGCTTTCGGTCCCAACGCCAAGGCGGCGATAATCGAAGCGAGCAAGGTGTTCTCCAAAAACCTGATGAAAAAATACGGTATTCCCACCGCGAAATACGAGGTGTTTGACGATCCCGAAAAGGCTATCGCCTATGTCAAAGCCGAAAACACCACGCCCGTCGTCGTCAAGGCGGACGGTCTGGCGCTCGGCAAGGGCGTCATTATCGCGCAGACCATCGACGATGCCGTAGCCGCCATCAAATCCATCATGGAGGACAAGCAGTTCGGCGACAGCGGCAATAACATAGTTATCGAGGAATTTCTCACAGGCCCCGAGGTATCCGTTCTCGCGTTCACCGACGGTCACTGTGTCAAGCCCATGGTCAGCTCCAAGGACCACAAGCGCGCCTATGATAACGACGAAGGTCTCAACACCGGCGGCATGGGCACCGTAAGCCCCAACCCCTACTACACCGACGCCCTCGCGGACGAGTGCATGAAAACCATCTTTGTTCCTACCATCGAAGCCATGGTCAAGGAGGGCAGACCCTTCAAGGGCTGTCTGTACTTTGGCTTGATGATGACCCCAAAGGGTCCCAAGGTCATCGAGTACAACGCCCGTTTCGGCGATCCCGAGGCGCAGGTAGTGCTTCCGAGGCTCAAAACCGATCTGGTCGATATTTGTGAAGCCGTCATCGACGAGCGCCTTTCCGACCTCGACATCGAGTGGTACGACGGAGCGGCGGCTTGCGTAGTCATGGCGAGCGGCGGCTATCCCGTGTCCTACAAGAAGGGCATAGAGATGTTCGGTCTGGACGATAACGGCGGCGTCGACGGCGCCATCGTCTATCACGCAGGCACCAAGTACGAAAACGGTAAATTCTACACCAACGGCGGCAGAGTGCTGGGCGTGACCGCCAAGGCGCCCACGCTTGACGAGGCGCTTGATAAAGCCTATGCCGCGGTGAAAAAGATCTCCTTTGAAGGCGCGCACTACCGCACCGATATAGGACGCACAAAATGATGATAAAAAATCAAGGAGAAGCCGAGCGCTCGGCTTCTCCCGTTTTTTTAGGATGCGTTTTTGATTTGCAGTCTGAGCCTGTCGGCTATCATGGCGATAAACTCGCTGTTGGTCGGCTTGCCTCTGTCGTTGTGGATGGTGTAGCCGAAATACGAGTTCAGCACGTCAATATCGCCTCTGTCCCATGCCACCTCTATGGCATGGCGGATAGCGCGCTCCACCCTTGACGAGGTGGTGTCGTATTTTTTGGCTACAGCGGGGTATAATTGCTTTGTTACGGCGTTTATGACCTCGGGGCGCTCTACCGACATTATTATCGAGTCGCGCAGATAGTGATAACCCTTGATGTGCGCGGGTACGCCTATCTCGTGCAGTATTTCAGTCACCCGCATCTCCAGCCCAAAGGCGTCCACGCTTACGGGCATACGCAGCAGACGGTCGTTTTTGCGCGTCATCATCACCACGGTCTCGCAAAGCTGCTCTACCTCAAACGGCTTCAGCATAAAATACCCGGCGCCGCTGTTCATTATCTCCCGCTCCAGCACAGCGCTGTGGAAGGAGGAGAACACTATGAAAAGCGGTTGGCTTATATTTTGTCGTTTAATGCTGCGCATAACGCCTATGGCGTCCAGCCGCGTCATAAACGATTCCATCAGCACCACGTCGGGCTGCTCCTGCGCGATGCGGGCGCAAAGCTCCTCGCCGTCCTTTGAACAAAAGGCGGGCAAAATATTAAATTTTTGAAACATTTCCAGCGACTCTCTGTCAAATTCGGCAGCGTCCTCGGTGATCATCATCTTAATGCTATTGTCCATAACGATTCTCCCATCAATTTTTTGTTGTGAGATAATATTACCACAAAATGGCAAAGTTGGCAATAGTTTCCAAAGAATTTTTTTAAAATTTTTTCTGGAAAATCCCCTTTAAAAGCGATTATTGACACAAAAACGCCATATATTGTGTTAACTGCGATAATTCGACACCATATTTTGCACTGTTACGCCATAGCCCTCGCAGGGATCGTTCAAGAAGACATGGGTCACAGCACCCGCCAGCTTACCGTTTTGCACCACAGGGCTGCCGCTCATGCCCTGCACTATACCTCCGCATTTTCCGATAAGCCGCCTGTCTGTAACCTTTATGACAAAGTTTTCATTATTTCGACTTCCCATGCCGCACAGCTTGGTTATCTCGGCGTCAAAGCACTCGGCTTTTTCACCCTCAACAGTGGTGTATATCTCTGCCTTGCCAACTTTTATCTCACCGTTCTCCGCAAGCTCAAGCTTCATGCCGTCGTGAGAAAAATTGTCGTCTGTTGTCCCAAAAACGCCGCAGTTGGTGTTTTTTGTCAAATCTCCGAGAGGCTTGTCGCTGAAATACCCGTTAAGGCATCCCGCTCTGCCTGTGCTGCTTTTGGTCACGGAGCTAATATCTGCCTTTACCACCTCGGCGCTGCCCAGCGGCAGCAAAGCCTGAGTGTCCTTGTCGCAGATGCCGTGCCCCAGAGCCGCAAAGCTGCCGTCCTCCTCGTCGTAGTAGGTCACGGTGCCTATACCGGCGCAGCTGTCGCGCACCCACGCTCCCGTCAAATACACGCCCGCGCAGTTTTTTTGCGGGATGACGGTCTTTATCAGCTCCTTGCCTTCGCGCTCCACGGTCAGGCGCAGCGGAGCGCCGCCGCTGCCGCAGGTCGCGCGGGCAACATCCTCGTTGGTTTTCACATCGGTGTCGCCTATCTTTTTAATCACGTCGTTTACCTTCAATCCGCCTTCGGCGGCGGGACAGACGGTTTTTCCTTCGCTTTCAAAACATTCAAGCTCCACTACTATCACGCCGTCATTGTAAAATTTTACGCCGAAGGGCTGTCCGCCCAGGGTGACGGTTTTGGCGGTTTTCGCCGAGGCAGGCGTTGCCGCCGCGTTTAATAGCAGTGACATCGAAAGCGAAACTATCAAAATTTTCGGGATTTTTTTCAAGTTTTCACCTCCTTTTCGTTGCTTTTATTAGTTTTTGCATTTATAATAAAAAATAAGGTCATTAAAAATATTAATTTATTTCTTGGAAAGCGACGCCGCGCCGCCGCGGATAACGCTGTTTTTTTCAAGAATTTTTCAAATTTTCAATCATTTTTTTAGGGGTCCTATATGGAAAAACAAACTGCAGAGCTTAGGGGACTTACCTCGGAACAGGTCGCTCAGCGCGTCGCCGAGGGCAAGGTCAACACCGCGTCCACAGTCAAAACAAAATCCGTAAAACGCATTTTCATTGATAACATTTGCACGCTTTTCAATTTGATAAACGTTATCCTGTTCGTCGCGCTGCTGTCGGTCGGCTCTTACCGCAACCTGCTGTTCATCGGCGTGGTGCTGTTCAACACAGTCATCGGCATCGTTCAGGAGATACGCTCCAAAAAGACCGTCGACGCGCTCACCATACTCACCGAGAGCAAGATAAAGGTGCTGCGCGACGGAAGTATCGCGGAGCTGAGCAAGGACGAGCTGGTGCAGGATGACATCATCATCCTCTCGCGCGGCGCGCAGGTGCCCGCAGACTGCGTGCTGGCGCAGGGCAGCTGTAAAGCGAACGAGAGCCTGCTGACGGGCGAGTCTGACCTCATTGAGAAAAACGAGGGCGACGAGCTGCTGTCGGGCAGCTTTATCGCCGCGGGCAGCTGCTATTGCCGCGTAAATCGCGTCGGCGCGGACAGCTACGCCGCGAAGATCAACAACGAAGCAAAGTACCTGAAAAAAAACAACTCTCAGATTTTAAAATCCTTTAAGCTGATCATCAACATCTGTACGGCGATCATCTTTCCGCTGGGCGCGATGCTGTTTGTCAAGGAATTTGTCATTTATCAAAGAACGCTGTATCATTCTGTCGTGTATACGGTGGGCGCCTTGGTCGGCATGATCCCGGGCGGCATGATTCTGCTGACGAGCACGGTGCTGGCGGTGTCGGTCATCCGTCTGGCAAAGAAGAAGGTGCTGGTCAACGAGATGTACTGCATTGAAACGCTGGCGCGGGTGGACGTTATCTGTCTGGACAAGACCGGCACGCTTACCGCGGAGTCGATGGACGTGTGCGGCGTGGAGTGCTTTGACTGTGAAGAAGCGGAGATGAAGACCGCGCTCGCGTCGGTGGTCGCCGCCAGTGAGGATATTAACGCCACCTTGCAGGCGATGGCGGATTATACGGAGGGCGTATCGCCGGTCGGCTGCGAAAGCTTTGTGCCCTTTGCGTCCGAAACCAAGTGGTCGGGCGGAAACTTCGAGGGCGGCAAGTGCTATGTGATAGGCGCTGCGGAGTTTGTATTTTCCGATAAAGAAAAATACAAAGACGTATTTGACAGGATCGACCGGATACAGGAAACCGTGCGTATTCTGGTGCTGGCGCAGGCGCGCGGCAAAGTTGAAAGCGGAAAACTGCCTGACGGCTTGGTTCCGATGGCGTTGGTGCTTATCAAGGATAAGCTGCGCGACAACGTGTGCGAGACGGTGAACTACTTTAAGGAGCAGGGCGTGACGCTCAAGGTGATCTCGGGCGACAGCGTGGGCACCGTGCAGCGCATCGCCGCGGATACGGGCATAGAGGGCGCTGAAAACGCGGTGGATATGACTACCGTAACCACCGACGAGGCGCTGGCTGAGGCTGCCGAGCGCTGTAATGTTTTCGGCAGGGTTACGCCCGCACAGAAGAAAAAGCTGCTGCTGGCGCTCAAGGCGAACGGTCATACCGTGGCGATGACCGGCGACGGCGTCAACGATGTGCTCGCGCTGCGAGAGGCGGACTGCTCGGTGGCTATGGCGTCGGGCAGCGAGGCGGCGCGCAACGTGTCGCAGCTGGTGCTGGTGAACAACGACTTTGCCGCCATGCCCGAGGTGGTCGCCGAGGGCAGACGCACCATCAATAATGTGGAGCGCAGCTCGTCGCTGTATTTGGTAAAAACGATCTATTCCATTTTGCTGTCGCTGTTCTTCCTGTTTTCACCGCAGGCTTATATGTTCAAGCCTATTCAGCTTACCCTGATCGGCGCGCTTACCGTGGGCTTTCCGTCCTTTGTGCTGGCTTTGCAGCCTAACAAAAGCATCGTGCGCGGCAACTTTACCATCAACATCATCGCGCGCGCGCTGCCTGCGGCGCTCTGCGTGACGGCGGGCATCATCCTCGATACCGTGCTAGGCGGTGTGATGGGGCTGGAACGTCCGGAATTGCAGACCATAGCGGTGTATCTTACCGCGCTTATCTGCCTGATGCTGATCGTGCGGCTCTGTGTGCCCTTCAACGCCCTGCGCGGCGCTATGCTGGCGCTGAGTACGGCGGGCTTGGTGATCGCCGTGGTGTTTTTCAGCGGCTTCTTCGGCATGGTGTGGCTGCACGGCTTCGGCTTGGTGCTGGCGGCGGCGCTGATGGCGGGAGCTGCGGCGGTGTTCCACGTGCTGTACACGTTTGCCGACCGTTACATAGAAAAGAGCAAGAGAAATGAAAATACAAATAAGTCCTGAGGCAAATAGAATAATCCGTATTTTGCAGGCGCACGGCTTTGAAGCCTACGTTGTGGGCGGCTGTGTGCGAAACGCGGTGCTGGGACTGACCCCGCACGACTGGGACATCTGCACCAACGCCCGTCCCGAGCAGCTGCGCGAGGTGTTCGGCGGCTTTGAAACCTGCGATTTCGGCTTGAAGCACGGCACACTGGCGGTGATGGTCGGCGGCACACCCTTCGAGGTCACTACCTACCGCGTAGACGGCGTATACGCCGACAACCGCCATCCCGAGAGCGTGAGCTTCACCGACGATCTGTCGCTCGATCTGTCGCGCCGCGACTTCACGGTGAACGCGATGGCGTATAACGACGAGGAGGGGCTTAAGGACCCCTTCGGCGGCGCTGAGGACATCCGAAGCAACATCCTGCGCTGTGTCGGCGTGCCCGACAACCGCTTCAACGAGGACGCGCTGCGTATACTGCGCGGTTTGCGCTTTGCCGCCGTGTACGGTTTTACTGTGGAAAAGGAGACCGCCGAGGCTATACACCGCAACCGTTTTTTGCTCAACAACATCGCCGCCGAGCGCATATTCACGGAGTTAAAGGGGATTATATGCGGAAAATACGCCGCGAGTGTGCTCGAGGATTTCCGCGACGTTTTGGCGGCGGTCATACCTGAGCTGGAGGAGACCTTCGATTTCCCGCAGAGGACCAAGCACCATCAGTATGACGTGTGGCGCCACATCCTGCGCTCCGTTGAAGCGATAGAGCCACTGCCGGAGCTGAGGATGACTATGCTGCTGCACGATATAGGCAAGCCGCGCGCCTGCACCGTTGACGAAAACGGCTGTAACCACTTTAAGGGTCACCAGAAGATAAGCGCCGAGCTGGCACAGAAGATACTGCGTCGGCTGCGCTGCCCTAACGCGTTTTCGCGAACAGTGCTGCTGTTGACAGAGTGGCACGACATCCGCTTTGACGGCTCCGAAAAGCAGGTGAAGCTGGTGCTGCGTGAGCTGGGAGAAACGCATATAAGGCAGCTTTTCGCGGTGCAGCGTGCCGATATAGCGGCGCAGAGCTGCTATTTGCGGGACGAAAAGCTGGCGGCGGTGGACAGAGCCGAGCGCATGACAGAGGAGCTGCTCTCGCAAAATCAGTGCTTCAGCCTGAAACAGCTTGCGGTAAACGGCAGAGATCTGCAAAGCGTCGGGATACCCGCGGGAAAGGAGCTGGGCGCTGTTTTGAACTGCCTGCTCGACGCCGTGACGGACGGAAGGACGCCGAACGAGAAAAACGCTTTGCTGGAGGAGGCAAGGCGGATATTCGATAAAAACAAATGATGTTTCAGTAAATCACACAAACTGCTTTTTCGGCGGCTCCTATGGGGCTGCCTTTTATTATATTGAAAAAATTTCAATAAATAGGGTGACAAGCTCCGCAAAGTATGGTATATTAAGAATAGAAAAGTATAAAAATAACACAAAATATTGTTAAAAACATCACAAAGGAGGCTTTTTTATGATGAAAAAATCCGTTTCCGTGCTGTTGGCTGTAATGATGGTCCTCGGCTTGCTGCCGATGGGCGTCCTTCACGCTTTTGCCGAAGGCGACGGAGGGATAACGGCTGACTACACGCTTAGCGAAGGTCAGCGTACTATGGTGACCATCAGCGAGGGCGGCGGTATGAAGTACTGCGCCTTTACCCCCGCGGAGGACGGCGTATACATTTTTGAGTCATTCTCGGACGGGGATACTTACGCTGTCCTTTTCGACGAGAACGGCAACACTATTGACGAGCAGGATGAGGGCGGCGACGGCAATAACTTTTTGCTTGAGTCGGTTTTGTCGACTGATGCCACCTATTATCTGGGAGTGAGATACTATTATTCCAACGATACCGGCTCGTTCGAGGTCTCGGCGAATATGAAGCCGCACGCAACGTCTATGAGCATAGACCCCGACGAATTAACGGGATATGTTAACATGACAAGGAATCTCAGCGTTTCATTCCAGCCTGATAACGCTGTTGAGGAAACCGTGACTTGGCAAAGCTCAAACGACACAGTCGCTTCGGTAGACAGCAGCGGCATGGTGTCTTTGAACGCGGCCGGCACGGCGACTGTTACCGCGACCTCACAGAGAGGGCTTACCGCCTCCTGCACCGTGACGGTGGCGGACTATGAAACGATACTGGCGGGCGATACCAAGCAGGTTTTGATCGACGAAGAGGGCAAAGAGGTTTATTTCAAATTCGTTCCTTCCGAGTCCGGCTCATACAGCTTTTATTCGCTGGGAAATTATGATACCTACGGTTATTTGTACGACGATTCTCTCAACCTTCTGGAAAGCAGCGATGACGGCTCCGACAGAAATTTCCGCATAGAATACGACTTGATCGCGGGCGAGACCTATTTTTTGTCGGCGAAGCTTTACGACAGCGAAGGAACAGGCGACTTCTCGGTAAAGCTTACCAAGAATGTTGCCGCCACCGCGATAGAGATAAATCAGGGCAACGCTGTCACGGGTTATGTCAACACCGATATTAACTTTGGGATCACCGCTGTTCCGGACGGAGCCTTGGTGGGTACAGTCAGCTGGAGCAGCAGCAACACGGACGCGGTGTCGATAGACGAGCTTTACGGTTACGCTCATCTGGAGGCGACGGGCACAGCGGTCATCACCGCAGAGTCCTCAAGCGGCTTGATAGCGACTTGTACGGTAACTGTTATCGATTATGAGCAGATACTTGCCGGAACGCCGAAAACCGTGAGCATCACAGACGGCGTTTCCCAAGCGATGTATAAATTTGTTCCCCAAAGCAGCGGCAACTATATTTTCAAATCGACGGGCAATTGGGGTCCCACCGGTTATTTGTATGATGAGAATATGAGCATGCTTTACGGCTGCTCCGGTGGCGGCGAAGGCGATAACTTCAAGTTCTCCCATTATCTTTACGAGGGAGAGGTATATTTATTTGAAACCAAGCTGCAAGACAGCGGCAACGGCACCTATCAGGTTAGCGTGACCGCCGCGCCGAGCGCTACCTCGGTGGCGTTCAATGAGGGCGAAAGCTTCACCGGCTATGTCAACACCACGAAAACGCTCTCCCTTACATTCTTTCCCGAGGATGCTTCCGAGGTCGAGGGCGAGCTTAGCTCCTCTAATCCTTCCGTGGTATCTGTAAGCGATATGACGCTGCACTTGAACAGCGTAGGCACCGCGGACGTCACCTTCACCGCGGCAAACGGTCTTAGCTGCGTGTGCCACGTTACTGTTATTGATGCTGAGCTGTTGACCGTGGGCGAAAGCAAGAGCGTTGTTATCTCGACCGCCGGAGATGAAAAGATATTTAAGGTGACTCCCTCCGAGGATATGTGCGTCGAGTTCTGTTCCGCGGGCGATGCAGATACCTATGGCACCTTGTGCAACGCGAGTATGGACGTGCTTGCGAACGACGACGACAGCGGCGACAACAACAATTTCCTCTTGCAATATGAACTTGAGGGCGGCAAGACCTATTATTTTAGGGCGCAGTTATATGGCAATAAAACGGGCGCCTTCATGCTTGTCTCGCGTCAGATCACTTACGCGGAAAGCATAGCTGTCACACAGGGGACCGCAATAGAGACCTACATGATGCAGTTTCCCGACCTGACTGTTACCGCAACGCCTTCCGACTCTTACGTGGGCACTTTGACATGGACCAGCTCGGACAACAGTGTGGTGACGGTCGACGATTACGGTGACCTCAGTTCCGTCGGTCTCGGCACCGCGACTGTCACCGTCACCAACGACAGAGGTCTGAGCGCCTCCGTCACCGTGACCGTGAAGGATTTTGAGAATATTACCGAGGGGCAGACCGAAACGGCGAGCATCCTCTATCCCGGGCACTGCATCGTCTACCGCTTTACGCCCGACAACGATTATCATTACGCATTTTATTCCGAGGGAAATCTGTATACCTACGGCAAGATTCTTGACAGCGACGGCGATCTTTTGGTGGATGATTACGGGAGCAACGGCAGGAATTTCCGTATTTCCGCCGCGATGGAGAGCGGACATACCTATTATCTGGTCACGGGTATATACAGCGGCAAAACAACAGGCAGCTTTACTGTCGGCGTACAACAGACGGTATATACGTCTGAGCTTGAGATCCTGACTCTGCCCGACAGACAGACTTATGTCACGGGCTTTGTGGGCAGGTATGCCGAATTTGAAGGGCTGAGCGCGCGCATCACCCGCTCGGACGGAGAGGTCATAAACTGGACCTACGGCGACAGCCGCAACATCTGCGGAGATTATTTGGAGATTATCATCAGCGGCAGCACCGTTTCGCTGAGCTGCGGCGAAGGCAGCGACAGCTTCCAACTGACGCTTACAGAAAACCCCGTTGCGGATCTGACTGTTACTCAGGGGACTTCCGCGACCCTGACAGAGAATTACGACGGAGAAATGGACAACTTTGCAGATCCTCCGTTCTTCCGTTATGACTACGGAGCGCTTAGAAGAGACATCGAGGTGCTCATAACCTATAAGGACGGCACACAGAGGACCGCGCACGCGGGAGATGTAGTGGACGGCTATGAGATCGAGGTCAGTGATTACCAATCGGCACAACCGTGGACTCCGGGAGAGAACCCGATAACAGTGTCATATCTCGGCTTCAGCGACGAGACGACCATCACCGTAGAGGAGAGCAACGTTACGGGCATCGAGATCATCGACGCTCCGGAAATAACCTTGATCGAATACGCGGACGGATATATTAATCAGCGCTACGACCAGGATTCCGGAGAATATGTGGACTACTTCTATTACCGTCTTGCAAATCTGGACGAAATTAAGGTGCGCATCCACTTTAAGGACGGCTCATCAACAGACGCCTATGTATATCAAACCGTAAACGACTGCATGATCGAAGCCGATTCAAACCAGTATAACAATCCCTATGTGCTCGGCAGCGACAATGAGGTCGTGGTGTCATACATGGGCAAGACCGCTGTGCTGTACGTCACCGTGGTCGAGAATCCCGTTGTCGGCATCACGGTGACAAGGAACACCTCGGCGACGCTGATAGAAAACAGCGACGGATACTGGACAAAGAATTACGATCCCGATACCGATGAATACACTAGTGACTTCTTCAACTACACGCTTCCCGATATGAGCGACGCTGAAATCACCATCTTCTATTCCGACGGCACCTCAAGAACGGCGAATGTAGGCGATTACGTGGACGGCTACTATGTGGAGGCTTACTCCGACCAGTACGAAAATCACTGGTCGCTCGGCGAAAACACCGTTACTGTCAGCTATATGGGCGTGGAAGCTACGATGCCGGTCACTGTAGTCGAAACACCGGCGGCGACCATCACCATCAACAGCGCTCCCGTCAGAGAATATGTTTACAACGACTGCGTCTACGGCGAACCCGATTACTTCACCCCTGACGATATGACGGGGCTCAGCTTTACCGTCGGCTTCAAGAACGGTACATCCAAGACCTACACATACGCGGACATAGACGAAAACGGCATGATAGACGGACATCCGTATTCTGCGAAAGCGGTCAATAATGTTCAGACCGTCGGCAGCAACGCCGTGACTTTCAGCTATCTGGGCGTGGAGGCTACCTACAATGTCACGGTAAAGGATAGCAGCGTGTCTGCTCTGGAGATAGTAAGGCTTCCCGATAAGCCCGTGGTTTCACGTTATTATTTGCCCGACTGGCGCGGCATGCAGGTCAAGTTCACCAAGAAGAACGGCAGTACCGAAACCGTGACCATCAGCGACGCTAATATGGTGTTCGGCTTCTGCGGTTACTACGGCTTCTATGTCGGCTTTGAGTATGACGGCACTATGGCGGTCATTTGCAGGACCCATTACAATGACTCAACAGGCTTTGCTGTGTTTTACGCGGGGCTCAGCGCCGAAATAGGGGGATTGACCTACCGCGAGGACAAGGTAGTTACCGACGTACAGATAGAGGACTTCAGCATTACCGGCGAGAATATGCTGGTCAAGGCGACCTTCGCGGACGGCACCAATGAGAACATCCGCCTTACCGACATCAGGGACTGCAGATCCGGCTGGACAAAAGACTGGATTATTTGCAGAGCCATGACCGATAAGGGCATGCTCTATGTTCAGATATCCGTCAAAGATAAACCTCAGCAAAAGGTTGTTGTATTTGACCTCGAAACGTGCGTGGCGGGCTCCGGCTCTGAAATGCTGCTGGGCGACGTTACAGGCGACGGTGCGGTCACGATTGACGACGTGACAAGGCTGCAAAGCTATTTAACAGAGTACAGCGTGCCTAACGTTTCGCGCATCCGCAGCTGCGGCGACGTCAACGGCGACGGAAGGATCGACGTCAATGACATCACCGACATCCAGCGCTATTTGGCTGAGGTCGAAGCTCCGGCGGGCATCGGCGCTCCTATAGCATAAAACAGGTAAGGGGTCGGCTTTTACAGCCGCCCCTTTGCTTACAAGGTCTATAGTGCTCGGCTGTGACACTGTATTGCGGTTTACAGTGCGAGGACTATATGGTAAAATAGTACCGATACCGACAAGCGGACGGGCTTGCGCTCTGCTTTCCGTCGGTCAACGGTACAAATCAGAAAATCGGGAGGACTGTTATGTTTTGCAACAGGTGCGGTAAGGAAAACCGCGACGAAGCCGCGTTTTGCGGCGGCTGCGGCGCTGATCTGGCGCCGATGAAGCAGGCTGCGGCAAGACCTGCCGCTGTGCCCGGGCAGGAGTCAAGGGGCAGAAAGATATTTTCGCTGGTGCTCTACATGGTGTGCGGCGGAACGGCTATCTACAACATGCTGCTGCCGCTGTTGCCGCAGGTGATAGCGAAAAGCAAGGGTACCATGAATTTTGTTCAGATATTCATTCACATTATGGAGAATGTAAGCTCGTCCGGCGGCACGGGCTTCTTCGGCGGCAACAACGAAGCTGCCGCTGCCGTGACGTTTTTCTTCATCTCGTTCGTTATAATCGCAGCGTTTTATGTCACCTGGGCCATCCTTTCCTTTACCAGAAGGCGCTCGGCAGGCGGCTGGGGCATAGCCTCAAACACGCTTATGCTGCTGGTTTCATTCATTTGGACGGTAATGTTGAATATATCGGCTAAGGACTCTTCCCGCATGGGGCTGGTAGTGACGGCGGTGCCGTACTTGATGATGTTTTCCGCTGTCGAGGGCGTTGCGTTCGGAATAGTGCAGCTTGTGTTCCGCGATACGGTGCGAAAAAAGCTGACCGTGGCGCAGAAGGCTAAAAAGACGCAGGGCGCTAAGGTTTTGTATTGGATATGCGCGGGCTGCGGCGCTTTGAACGCGCTGATGATGTTTTTGCCTACGCTGGAATACCGAAATGACTTTGGTATCGGCGTGAAAGCACACCCTTTTTCGATGATACAGTTTTTCTCAAAGGCGTCTGACGGCACCTTTGAAAAAAACACCAAGACGGTGGCTGTAATGTTTATCATCGGTACGTTGTTGTTGATCGCGTGGGCGGTGCTGTCTTTTATGAAGCTGCCCTTTGCGGGCGGCATAGGCATCGTCGCGTCGCTTACGGCGGTCATCTTTCCGTCTGTTTACTGTTCACTGCTGTATGACCACACAAAGCCGGTCTATGTAGACCCGGGCACGGTGTATGGGCTTGTTTTATTCTTGTCCTTGGCGGGATTTGTGCTGGCTATCATCCAGCAGGTAAAATGGAGACGTGTTTGACATGTGACTCGGTAAGTTAGGAGGCTCGTTATGTTTTGCACTAAATGTGGTAGGGAAAACAACGATAACGCCGCGTTTTGCGGCGGCTGCGGCGCCGAGGGAAGCGTCGCGCGGCAAAAAGATATTTGTAAAGGTGCTGTGCATAGTCAGCGGCTTTACGGCGCTGCTTACAGCTTTAATGCTGCTTTTGCCGCAGGTAGTGCTTACAAAAGATGGTTCACTGAATTTTTTCGAGATTTTTGCGAGCGCGATGAGCAACGATATGAAACCGGATTTCGGCGGCGGCGTGACAACCGTAGTGTTCTTCTTCCTCGCTTTTTTGCTGACTACGGTGTTTTACATCGTATGGATGATAAATTCTCTTGCAAGAAGGCGTTCGGCGGGCGTGTGGGGCATTGTGACCAACGCGCTGATGCAGACGATCTCTATCTTCTGGCTGGTCGCGTTGAGGAACGCGTTGAGTGATTCGAGCTTTCACGGCTTTGTGACGCCGGTTCCGATGCTGATGACAACGATGGCGACAGACGGCTTGGCGCTTTCGGTACTGCAGCTGATTTTCCGTGACACGATACGCAAAAAGCCGACGGCTGAGGAGCTCTCGGTCAAAACCCGGGGCGCTAAGATGCTGTTTTACGTCTGCTCTGTTTTCGCCGTGCTGGAAGCGCTGACAGTGTTCATTCCCGCTTTGTCCCGCCATTACAATAAATTTAAGGTGTTGTATGATGATGCGGGCAACATAAAACATACGATAACTTTAAACAGGTTAGAGCATTTCTCGCCGGCGGGGTTCATAGGCAAGGCGTTCAGCGGTGAAATAGAAGGTAACGCGGTCCCGGTGGTGGTAATGATAATCCTGTCTGCGGCGCTGCTTATCGCGTGGGCGGCGCTTTGTGTGCTGAGAAAGCCGTTTGCCGGGTTCATCGGACTGGGCGCGTCTGTCTTTGCCCTTGTATATCCCTTTGCGGCGACCGCCTTTGTAAAAATCGGTATCGAAGACGCGTTTTGGCTTTCTTTTCTGAGCTATATCGCGGGCATCGTGCTGGCGAGCATACAGATCGCAAAGCGGAAAAGGATTTGACTATAATTCTAATTAAGAAAAAACGGACGTGTCATGTGACACGTCCGTTTTGTGCGTTTTTGTGCGTTTTGGTGTTATATTCTCGCCACGCCGGAGTCGATAGCTGCCTGCTTTACGGCGGCTGCTACCGCCTTGCCCACACGGGGGTCGAAGGCGTGGGGGAGGATGTAGTCGGCGCTCAGCTCGCTTTCGTCGATGATGGAGGCGAGGGCGTAGGAGGCGGCGATCTTCATTTCCTCGTTGATGTCGGCGGCGCGGCAGTCAAGCGCTCCGCGGAATATACCCGGGAAGGCGAGGACGTTGTTTATCTGGTTGGGGAAGTCGCTTCTGCCCGTGCCCACAACAGCCGCGCCCGCGTTTTTGGCTAGGTCGGGCATTATCTCGGGGGTGGGGTTAGCCATGGCGAAGATAATGGCGTCGCGGTTCATGGAGCGCACCATGTCCTCGCTGACGCAGCCCGCGGCGGAGATGCCGAGGAACACGTCCGCGCCGACCATAGCGTCGGCAAGCGTGCCGGTCTTGTGCTCAAGGTTGGTTATCTCAGCCATTTCGCGCTTTACGGCGTTTAGGCGCTCGTCGCCCTTGCAGATTATGCCCTTGCTGTCGCACATGGTGATGTGGCGCACGCCCATGTTCATAAGGTGCTTCGCTATGGCGATGCCCGCGGCGCCCGCGCCGTTCATCACTACCTTTATTTCATCTATCTTTTTGTTTGTGATCTTCAGGGCGTTCAGCAGTCCCGCCGCTACGATTATTGCGGTGCCGTGCTGGTCGTCGTGGAAGATCGGGATGTCGCATTTTTCCTTGAGCTTGCGCTCGATCTCAAAGCAGCGGGGAGCGGAGATGTCCTCGAGGTTGATGCCGCCGAAGGAGCCGCTGATGAGGTAGACGGTGTTTACTATCTCGTCCACGTCCTTGCTCTTGACGCAGAGCGGAAAAGCGTCAACGTCGCCGAAGGCTTTGAACAGCGCGCATTTGCCCTCCATTACTGGCATGCCCGCCTCGGGACCAATGTCGCCCAGACCCAGCACGGCGGTGCCGTCGGTGATCACCGCCACCAGATTGCTGCGGCGGGTCAGCTCATAGCTTTTGTTGATGTCCTTTTGCACCTCCAGACATGGCTCCGCGACGCCCGGGGTGTAGGCGAGCGCCAGGTCCTCGGAGGAATTGATGGGGACGCGCGAGATGACCTCTATCTTGCCGTTCCAGTCGTAGTGCAGTTTTAATGATTCTTCTCTGATGTCCATAAAATTACTCCTTTCTAACCATCGACCATTATAAATCAAAACGCGGGTGATGGCAAGAACTATTTGACTTTTTTCGCTTTTTGTTTTATATTATAGTTGCGAGTGCGCCGAACAGCCGCGAGCAGCGCCCGAAAGGGTCTGTGCGAGGAAAGTCCGGGCTTCACAGAGCAAAAATAACGGCTAACGGCCGCCGGGGGCGACCCCAGGGATAGTGCAACAGAAAGTTACCGCCCGCTTTGCGGGTAAGGGTGGAAAGGTGAGGTAAGAGCTCACCGGAGGGCGGGAGACCGCTCTGCCGTGTAAACCCTATTTGAAGCAACACCGTGGAGGGACATATGCGCTTGCTCGGCGCGTCCCGGGGAGGTGGCATCGAGCGGCTCGGGCAACCGACCGCCAAGATAGATGGCTGTTCAAGACAGAACCCGGCTTACAGACGCAGTCGCGCTTTAAAAAGCTGACCTTTGGGTCGGCTTTTTTTCGTGGTCTGTAATAACGCGGTGCGGATGTGTCTGCCTGTCAATTATGCTTGATGACCGCTTCCGCGCACTTTATGCCGTCTACGGCGGCTGAGATTATGCCGCCCGCGTAGCCCGCGCCTTCACCGCAGGGGTACAGCCCCTTTACGGCTATTGAGCGCAGCGTCTCGGGGTCGCGCAAAATACGGATAGGGGAGGAGGAACGGGTCTCCGTACCCGTGAGCACCGCGTCGGGACAGTCAAAGCCGCGCAGCCGCCTGCCCATTTCTGTGATAGCCTGCTTCATGCTGTCACATACATAGTCGGGCAGGATATTATTAAGGTCGCTCGGCACGGCGTCGGGACCGATCGAAGGGACAACGTCGCCGAAATGCGCGGAGGCGCGGTTTTGCAAAAAGTCCTCCACCCGCTGCACAGGCGCGGCGTAGGTGCCGCCGCCGAGGCGAAAGGCTTTTTCCTCCAGCTCGCGCTGGAAGTACATTCCCGCCAGCGGAGAGTCGTTGCCGTAGTCGTCGGGCGTGACGCTGACAAGCAGCGCCGCGTTGGAGTTTTCTTTGTCGCGGGCAAATTCGCTCATGCCGTTGGTGCACAGCCTGCCGCTCTCGCTTGAGGCATTGACCACCGCGCCGCCCGGGCACATGCAAAAGGTGTAGGCGCCCCTGCCGTTGGCGGTGTGGACGTTCATTTTATAGGGCGCGGCGCCCAGGGCTTTGTGCCCCGCAAAGCTGCCGTACTGCGCTTTGTCTATCATTTCGCGGCGGTGCTCTATCCTTGCTCCCACCGAAAAGGGCTTTGGCTCTATGGGCAGTCGCTTGTCGGCAAGCATTTCAAAGGTGTCGCGCGCGCTGTGCCCTATGGCGAGGATGACGGAATCCGTTTCGATGGTCTCCGTTTTGCCGCCGCTTTCAACAACAGCGGCGCACACGCGGTCATTCTTGACCTCATAGCCGGTTAGCTTGGTTTTAAAGAGCACCTTGCCGCCCAGAGAGATTATCTCGCGGCGGATATTTTTTACGGTTATCTTGAGCTTGTCGGTGCCGATGTGAGGCTTGGCGTTATAGAGTATCTCCTCGGGAGCGCCGTGGCTCACAAATTCCTCCAGCACCTTGCGCTGACGGCTGTCCTTGGTGCCCGTGTTTAGCTTGCCGTCGGAAAAGGTGCCCGCACCGCCCTCGCCGAACTGTACGTTGGAGGTTTCGTCAAGCTGACCGCTCGTCCAAAAGCGCTGCACATCCGCTGTGCGGGCGTCGACGTCTCTGCCGCGCTCAACGACTATCGGCTTTGCGCCGCTCTGCGCCAGTACCAGCGCCGCGAACATGCCCGCGGGACCGAAGCCGACCACCACGGGAGAAGCGCCGCCCGTCCATTTGAGGGCTTCGTAGCGATAGGGGGTGACCTTTACCGCGTTTTTAGCCTTTCTCAGCAGGTTGTTTTCGTCTGCGGCGACCTCCACGTCGAGGGTGCAGGTAAAGTGCAGCTGAGCCTTTTTGCGGGCGTCGACCGAACGTCTGAAAAGGCTGACGGTCTTTATCGCCTTCGGCTCAACGCGCAGCTCTTTTGCCGCCGCTTTGCGCAGCACAGCGTCGTTGTATTCAAGGGGTATGTTGATGTTATTTAGTCGTATCATAGCTGTTCTCCCGCGATAATGCCGCTCGCGAAGGCGAAGTGAAGGTTGTATCCGCCGCACACTCCGCAAATATCAAGCGCCTCTCCGCAGAAATAAAGGTTTTTGCGCAGGCGGCTTTCAAGGGTCACGGGGTCTACCTGACCCTTCACCGTCACGCCGCCCCTGCACGCCTGAGCGCGGTCAAAGCCCGCGTTGCCCTTTACCGAAAAACGCAGCGACTTTGCACATTCGGCGGCGCGGCGCAGCTCGTCCTCGCCAAGCGCGGAGCAGGGTCGGGAGAAGTTCTTGACTTCCGCCGCCTTCAGCACCGCCACAGCTATCCGCTTTTGCAGTATGCCGGTGAAAAGGTTGTCCGCGCTTTGCCGCGAAAAGCGATTTTGATTCTTTTGAAGAATATTATATAATTCTGTATCGGAAATATCAGGCAGGAGGTCGAGCGTTACGGTGCTGTCGGGAGTCGTGAACAGCGAAAGGTTGAACACGCAGATGCCCGAGAGGTTGTCCTCATTGAACTGCACCTCGCCGCGCTCGCTCCTCAGCGTTTTTCCGCCTCTTTCCAGCCGTACCTCCGCCTGCGCACGCAGCCCCTTTAGAGATCTGAGTATGTCGGAGCGCACCAATATCGGGCAGAGCGCGGGGGAAAAGGGCACGGCGCGGTGACCGATGTTAAGCTGAGTCACGCTGTCGCAGCCGCCCAGCTTCGGAGCAGCTTTAGAGCCGGCGGCGATGACCAGCTTTTGCGCAAAGTAGGTGTTTTGTTTGGTTTGGACGCGGAAGGTGTTTTGAGCTTTGACGCTTACGGCGGTCTCGCCGCAGAACATCTCTACGCCCAGATTCTCGCAGTGGAAGCGCAGGACGTCGAGCACCGCGGACGCCTGCCGCGACAACGGGTAGTAGCGCCCTTCGCTGTCCCTGAAGGTCAGCAGCCCGAGGCGTTGAAAGCGGTCGAGCAGTGTCGGGGTGTCGATGGCGTCAAACACGGGCTTCAGCGCCCACGCTTCGCCGACGTAATCGGCGGGACTTATGTTGTCGTGGGTTAGGTTGCACCTGCCGTTGCCGGTGGAAAGGAGCTTTTTGCCCACGCGGTCGTTTTTTTCAATAACGGCGACGCGCAGGCTCGGATTATGTTGTTTAGCGGTAACGGCGCAGAGCAAGCCCGAAGCGCCGCCGCCGATGATTATAATGTCAAAGTGTAGGTTCATTGTGACTCCTAAAACACAAGGCAGCGGAACGCTGCACCACGCCCGCCTTTGGAAGCGCGGATATGTTTCACACGTATGCGCAACGGCGGGGATAGAACAGTAATGAAAAACAAGACAAGGCAGCGGAACGCTGCACCACGCCCGCCTTTGGAAGCGCGGATATGTTTCACACGTATGCGCAACGGCGGGGCGATCCTTTCTGCTCAAACAAGACAAGGCAGCGGAACGCTGCACCACGCCCGCCTTTGGAAACGCGGATGTATTTCGCACGTTTGCGCAACGGCGGGGATAGAACAATAATGAAAAACAAGACAAGGCAGCGGAACGCTGCACCACGCCCGCCTTTGGAAACGCGGATGTATTTCGCACATTTGCGCAACGGCGGGGATAGAACAATAATGAAAAACAAGACAAGGCAGCGGAACGCTGCCTTTCGATTAAAACTATTTCGCGTTTGCCATAAGCGAGAATATGCCGCCCATGCCCATTTTGACCGCGTAAGTGCCCGCGCCCATGATGGTGCCGGCGATCAGCACGCCGCAGATTACTGCTATAACGCTCTTTTTAAAGCCCATATTCAAAAAGCTTGCCGCAAGCGTTCCGGTCCACGCGCCCGTGCCGGGGATGGGTATGCCTACAAAAAGCATCAGCGCGACAAAGAGTCCCTTGCCGCCGTTCTTTTGCAGCTTTTGACCGCCTTTTTCACCCTTTTTAAGGCACCAGGTGAAAAACTTGCCGATGACCTTTTTATCCTTGCCCCAAAGCAGGACCTTTCTGGCGAAAAAATAGATAAACGGAACGGGGATCATATTGCCGATGATGCAGATAGGGAACAGCCAAAAGACGTTAAGACCCTTGGCGATGCCAAAGGGGATAGCGCCTCTCAGCTCGATTATCGGCACCATGGAAATCAAAAAGCAAACTAAATACCAAATCAAAATACGACGCTCCTTACTCTGTTTTAAAGTCAATTCAGTATAGCAGAAATAGTGATATTTTTCAATACATTCGGCGAATGTTCCCGAGTTTATTCAAGACAGCCGCTTTTTTTCCCTTTTTTTTCATTGACTTTGCCCAGTTTTAGTGTAAAATAGAAAGCGTATGGAGTGATTTAATGGAAAAGGATAGGGCTTCCAAGCGGTTTACCGCTGTGATTTTTTCACTGACAGCTGCTATGATGCTGTTTGCGTGGATCCACTCGTGTTTTCCGGCAGACCTTTCCTCGCGCGAGAGCGAGGGCGTTATGATGCTGGTGTACAAGCTGTTCGCGCTGTTTGGCGCCGGGCAGGCGCTTACTCAGCATCTTATACGCAAGCTGGCGCATTTTACGGAGTTTTTTGCGGTCGGCGCCTTGCAGTTTGGCTGCGCCTACTGCTTTGACAGGCGGCGCCCCTGGCGCTTCGGCGTTTATGTGCTGTCGGCGGGCTTGATGACCGCGGTGATCGACGAAACTATACAGCTCTTTGTCGAGGGACGCGCCGGTATGATCGCGGATGTGTGGATAGACCTTGCGGGCGTTTGCTGCGGCGCGGCGCTTATGCTGGGCTGCATTGCCCTGCGTATGAAGCGGAAAGGAAGGAAATGAAGCTATGGCGAAAGAAGCGCTTCAAAAAGAAAACAAGATGGGCACCATGCCCATGACAAAGCTGATTTTGAGTATGTCGCTGCCCGCGATGTTTTCAATGACCATAATGGCTATGTACAACGTGGTGGACAGCATATTTATCAGCAAATACGATATGGACGGCTTTACTGCGGTGTCGCTGGCATATCCGCTGCAGCTGCTGCTAATAGCCGCCTCTGTGGGCACCGCCGTGGGTGTCAACTCGCTGGTGTCGCGCAAGCTGGGCGAAAAGGATTTTAAAACGGCTAACTCCGTCGCTACGCACGGACTGCTGCTGTGTTCGGTAACCTACGCCTGCTTTTTGCTTATAGGACTGTTCGCGGTGCGCCCGTTCATGGAGGCGTTCAGCCGCAATCCGCGCGTCATAGAGGCGGGCGTGCAGTACTTTACCTGCGTGCTGTGCCTGTCGCTCTTTGCCATAGTGCAGATAATGATAGAAAAGACGCTGCAGGCTACGGGCAATATGATATATCCCATGCTGTTCCAGCTTATGGGCGCGGTGGTCAACATCATCTTTGACCCGCTGCTTATCTTCGGCATAGGTATCTTTCCCGAGATGGGCGTGCTCGGCGCGGCTGTGGCTACGGTGTTCGGACAGTTCTGCGGCATGGTGTTTTCCGTGGTGGTGCTTTTTACGCGGTCGCACCGCATCCGCATAAGCTTCAAGGGCTTCCGCGTAAACGCGATGATCGTTAAGAACATCTACGCGGTGGGCTTTCCCTCAATTATTATGCAGAGCATCGGCGCGGTTATGATGCTGGGGCTCAACGCCATTTTTCAGGCGTACGATTCGATCGTGTCGGTGGACGTGTTCGGCATCTATTTTAAACTGCAGAGCTTTGTGTTCATGCCCTGCTTCGGACTCAGCCAGGGAGTCATGCCGATAATCGGCTACAACTACGGCGCGCGCAACAAGGCGCGTATGTACTCGGCGATAAAGCGCGGCGTGATAATCGCGGTGATAATAATGTCGGTCGGAGTGGTGCTGATGTGGACGATACCCGACCTGCTGCTGTCGATGTTCGGCGACGAGTCAAGCTTTACCGATGTAGACCCTCAAACGCTCAGAGAGGTGGGCGAAAAGGCGTTCCGCATAATCAGCCTTTGCTTCCTTCCCGCTGCCGCGGGCATCATTTTGACCACCATGTTCCAGGCTGTGGGCAGAGGCTTCCGAAGTATGATGATGTCGTTCTGCCGCCAGCTTATCCTGCTGCTGCCCATGGCGTTTGTGCTGTCGCTGACGCTCGGCGTCGCCTATGCGTGGTACGCTTTCCCGATAGCGGAGTTCGGCTCGCTGGCGCTGGCGCTGGTGCTGTTCGTGAATCTGGTCAAAACGGATTTCAAGGATCTGAAATAGTATGTTTTATCACCTCGGCGCATATACTGCGTTGAGGTGATTTTTTTGGAGGAGCGCAGGGACAACATCAGCTACGACGAGGGCTGGCAGAGCGTAAGCGTGCCGGAGCCGGCGCTGACGGTGACGCCCGAGGAGGAGCCGGAGGCTCACTCATCGCGGCGCAGGCGGTTTCCAAAGCAGCCTGTGCTTACGCTGCGGCTGGCGGTCTGCCTGCTGCTGGGCTTTGCGGCGTTTGGCTGGCGGAGCGTCGGCGGCGCGGCGTATGAGCGGGCAAAGGCGGAGTATTCGGCGGCGCTGAACGATACCGCCATCTTTGATAAAGCCCGCGGCTTTGATATGAAAAGCCTCAGCGGCGCTACGGCGGATGAGATTTAAGCTCGGCGGCACCGAGGCGGAGCTTTCGTTCTCGCTGCTGTGCGCGGCGGCGCTTTGCGCGGTGTCGGGCATGATGAAGGGCTTTTTATGGTGCGTTTCGGCTATCCTGCTGCACGAGGGCGGGCACATTTTGATGATGCGGCGGCTCGGATATTTTCCTGAAAGAATAAAAATCTCGCTGTTTGAGATCACCATAGAGGACGGCGGCAGACAGAGCAGAAAAGCGTATGAAAACGCCCTCATCATTTTTTTCGGACCTTTTGCGAATTTTATTTGTTTTTCGCTGAGTTTTCTGTTATACTTAGGGGGTATGGAAAAGCTGTTGCCCTTCGCGGCGGCAAATCTGTCGGTGGGACTGTTCAACAGCCTGCCCGTTTTGTCGCTGGACGGCGGACAACTGCTGTATCTGGGGCTGTGCCGTCGGCACGCTCCGCGATTTGCCGAGAGGGCGGTGGACGCCGCTACCTTTTGCTGCGTGTTCCCGCTTGCGGTGCTCGGCTTTATGCTGCTGCTGCGCTCAAGGTACAACGTGTCGCTGCTGTTTGTCAGCCTGTATCTGGCGGCGTCGCCCCTGCTGCGCAGAGAGCACTTTTAAGGCGGGGCATAGTTTTACGAGAAAATAATTTATCCGGAGGGGAAAAAGATGGTCAACAGGGAAGTGGAAAAGCTGCTTTTGAAGGTCCAAAAGCCCGGCAGGTATGTGGGCGGTGAGCTGAATGAAGTGATAAAGGATAAAAAGGATGTGGACCTGCGCTTCGCGTTTTGTTTTCCGGATACCTACGAGGTGGGCATGTCGCATTTGGGCATGAAGATCCTTTACAGCCTGTTCAACAGCGTGCCCTACATCTGGTGCGAGCGAGTGTTTGCGCCGTGGATAGATATGGAGGAGGAGATGCGCAGGCATAACATCCCTCTGTACGCGCTCGAGAGCGGCGACCCTATTTCGGACTTTGATTTTATCGGCTTTACCTTGCAGTATGAGCTGAGTTATTCCAATATGCTTAATATGCTTAAAATGGGCAACGTGCCGATACTGTCGAGCGAGCGCACCGAGCTTAAGAATATCGTCGTCGCGGGAGGTCCCTGCGCCTGCAACCCCGAGCCTATAGCGGATTTTGTAGACATCTTTTTCATAGGCGAGGGCGAGGAGGTTGACCTCGAGGTGATGGAGATATTCCGCCGCTGCCGCGACGAAGGCGCGGACAAGCCCGAGTTTCTGCGCCGCTGCGCGCAGGTGGAGGGCGTTTATGTGCCCGCGCTGTACGAGGTCGAGTATAACGAGGACGGCACTATAAAGAGCTTTACGCCTAAGGACGGCGCGCCCGCGGTAATACGCAAGCGCCTTATGCTCGATATGGACAAGTCCTATTACCCCGACAACTTTGTGGTGCCGCTGATCGAGATAGTCCACGACCGCGCGGTGCAGGAGATATTCCGAGGCTGCATCCGAGGCTGCCGCTTCTGCCAGGCGGGCTTCCTCTATCGACCGGTGCGCGAAAAATCTCCCGATACCATCAATGCCCAGTGCCGCGCGCTCTGCGACAACACGGGCTATGACGAGGTGTCGCTGTCGTCGCTAAGCTCAAGCGACTACAGCCGGATAGTGCCTTTGCTTGAAAAGCTGACCGACTGGACATACGGGGAAAAGGTGAGCATCTCGCTGCCTTCGCTGCGCGTGGACGGCTTTTCGGACGAGATAATGAACAGGATAAAAACCGTGCGCAAAAGCGGACTTACCTTTGCCCCCGAGGCGGGCAGTCAGCGGCTGCGCGACGTCATCAACAAAAACGTGCGCCACGATGAGCTGATGCAGACCTGCGCCACCGCCTTCGCGGGCGGCTGGACGACGGTTAAGCTCTATTTTATGATCGGACTTCCCACCGAAACCATGGATGATGTGGCGGATATTGCCCACCTGGGTCAGGATGTAGTGGAGACCTTCTATCACACGCCCGAGCGCGCCAAGGGCAAGAGCGTGCGCGTGACGGTGTCGGCGTCGAGCTTTGTGCCCAAGCCCTTCACGCCGTTCCAGTGGGAGCCTCAGGACACTATCCCCGTGTTGCACGAAAAGCAGCGGCATATCAAGGACAGCATAAAGTCCAAGAAGATCAGCTTCAACTATCACGACGCGGACACCAGCTTTTTGGAGGCTGTGTTTGCCAGGGGCGACCGCAAGCTGTGCCGCGTTATGCAGACAGCCTGCGAGCGCGGGTTCCACTTTGACGGCTGGAACGACTGCTTCGATCTGGACAAGTGGCTGGAGATCTTTGAGGAGTGCGGCATCGACCCCGCGTTTTACGCCAACCGCCGCCGCAGCTTTGACGAGATACTGCCGTGGGATCACCTTGACTACGGAGTTAAAAAGAGCTTTTTGATAAAGGAGTGTCAAAAGGCTTATGAAAATACCACGACGCCGCATTGTCGCCTGCAGTGCTCGCAGTGCGGCGCGGCAAAATACGGAAAGGGTGTATGTTTTGAAGAACTTAAGGATCTGGTTTCAAAAGTGTATGGAGTGCCGCTATATCTCGCACCTTGACCTCAACCGCACCATGCTGCGCGCCCTGCACAAAAGCAAAATACCTATTTGGCACACCGAGGGCTTCAATCCCCACCCCTTTGCCACCTTTCCGCTGCCGCTGTCGCTGGGCTTTCGCGGCGTGAACGAGTGCATGGACGTCAAGCTCGAGGATGATGATTATTCTTTTGAAGAAATAATAACGAAGCTTAACGCCTGCCTGCCGCGCGGCATCCGCGTATTTGACGTGACCGAGGCGGTGATGAAGGCGGGCAAGATAGCCTACGCTTCCTTTACGGTAAAGCTGTCGGAGGAAAAAACGCCTTCGTCGGCTATCTGCAGTGAGCTGGAGGCTCTGCTGTCACAGGATGAGATACTAATTGAGAAAAAGTCCAAAAAGGGCTTCAAGACCGTGGACATCAAGCCCGCGGTGCAGTCGTATGAGATCAGCGAGCGCTTTGATTTCGCGCAGCTCGACATCATGCTGTCGGCGGGCAGCACCGATAATGTCAACCCCAATTTGCTGGTGACCGCCCTTCAAAACAAAACCGGCGCCGAGTACGAGGCGGACATAACGCGCAACGATCTTTACAACGCGGAAAAAGAGCCGTTCAGGTAGGTGAGAGGATGTTTGAGTTTACTATCAGGGAGGCGGAGTTTCTAAACCGCTTCAAGGAAAAGATAAGCGAGTATATCAACAAGTCGTACAAGTATACGATGAGCTTTTTGGCAAGTCCCGTGGTCTGTGACTACCGCGACAACGAGCGGCTCATACTTATTTCGGTCAACAAGTCGGTGTATCAAAATCTGTACAGCTTCATGCACCTCAACGACAACCATATGCAGTACGCGGCTTTTGCCTGTCTTGAAAACGCGCTTTACGCCATGCGGTTTTACCGCGCGCTTGTTCTGTACCCCGATCACCTGCACACGTTCATCACCAGCTCGGATTTCACGCTGGAGGAGAGCGAAAAGACCGAAAAGGCTGAGCGGGAGCAAAAGGAATACTCGGAAAACGAGGAGCAATTTTCCGTAATAGAATTTTACAACGCTCTGCACAGCTTCAATACCTTTGTGCTTAAAAGCCCCGCCATCTCATCTCAGCTGCACAACCGTAACCTGTTTTTGGGGTTGTCCTGCGGCAAAGAGCTCAGCGACGAGCTTCAGGACGAGGTGCGCAAGAATCTGGCGGGAACATACCTGTCGCTGCGCAAGCATGTGGCGCTGTTTTTCAACGGCGGTCTGGACGAGAATATGGAGGACTTTGAGGACGAGCTCGACGAGCTGTTCAAGGAATATGTAGGAAAGTTTTCATAATGTTTTTGGGAAAGCTTCACAGAAGCTTGCGGTTTTCTTCATTTAGCTTTCACAAACAGGCTTTATGATATAAGCACAGTAAAGATAACAGTGCTTTCTACATTTTCTTAAAAGATTTTTTCATAGATGTTCCTCAGATAAAAACCGACCGCACGGTCGGTTTTTATTGTTTGGTGAGCAAAATGTATTATTATTCTTTAAACGAATATTTGAAAAAGACCTTCGGCGAAAAGGTATATAAGCTGTCGCTTGACGGCGGCATGACCTGTCCCAACCGTGACGGCACGCTGGACACGCGCGGCTGCATCTTTTGCAGCGCCGGAGGCTCGGGCGAGTTCGCGGCGCGGCGCGAGCTATCCGTGACGGCGCAGCTTGAGCAGGCAAAGCAAAAGATCGCTGCAAAAACGGACTGCCGCAGGTTCATCGCGTATTTTCAGCCCTTTACCAACACCTACGCGCCCGTTAGCTGTCTGCGCAGACTTTTCTGCGAGGCGATCGCGCCCGATGAGGTGGCGGCGCTGTCGATAGCTACAAGACCGGACTGCCTGGGCGATGATGTCATCGCGCTGCTCGACGAGCTTAACAAAATAAAGCCGGTTTGGGTGGAGCTGGGCTTGCAGACTATCCGCCCCGACAGCGCGGAGTATATCCGGCGCGGCTACGAGCTGCCCGTGTATGACGCGGCGGCAAAGCGGCTCAGGGACATCGGGGTGCAGGTCATCACGCACATCATCCTCGGCTTGCCGCGAGAGAGCCGCGAGGATATGCTGAAAAGCGTGCGCTACGCGGGCGAGAGGAGCGACGGTATCAAGTTGCAGCTGCTTCACGTGCTCAAGGGCACGGACTTGGAAAAGGACTATGCGGCGGGGCAGTTTGAGGTGATGGAGCGCGGTGAGTACATCGACCTGCTCTGCGACTGCATAGAAGCGCTGCCGCCCGGGGTGGTGATACACCGCCTCACCGGCGACGGCGACAAGAAGCTTTTGGTCGCGCCCTTGTGGAGCGGTGACAAAAAGCGGGTGCTCAATGAAATAAACAAAGCCCTGCGCGACAGAAACGTCGTACAGGGCAGGAAATATGAACGCAGCTTCGGTTAGTCGGAGCTGTTTTTCTTTTGTTTGCCGCGCAGCAGAAAGAAGCCTATCAGCGCTGCCGCTGCGGCGCCCGAGCAGCAGAGGACGATGACGGGGGTGAGGCGGTCGGCGTCCTTTTGGCTGACAGTGTTTAGCGTGCCCATATCGTGTATCGGCTCGGTGTTTTGACCATCGGCAGGATTGCCCTTTGAAGACCGCGCTTTCGGAGCAGAGCCGTGCTTGTCAGCGGAGGTCGTCTTTGGCTCGGTCGCCTTGGGGTGGGCGGCGGATTTGGACGAAGTGTCCGTTCTGCCCACACTGTCGCTCGCTCTCTGAGTTACAGTGACGCTGCCCGCAGTGCAGCTTCCTACATCAAGCGCTTGAACGTCCGCGTCAACGCAGTCCTCAACGGTGAAGCCGACCTCGCTGCTGCCCTCGGCTATGGTTTTGAATTCCAGCGTAAAAATCGGAGCTTGTCGGGTTATCTCGGCGCCGTAGGTATCCAGAAAGGAAAGCCGCACACGTGACTCGTTTGTGTCGCTGACCACCTGAGCGTCGCCGCAGGGTTTGGCGTCGCGAAATTCCAGCACAGAGGGGTCGTAGGTGAATTCAAAGGTGGCGGCGCATAGCTTGCGGTCGCACTGTGCTCTGACCTCGATGTCAACAAGGCGGTTGTTTTTGCACTCAATCTCACTGAGCGAAAAGGACACGGCGCACTCGGCGCGGACGGGAAGGAGGGAGAGAAACATAAACAGCGTAATAACGGCGATGATTCTTTTCATATGTTGCTCTCCTTTCGTGATTTGATTCTATTGTACGACAAATAAGCTTGAAAGGCAATACGTTTAGTGATATTATTTTGTTTTTCCGTTAAGGATGGGTTTGGCGGAGAGAAGGTGCTGCGGCAAAGGGAACGACGCACTGCGCCGCTTGATGGGGCGGGGGAGTCAAGGGTTCATCAACGCTCTCCCTCAAATCCCCTTTACTCCGTTTTTTCAAAACAAAAAAGCACCCGCGAAAAGCAAAAAGCCAAACCGCCCGACATTTCTGTCAGGCGGCGTTTTTGCGCTCGTTTATTCTGTTATCGGCTTCACAGCTAACGCAAAGCCCCGGCAAAACGCGTCGCGCTCGCCGGGGCTGTATTGGGTTATGCTGTTGGCTGTTTTCCTAAGACTATGCCATCGAATTCCGCGAGATATTGCAGTAAAAGGGTCACGTCGGCTATGGTCACTTCGCCGTCGCCGTTGGCGTCGGCATTGAAGATAGCAGCGCCCGTAAGGGGTTCTATCTCGGCGATATGGCGCTGGATGGCGGTGACGTCGAGGACGTTTATCTTGCTGTCGCCGTTCGCGTCGCCGATCAGCAGGGGAACAAAGTCTATTTCGTTTGCGTCGGCGTAGGTTTGCGCGGCTGAGCCTGCAAAGCCGTAGATCGTAAAGCCCTCAACCGTTACTTCGTCTGAGTTACGGCGTTCATAGCCGAACGCATTTGTTCCGATACTCGTGACCGTTATCGGTATAAGCACGTTTGTCATAGAGGTGCCAAAGAATGCGTAGTTGCCGATGGTGGTGATTGTATCGGGGATCACGATCTTCTCTAAGCCGGTGCAGGAGGAGAAAAGACTCGCCGCGATTTGGGTACTGCCCGCCTCGAAATGCACGGTTTTGAGCTGTTCGCAGCCGGAGAAGGGACCGTACTGTGCGAAGTCGCCGGCATTGGTGAGGGTCTTGGGAATGGTGATCTCGGTGATCGGACAGCCGGAAAATGCGGAATTGCCGAGCCTTTGCAGCGACGACGGCAGGGTGACCGTGGTGAGATCAGCGCAATCTGTGAAAGCCATGCCCTCAATATCGGTCACGGTGTCGGGGAAGCTGATCTCCGTGATACCGGTGCTTCTGAACATCTCGCCGGGGATCCGTGTGGAGCCGTTGGCGAAGTTGACGGTACGCAGCGCGGTACAACCCTCAAACGCATGATTTGCGCTGCCGCCGGTACCGCAGACGGTGGACGGCAGGTTGACCGTCTCCAGCGCGGTGCAGTTGCGGAAGGAATAGTTGCCAAGGCTTTTGACGCCCTCGGGAATGGTCAGCGTCTCCAGCGCGGAGCAGCCGTCAAAGGCGTAGCCTTCAATGGCGGTGATATTGCCGTGGAGCGTGAGGCTGCTCAGCGAGGTGCAGTTTTTGAAGGTGTTGTCTTTAATGATTGTCACACCGGCGGGCGCGGTGAAGGATTGCAGCGAGGAGCAGTTTGCAAACACGCTGTTCTCAATGGTGGTCATGGCGTCGGGCAGGGTGATGGTTTCAAGCGCCGAACAGCCGTAGAAGGTCGTGTTATAAAGCGTCGTTACGCCGTCGGGGATCGTCAGACTTTGCAGCGAGGAGCAGTTTTGGAACACGTAGTAGCCGATTTCCTCTAAATCGTCAGGTAGAGTGATGGCGGTCATGTTGGAGCACTCCGCGAACGCGTCGCGTCCGATCGTCGTCACGGTGTCGGGCAGCTCAATGGTCTGAATACCGGTGCAGCGGTGGAAGAGATAAGCGGGAATGGCTGTTCTGCCCGCGGTGAAGGTGACGTCGTTCAAGCTGTCGCAGTAGGAGAACGGACCGTAAACGCCGTCTACCGTCATGTTCGCCGGAATGTTGACGGAGGTCAGCGCGGTGCAGCTTGCGAACGCTTCACTGCCTAAGGTGGTCAGCGTTTCGGGCAGGGTGACAGACGGAAGTGCTTGACAACGGGCAAAAGCGTTGCTGCCAATGGTCTGCACATTCGTGCTCATCGTCAGATTTTGCAGATTCTCACAGCCGTAGAAGGCGTAGCTTCCGATTTCGGTGACGGAGTTGGGAAGGTATACGCTGCTGAGGCTCTTGCAGTTGTAGCACGCGTAGTCGCCGATGGTCGTCAGCGAATTGGCGTTGTTCAGACCGAACAGGGAACGGAGGTTCTCAAAATTATAAAACGCGCGGGAGCCGATAGCGGTGAGAGTAGAGGGAAGGACGACGTAGCAGCCGTCTTCACTGTTGCCCGTGCAGTTTTCAAAGAGGTGCGCGGGGATGGTGGTGACGCCGTCGGCAATGGCAACGGAGTACAGCTTTGTCAAGCCGTAGAACGGCTCGCGAGTGCCGCAGGAGGTCAGGGTCTTGCCGATTTTGACGGTCGTTAATTCCGTCAGACGGCTGAACGCGGAATCACCGATATAGGTGACGCCGTCCCTGACGGTCAGTTTGGTGATCTGCCGCGGATTGTCGTCGTCGTCCTTGCCGAGATCAACATACATCCACGGCGGATTCTGGCTGTAGTAATCTCCCATAGCGCCGCTGCCGTAGATGATCAGCTCCGCCTTGGGAATATCGACCGCCCATTTGACCTCGCCGGTATTGCCGGTGGCAAGAGCGGCGATGAAGGTAAAGCCGTTTTCGGTCGCGTAGGTTTCGGCGGCGGATTCCGCTTTGCCGCGAATGACAAAGCCGCTTTGCTTGACGGTCGCGTGGTTTTGATCGACGTAATAGCCGATGGAGTATTGTCCGATGCTCGTGACGCTCGGGGGAATGGTCACGCTGTTGATATTCGCGCCGAGGAACGCGTTTGCGCCGATCGATTGCAGCGTAAAGGGCAGACTCACTGCTATCAGCGGACAGCCGACGAACGCGCCCGCCTCAATCGTCGTCAAGCCCTCGTTGAAGGTAACGGCGGTCAGGCTTACGCAGTTGCCGAACGCCGAATCGGGGATCGTGGTGACGCCGTCGGGAATGGTGACGTCGGTCAGCGCCGTGCCGCCGAAGGCGTATGTTCCGATGTTGCTGAGCGCAGCGGGCAGGCTAAGGGATGTGATCTGCTCGCAGTAGCGGAAGGCGTTCGTGCCGATGGCTGTCACGGTGTCGGGCAGATTTACGTCGGTCAGGTTAGGCAGGTCATAGAAGCAGAAATCGCCGATCTTGGTCACGCCATTCTGTACAACGACAGCGGTGAGCACATCACGCCACGCGTGCCACGGCGCCGTGGTAGAAGCGGTGTAATCGGCTGTTTGGGTGCCGCCGTAAATAGTCAGCACGTCGGTGTTGCGGTTGTACTTCCATTGGCAGTCGCCCGTGGTGCCGTTGAGCGCGACAAAGGTGAAGCCATTTTCGATAGCGTAGGTCTCGGCGGCGGTGCCGGAGCTGCCGTAAATGGTGAAGCCCTCTGTTTTGTGTAAGTGGTTGAGTTCGTTATAGCCGAAGGCGTCTTCGCCGATCGCGGTCACGCTGTCCGGAATGTAGACCTCCGTCAGGTTTGGACACCAAAGAAAAGCGTGTTCTCCGATAGAGGTCACGCCCTCATTCAAAGCGACGCTTGTCAGTTGAGCGCAGTTCATAAACGCAAAGTCTCCGATGGTTTCTACGCTGTCGGGAAGTGTCAGCTCGGTGATATCGGTGAAAGCAAACGCCTCCTCTCCTATGTTTTTCAGCCCGCTGCCGAGGGTGACACTTTGAAGATACTTGTCACTGGCAAACGCCATTTTTCCGATGCTCTCTACACTGTCGGGGATGGTGATTTCGGTCAGCTTGCCGTCCGGTACCGTAATGCCGCAAAGGCTAAATGCCAATCTGCCGATGGTTTGCACGGTGTTGCCGATGGACAGCTCCGTAACTTGAGAGAAATCACAAAACGAGAACTCTCCGACGTGCGTTACGCCGTCCTCGATCACGATCTTGGTGGTCTGATCACAAAAACCTCTCCACGGATCGAAATAGGTATATGTATCGGTCCCTTGATTATATTCACAGACATAATCCGCCATCGCGCCCTCGCCGCTGATGGTCAGGGTGCCGGTGTAGGGGTCGAACTTCCATTTGCAGTCGCCCGTTGTACCGCCCGCTGCAACGAAGGGGATTTCGTATTCGTTGGCGTAGGTCTCGGCGGCGGAGCCGGGAACACCGTAGATGGTGAAGCCGTCGATTTTAACAAGCTCATGGTTTGAATCGGATTTAAAGCCAAACGCGTGGTCAATGATCTCTGTAACGCTTTCGGGGATATAGACCTTCGTAAAACCGCACCCGAGAAACGCTTCGGTGCGTATTTCCGCGGGACATTCGCCGATGACAACGCTTGTCAGATTATGACAGCCAACAAACGCTTGCAGATCGACCCACTCCAAGCTGTCGGGAAGGGTGATCTCGGTCAGACCATAACAAGCGCTAAAAGCACCGGTTCCGATCCTTTTCAGATTTTTTCCAAACGTAATGCTTTGGAGCTCGGCATCTTTCGTGAATGAATATGCTTCCAATGCCTCCACACTGTCCGGCAGAACCACCTCGGTGAGCTCGCGGAGCAAATAAAACGAGAACTCTCCGACCGTCTGCACATTATTGCCGATGGTTAGCTCCGTAACATTATAAAACTTATAAAACGAACCGTTGCCGACGTGCGTCACGCCGTCCTCGATCAAGATCGTGGTCGTTATCTCACTGTACTCCGCCCACGGAGTGGCGTTTACCATTACATGATCGTATGGGGTTTCATAATCCGCCATAGCGCCCTCGCCGCTGACGGTCAGGGTTTGGGTGTAAGGGTCGAACGCCCACAGGCAGTCGCCGGTGGTGCCGGTGGTGGTAAAGAAGGTAAAGCCGTTGTTGTCGGCGTAGGTCGCGGCGGCGGTGCCGGATTCGCCGTAGACAACGAAATCGTCGACCGGCGTCATCTGCTCCGGCACCTGGCTGTTATACTCCGTATAGCCAAAGGCGTAGTCGCCGACAAACGTCACGCTTGAGGGGATAATGACGGAAGTGAGTGCGGTGTCCTTGAACGCGCCGATGCCGACCGTCTGCAAGCCGCTGTATAGCGTGATGCTGCTCAGTGCGTCGCAGCGGGCAAAGGCGGCGGTGCCGATCTCATGCAGGCTCGCGGGGAAATTGACGGTGGTCAGCGCCGTGCAAAGGGAAAACGCCAATTGACCGATCTGTGTCAGGGTGTCGGGTATGGTGACCTCCTCCAACTGATTACAGCCGAAAAATGCGCCGTTGCTGACGGTGGTCAAGCCCTCCGAGATCACGAGCTTTTTGACAAAGTGAGTGAGAGCCATGTCACGCGCCCAAAACTGCGGCAGGTCCATCGCGCAGTTGCCGTTGCCTTTGGGCGAGATGGTCAGGGTGTCGGTCGTCGTGTCGAACGACCAGTGGCAGTTGTCTGTTTCGCCCCAAAACTCATTCACGGTAAAGGCGAAATGCATAAAAGCTTTGTTGTAGGTGTACTCAAAGCCGGCGGTGGAGTCGCTGTAGATCGTAAAGCCCGAAACAAAGTTCGTTATTTCGCCGTCTGCGCCCTCATAAGCGAACGCGTATTCGCCGATCTCCAAATCGCAGGGCTGATACGTCAGCGTGACGCTCGCCAAGCCGCAGTTGAGAAAGGCACAGTCGCCGATAGAATCAAGCGGCGTGATGAAAATGACGTCACAAAGCGAAGTGCAGCCCTCAAAGGCATAGCTGCCGATGCGCGTGATGCTGCCGCCGATGGTGATGGTATTGATGCTGTTGCGGTAAGCTGCCCAGGGTGTCTCGTAGCCGGAGTTGTAGTCCTGCAGCTCGCCCGTGCCGCCGATGGTCAGCTCGCCGGTGGCGTTTTCAAAGTACCACGTGACGTCGCCGACGGTGCCGCTGTCGTCGCCCACGGGGGCACTGTCAGCCGGTGCGCCGACCGCTTCGGTTTCGTCCGCTTCCGCTGCGAACGCTGTCATGGGCATGACAGACAGCACCAGCAAAGCGGCAAGCAGGATAGATAATAGCTTTTTCATGTTCATTCCTCCTCGTTTGTATGATGATGGATTCTATCACTTTCGCTGACGACCAAGCCGAGGGACTTTGCGTTCATCGCCAGCTCCAGACGGCTTTCATAGCCGGTTTTCTCCATGATGTTCTGGATATGCCGCTTGACGGTGTTGGGAGAGATATGCAGCCGCTGAGCGATCTCGTCGTTAGAAAGGCTCTCGGTCAGTCCGCGCAAAACGTCAAGCTCTCTTTCGGTCAGGTCGGCGCGCGTGACCTTGCCGAAGCTCACCCTCGGCGGGTCGTCGGGATAGACGGATTCGCCCGCCATCGTCCTGTCCATAAGGTCAATCAAGCTTTCGTTCTCATACTCCTTGTACCAAAAGCTGTCGATTCCCGCCGCGCGCGCCTTGTCCTCCCAAGTCGTTTCGACCGCAGAGGTAGTCAGAATGATTTTGATTTTCGGATGTTCGCGCTTGATCTGTTCGGCGGCGGTCAAGCCGTCGATGCCGTCCGCCATCATCACGTCCATAATCAAGAGGTCGAACTCATTCGTGTCGGCATAAGCGACCGCCTCCCGCGCCGTGCGCAGCCCTGCCGTCAATGTATAGCCATTCGCCGCGCGGACGAACATTTCAAAAAAGCCGCGCGAGATATTCTGATCGTCTGCCACGACGACCCTTACAGAAGCGTTCACAGCATCACACCCCTTTCATTTGGATATACTCTTTTATATTATACCATGACAAAAAACGTGTTGTCTATCACCTAAAAGTACCATTTGTGCAACGGGACGTTGCATCACTCCGCCTTTGGAGAGTATAGCGTTATCATAAAGCTTCATCAACTTCAAAGACACTGCCATGAAAAATTTTGGGCACAAGCTCGACAGTGAGTTCAATAAGCTTTTGTGTAGCAGATGTAGCAGATAAAATCATTAATCTCTATAAAAGAGAAACATATAGAAATCAACATATTTACCTGCTACACCTGCTACAACCTGAAACAGATGGTTCTTCCGTGAATAAAAAAGCAGTAATATGAAAAACGCTTCCATACCCAAACGGCAGGAAGCGCGGTGGATTATTCTGTCATCCCGAGCAGGATTGTGAAGTAATGTAGCCGAAGTACCCCTTTCGGCGATGAACGAACCGCCTCTGTCAAGGGGATTCTTCGGCAAGCTCAGAATGACAGCGATAGTTTAAACTCGGGCAGGCTTTGCACGGTCATTGTGCCGCCTGCTTCTTCTGCGCTGCGGCGCAGGGACAGCAGACCGCCGCTTTCGGCTATCTCGCCCTTCGGCGGTTTACCGTTATTGGTAATGACGATCTCATTTTCGCTGAGCGTCACATTCAGGCGGTCGCCGCCTGCGTGCTTGACCGTGTTCGCGGCGCACTCCTGTATCGCGTGGGCGAGGATCGTGCGTTTGCTTGCCTGTTCGGACAGGCTGCCGTGAAGCTCAACCGTAACGCCGATCGACTGTACCATCCACAGCACCTCTGTCAGCAGATCGTCCTTATGCTCGGTCGGCTCTTTGTACTCGCCGAGCAGAAATGAATTCATCTGTGTCGTCGTGATATAGACGAGGTTCGCGTCGGTGTCGTCGGGGTGGTCCAGATAATGCCGCCCCATGAGCAGGACCTGTCCGAGCTGATTGTGCAGAGCGGCGCGCGCCGCCGCTTCTTCCTGCGCGACGAACATATCGCCCGACAGGTCAGACACCGCATGCATACGGCGCTTGATTTCCTGCAAATGCGCGTTCTTCGCTTTCAGCTCCTCGGTCACGCGGTAGCGCTCGGTCACGTCAATTGCCGTCAGGCAGTTATATTCTCTGCCGCTCTCGGTCAGGGCGCTTTGCACAAACTGACAAACCGTTCCGCTTCGGAGCTTTACAAAAGTTCTGTCGTTCTGCGATTCTCCCTCAGCTTCTATCTGCGCCGTAAAGCGGTTTGCGTCGGAGAGAAGGTGTCCCGTCAGCTCGCGGCATATCGCGTTCATTTTGAGGTTGGAGAGCAGGACGGTTCCTTTATCGTCGCTGATACAGATTCCCGCAGGAAGCAGATCGACCGTCTGACGGATCGCGTCGGGCGTCAGGTGCGTATTCCGAAATTTGACGTCGCTGAGGAACAGCAGGATCAGTACGACGGTACAGATCAGCTCTCCGCATACGATCCACAGCCACGGCTGAGCGAACAGCGCCCATTCAAAAGACCGATATTTACATTCGTCCTCGGGCGAGATGAATCGCGTCATGGCAAAGTCCATAATAACGATCAGCAGCGCAAAGCACAGCAGGAAGTTGATGACGGAAACGATCAGGTGCTTTTTTTCGCGTTTGTATCGGAATGTCTGAAAAAGCTCGGCGGTCTGACCGATCATAAGCAGGATCACAAAAATGCCGATCAGATAATACAGCAGCGATCCGCTGATCGACTGTAAGCTCGTCATACAGCCCCACCTCCCGTCGCGTTGATTGTCAGGAAGGTAAGATCGTCGCTCACCTTGCGCTCTACAGGCAGCAGGGCCTGATGCAAATCGGGATCGCGCTGTGCTTCGATTGCCAGACGTATACCGCTCTTTGTCAGCGAGGCGGTCATACGCTTCATATACGGCAGGTAGGCTTCGATCACCGTTTCAAAGGTATCATATAAATTATGAATCGCGGATAAGGGCAGGTCGGAATACTCCTCGCCGACAGCTGCCGCCTGTATACCGCAGCACTCCAAAAACCGCGTCGTTTCCTGCAAGGACAGAAACAGCTCTCGGTTATGCTTCGGGAGCGTTTCTTCGGATAAAAGTATCAAATTGCTCTTGCGCTTTGAATAGGCGTTATAGACGCAGCATTCGGCAAGGGCTTTGCTGAATTCGGTCGTGTCAGGCTCAACGTCCGCTAAAAGCGCCTCGATCTTCTTCTGCTTCGGATAGAGCGCGCGGGCTATCTTGTCATACACCTGATTCTGCGCTTCAAAATGCGCCTGCTTCTCTTTCAGCTTGTTCTCAACGGCGATCAGGTCGTTTTCTTCGCTGAGGATTTCGTTCGCGGCTTCCAAACGGCAGTTCTCACGGTGCAGTTCGGTTTCATCCTCTGTCCAGAAGGCATAGCCCGCCTGTATCGGCATACCGGAAAGCCGCGTATCGTCATCAAGACAGACCGGCGCGGTAACGGACGCGGATAGCTGTTCCGCCGACGCCGTGACGGGGACAGCGGATATGAAAACAGGCTCAAACCTCTTGTCCGCGATCATCACGGGCAGACCGAGCTGAGAGAAAAAGCCGCTGTGATTTTCGTTATATGGTATCAACCGCTCACGTATACAAATTTCCATAACGCCCAGCATACAGAAGATGTGTACCTCGGGTACATTGAACATAGCCGGTATTTTGTGCTTGTTAAAAAAGAGGACACAGACTAAAACCAGCGTTACCCATATCGCGATCACGACGATCAGCATGACCGTCATACGGACGGGGCGTTTTCTCGTTTCACGGAACAGCAGGATAAAACCCGCAAGCGCAGTCAGTCCCATCCACGCATACATCAGATAAAAGCCGATCCCGAGAGAATAAGTGCCGGTTTTGACGGCAAATTGAGAAAGCCCGACCTTTGGAGCGTAGACAAATCCGTGCAGATCGTTCGTCATCACCATCAGCGATAGCGCGATAGCGGGGATCAGAAGCAGCATTTCACGGTGCGTATCTTCCTCCCGTTCTCCGCGGCGAATCCGGATACAGGTCATCAAAAACAGCGTTGGGATCATCACCTGAGGTATCCAGTAGGCATACACGGCAACCCTTGACGGTATCGCGTCGGCTTCGGCGATCCGGTATTTGAACACCCGCAGCGTCAGATACAGCAGCATGAGTAATGCCGCCGCGAGGATATACGCGCGCGCCTTTGTCGGCAACAGCCTTGAACGGACTGACTGTATCCAGTAAAGCAGCAGCCCGGCGTAGATTAGAAAATTAGCACTGAACATAAATGTGTTTAGAAACAGACTGTCCGTGCCGGTGAACAGATAACATACGCCCGACAAAATCAGAAAGCCGATAAACACAATCGTCTGTTTGATTTCTTTTCGGTCACCCACAATCAGCCCTCCTTTCGTTTCGATTCCTTTATGTAAAATTATATCTGAATCATAAGATAATTGCAACCGGCTGACAAAGAAATCGACACAACAAAAGCCGCTCTCCGAAATCAGAGAACTCTGTTCGTATATTGAGACGATTACCGTGTTCGTCGTAGTATCTGATCATAAACCGTCACCTTCCTTGCCCCGGATTTAAACAAGAATCCTGCTTGCGTTATAACTAAAAATATTATATAATATATGTGTTAAAACTAATAATGAATTGGTATTTTCCCTTATACTGTACCGTGGAGACCGTCGTTTCACTATCCGGAAAATGAGGTCGGGGGAACGGAAATGGCTTGAAATCAGGGCATTTGCGGGTTTCAGCCGTCAGCGAGAGCATGGATAAGTTTCCTCTGACTGAAAGGGCAAAATTGAGAAAAATCGCTGCTGTAACTCTCGGTTTACTGTCAAGGGCAATTATATAATTGTTACACTGCACCCCCACTGCCGTTACCGGCGGTGGGGAGCGGAGAAGAAGGAGGAACGCATATGGAAATAAATAAACTGCCATATAAACTGACAGTCTGCAAGGTGACAGATATTGTAGAGATTGATACAAAGAAAGATTTTTATTTTATCGGAAAGACTGATGAAGAAATATCGCTGGTCTGCGTTACTGAAGAAACTCCTACAAACACCATCGAGCGTGAAGACGGCTGGCGAGGCTTTCGTATTCAGGGAGTACTGGATTTCTCACTTATCGGTATTCTATCTAAAATATCCGGGATTCTCGCAGAAAATAAAATCGGCATATTTGCGGCATCAACCTTCAATACAGATTATATCCTTGTGAAGGAAGAAAACTTTGAACGGGCTTTGGATGTTCTGCGCAAAGGCGGTTATGTTGTCGTATAAGGATAGCAGGATGCCACACGGCACCAACACTGCCATCATAGGCAGTGGGGAGCGGGATGTTGTAATCACCAAGCTGGAGGTGGTGATAATTGAAGCGTAAGACAACAAAAGAAATACTTGCAGAATCATACCTTGAGCTTGCGGAGAGAAAAACAATCAACAAAATATCTGTTGTTGACATAGTAGAGAACTGTTCAATGACGAAACCGACATTTTACAGGTACTTTAAGGATAAAAACGACCTCATTTCATGGCTCTTTGTTCAGGCAACGAAGGAAAATTTAGACAGGATCGGTACCAACGGCTGTGCGTGGATCGATACGCTGCTTGATGGTATACGAAGCTATGAACAATACCGTAAATATGTGGTTAACGCCTTGAAGCATACCAGCGGCCGGGAGTCTTTCATCAATATCATGAATGAGACCGAAATTGAATTTATTGAATTAGAAATCAAGAGGAAGCTCGGTCAGGATACCGTTCCTGAAAACCTTGCTGCGATCGTAAGAATTTATTGTTATGGTTCCGGGCAATATATCTGCGATTGGCTTATGCACAGCAAGCCTGTTTCCTGTGAAAAAGTTGCGCAAGCTCTTAAAGCTGCTATCCCGGAGGAATTAAGACCATTTTTGTTTGAATAACTCGCAAATAACTTTACTCTTTTCTTCATCGGTAAAATGATATTACGGGTAACTAAAGCCGTAACTCGACATACGCTATAGTATTCCGCTATAATATAATTGTGCACAATAAAGAAGCGCACAACAGCGAAATAAACAGGAGGAATATATCATGACACTTGAAGAAAAGATCAAGATGCTTAACGATTATGCGGTCGGCTGGTATTCCAGCTCACAGGCGGACTATATCCACGAGGCTATTTTCCGTGCACAGGGGTTTGTGAAGTTTGCGGATCGCTGCAAGGAAGAGGGCGATGAGGAGCTGGAGGAAGCAAGAAAGTGTACGGCAAGGGTCGTTTCCCTCGGCGGACAGCCTGCGATCGGATATGTCGAGCAGCCGCTCTTCTGCGAGATCAAAGATCTTCTGAAGGATTGGGACGACGGATTCAGGGAATTCAAGGGAGTCGAGAGAATGGAGAATGAAATAGCGAATCTTGCGGACGACTCCATCACCAGAAAGCTTTTGGAAGGCTTCATTGAGTGTGAAGCCGAGCACCGTGCATGGGTGGCACAGCATATGGGCATTATCGAAAGAATCGGCTATGAGAACTATCTGACCCTGCAGCTTGGCGACTAAGACACCGGCATCATGGAAAACAAAAAGTATAAGTGTGCCAAATGCGGCTATACCTATGATCCCGAAGTCGGAGATCCGAAGCACGGGATCGAACCGGGCACTCCGTTTGAAGCCCTGCCGGAGGACTGGAAATGCCCTCGCTGCAAGCGGGGCAAGGAGAAATTAAACAAGGCATAATTACGCGATATCACTATACTTCGCTATTAAGGTAGATGTGATATTTTGTGTTCTTCATTTGTAAAACCTCCGTAATTTTCAGATTATATCCTACAAATCCAACTATCCGACTGTTTTATAAAAGCCAAAGGGAGACAACTTCCTTACGAAGTGCCTCCCTTCGGGTGCTTTTTGTTTTGGCGGAGAGAAGGTACTGCGGTGCTATAAACGACGCACTGCGCCGCTTGCTGCTGCGTGTGGGGGAGTCAAGGGTTCATCAACGCTCTCCCTCAAAACAGTCCACAGGACTGTTTTGACCCGCCTGCGGCGTGCGCCGGTGGGCGCTTTCTCCGCCTTTGGAGAACTTTCATCTTTTATAAAACGTCATCAACGGCGGGATGAAAAGTGCTGTCGGCTTGAAGTTTCATCAACGCTCTCCCTCAAATCCCCTTCTCTCCTTTTTTCCAAAACAAAAAAGCACCCTTGTGGGTGCTTTTGTTTTGGCGGAGAGAAGGGGATTTGAACCCCTGGTACGGCGATTACCGTACACATGATTTCCAATCATGCTCCTTCGGCCAGCTCGGACATCTCTCCGTGCGCCGCTTGTTATTATAACAAATATCTTCAAAAAAATCAAGCCCTGTTTTTGTTTTATTTCGGAAAAATTTTCGCGGGGTCCCGAAAATTGCATAAATATGCGGAAAACTTGATATTTAGCCGCTAAAATACTTGATTTTTCTTATTGAGTCTGTTATATTAATAATTGTGATTATTTTAAAGGAGATGTAAATCTATGAAAAAAGTATTATCCGCGATTCTTGCGGGTGTTATGGTCTGCACCATGGCGTTTGCCTTTGCGGGCTGTGGCAGCAGCAAGGCAAAGAAAATCACCAAGGTAGACGATCTTAAGGGCGCTATCATCGGCGTGCAGTCCGGCACCACCGGCGACAACATCGCTACCGAATACGAGAAGGACGGCGCTACCGTTAACCGCTACAACAAGGGCGCTGATGCGGTAGTAGCTCTGAAGAACGGAAAGATCGACTGTGTTATCATCGACAGCGAGCCCGCTAAGGCGTTTGTAGCCAACAACAGCGGTCTTAAGATCCTCGACACCGCCGACGACGAGAACTTCGCCAAAGAGGAGTACGCCATCTGCATAGCCAAGGGCAACGAGGCGCTGCTTGAGAAGTTCAACACCGCTCTCGGTGAGCTTAAGGAAGACGGCACCGTTTCCAAGATCATCAACCACTTCATCGGCGACGAGGAGTACACCTACTCCACTCCCGAAGGCACCCAGTATCCCAACGGCGAGCTGCACATGGCTACCAACGCTGAGTTTGAGCCTTATGAATACATCGCCGACAATAAGATCGTAGGCATCGACCCCATGATCGCTACCGCCATCTGCGACAAGCTCGGCTACAAGCTGGTTATCGACAACATGGAGTTTGAGTCTATCATCGGTTCCATTCAGACCGGCAAGGCTGATTTCGGTATGGCGGGCATGACCGTCACCGAAGAGAGAAAGAAGAGCGTCAGCTTCACCGACACCTACGCGGAAGCCGCTCAGGTCATCATCGTCAAGAAATAATCGAATCGCAATTCAGGCGCAGTCGGTGGTTTTGCTGACTGCGCCGTTGCTGAAAAGGATAGTTGTATGCAGTTTTTGAATATGCTGGCAGCCTCTGTCGGCAGTACCGTTTCCGAAGCGACAAGCTCGGGTTCGGACGGGGATATGGGCTTTTGGCAAAGCATAGGGAATCGGTTTTACAGGACCTTCATTGAGGAAAACCGCTGGAAGATGTTTTTGGACGGTCTTTCCAAAACGGTGCAGATCACGATATTCGCAGCCTTGCTCGGCGTTGCGCTGGGCTTTTTGGTGGCGATAATCCGCTCTACTCACGACCTGACCCTGCACAAGAAAAAATGCAAAAGCTTCGGCGACGTGCTGTTGAAGTTTTTCAATATCATCTGTAATATCTACATCACTATCATCCGCGGTACCCCTGTGGTTATCCAGCTGTTGATAATGTATAATATCATCTTCGCCTCCTCGCGCAACGCGGTAATGATAGCCATTCTTTCGTTCGGCATCAACTCCGGCGCTTATGTCGCGGAGATCGTGCGCTCGGGCATCATGTCTATCGACAAGGGTCAGTTCGAGGCTAGCCGCTCCATTGGCTTCGACTACAAAAGCACCATGATCCATGTCATTCTGCCGCAGGCTCTTAAAAACATCCTTCCCGCGCTGGGCAACGAGTTTATCGTGCTGGTCAAGGAGACCTCGGTCGCGGGCTATGTTGCGATAATGGACCTGACAAAGGTTGGCAACACTGTTATCAACAGGACCTACGACGCGTTTACGCCGCTGATCTCCGTAGCTATATTCTACCTGATCGTCGTGCTGATTCTTTCATTCATCCTCAAACGCATCGAAAGGAGGCTGCGCAACAGTGACCACTGATAATAAAGTGCTGATAAAGGTCGAAGACCTGTGCAAGTCCTTCGGCGATCTCAAGGTGCTCAAGGGCGTCAACGCCGAAATCAAAAAGGGCGATGTAATGGTGGTGATAGGCGCGTCCGGCTCGGGCAAGTCCACCTTCCTGCGCTGCCTGAACCTTTTGGAGGAGCCTACCTCGGGCACCATCACCTTTGAGGGCGTGGACATCACCGCCCCTTCCGTGAACATCAACAAGCACCGCCAGAAAATGGGCATGGTGTTCCAGCAGTTCAACCTGTTCCCGCACAAGACGGTGCTGAAAAACATGACCCTCGGTCCCAGAAAGCTGCTCAAGCAGAGCAAGAAAGAGGCTGAGGAAAACGCCATGAAGCTGCTGGAGCGCGTCGGACTTGCTGACAAGGCGAACGCCTATCCCAACCAGCTTTCGGGCGGACAAAAGCAGCGTGTCGCCATAGTGCGCGCGCTGGCGATGAACCCCGACGTCATGCTTTTTGACGAGCCGACCTCGGCGCTCGACCCCGAAATGGTGGGCGAGGTGCTCGAGGTAATGAAGCAGCTCGCCAGGGAGGGCATGACTATGGTCGTAGTCACCCACGAAATGGGCTTTGCCCGCGAGGTCGGCACCGACATCGTCTTTGTGGACGAGGGCGTTATAGTGGAGCAGGGAAGTCCGAAGGATTTCTTTGAGAATCCCAAAAACCCGCGCCTCAAGGACTTTTTGTCCAAGGTTTTATAAGTTCTTATTTGAGCGTCCCGTAACGGGGCGCTCTTTTTTTCAAGCTGATTCAATAAAAAGGTCTTGTGACAGCCTTGTGCCTGCGATGCAACAAAGATATTGATAAATACAAAATTCCCGACGGGGACAAGCGCGCTTTATACTAATCTCAGATAAAAAGCGGACAAAGATTTGCGAGGATAGTTTTCGCAAGACGAGGCGAAGGACGCCGCAAGGCCGGCACCTTGCAAGGACGACAACGAAGTATTGCGGAAAACAGACCGCAAAGATTGTCTATTTTTTATTTGAGTTTAGTATTATACCGAAAACCGCTGTTATCACAACGGACTGCCGGGGGATACAATCCGTTGTTTTTTGCATAGGATAAAAAGCAGACGATGAGATTGGTATTACTTTGGAAAATATTTAGTGTTTTGCCTTTACTTTACTGCCAATATATTGTATAATATTAAATAACTATAGATAATGAGGTGTTTTATATGCAACCGAAATATAAGAGAGTTTTGCTTAAGCTTTCGGGCGAGTCGCTCGCAGGTTCAAATAAGCACGGAATCGACTTTGACACCGTGCTCAAAATCTGCGAACCCATTAAAAAATGTGTGGACGCGGGCGTGCAGGTCGGCATCGTGGTCGGCGGCGGCAATTTCTGGAGAGGCAGAAGCTCGGGAGAGATGGACAGGACCAGAGCAGACCACATGGGCATGCTGGCAACTACCATCAACGCGCTGGGCGTTTGCGACGCTCTTGAGCAGCTGGGACTTGATGTGCGCGTGCAGACCGCCATCTCCATGCGTCAGGTAGCCGAGCCCTACATCCGCAACAAGGCGGTCAGCCACCTCAACAAGGGCAGGGTGGTCATCTTCGGCTGCGGAACGGGCAATCCCTTCTTCAGCACAGACACCGCAGCGGCGCTGCGCGCGGTAGAGATCGAGGCGGACATCATTATGAAGGCTACGATGGTCGACGGCGTGTACGACAGCGATCCCAAAAAGAATCCCGACGCAAAACGCTTTGACGTCATCTCTTTTGCCGAGGTGCTCAACAAGGACCTCGCGGTCATGGACAGCACCGCTTCCGCGCTGTGCAAGGACAACAACCTGCCGATATTGGTTTTCAGCATAGAGGAGCCGGAGAACATCTACCGCGCGGTGTGCGGCGAAAACATCGGCACTGTAGTAAAAAACTGAGTTTTTGAAACAAAGCTAACAGCTTTTTGATCGATCATTATTTTCTATCCACTAATATAGGAGGCGTTGATTATGCAAGAACAACTCAAAAAAGCAGAAGAAAGAATGGGAAGAAGATATGACCATATGTGTCAGGATTTTTCCGAGATCCGCGCGGGCAGAGCCAACCCCGCTGTGCTTGACAAGGTGAAGGTGGATTACTACGGTACTCCCACTCCCGTCAACCAGCTTGCCGCTGTTTCCGTGACCGAGGCGAGGACGCTGACCATCCAGCCGTGGGACGCTTCTATCCTCAGACAGATCGAGAAGGCTATCCAGAAGTCCGACATAGGCATCAATCCCCAGAATGACGGCAAGATCATCCGCTTGATCTTCCCGCCGCTCACCGAGGACAGACGTAAAGAGATCGTCAAGGACGTGCAGAAGATCGCCGAGGAAACCAAGGTGCAGGTCAGAAATGTAAGACGCGACACCATTGAAAAGCTCAAGGCGATGAAGAAGAAGAGCGAGCTTACCGAGGATGACCTCAAGCTTGCCGAAAAGAAGACCCAGGAGCTCACCGATAAGTTCACAAAGAAGATCGACAAGACCTCCGCTGACAAGCAGAAGGAGCTTTTGGAGCTGTAAAATGGCGATCCCGTTTTTTAAAAAGAAAGAGCCGTCCGCGCCTTCACAGGCGCCGTCGGTTTTGCCCGTTCACGTCGGCATCATCATGGACGGCAACGGCAGATGGGCAAAAAAGCGCGGTCTGCCGCGCAAGGCGGGTCACAGGGAGGGTGCTCAGACCTTCCGCAAGATCACGCGCTACTGCTCCGAGATCGGCATAAAATACCTTACGGTTTACGCTTTTTCCACCGAAAACTGGAAGCGCCCCGAGGATGAGGTGGGCGCTCTGATGGGCTTGTTCAAGTCCTATCTGGAAGAGGCGCTCAGCGATTTTAAGGACGATGACATCGTGGTGCGCTTCATCGGCGACAAAAGCGGGTTTTCGCCCGAGCTGCGGGCGCTTATGGAGGAGAACGAGCAGAGCTCCAAGGACCGCGACGGCATGGTGCTCAACATAGCCATGAACTACGGCAGCCGCGACGAGATAGTGCGCGCCGTCAGGAACATCTGCGCCGACGTAAAGAGCGGCAGGGTAGAGCAGAGCGCCATCGACGAAGCACTGGTGTCCGACTATCTGTACACCGCAGGGCAGCCCGATCCCGATTTGATAATCCGACCCAGCGGAGAGTATCGCATTTCCAACTTTTTGCTTTGGCAGTCGGCGTATACTGAGTTTGTAATAATGAATAAGCTGTGGCCTGATTTTCAGAAAGCCGATCTGGACGAGGCGCTGCGTATCTACGCACAGCGCAACAGGCGTTACGGCGGAGTTTAAGTAATTGAAAGCGGCGGGTCCGTCCGGTGTGCCGGGCGGACTGTGCTGCGGTGTTTTTTGTCCGCGCTGCACTTTTACTGCTGAAAAGGAGAATTATATGAAATCGTTAAAGCCGCGTTTGCTGACGGCGGCGATCGGGATCCCCGCGGTCCTGCTGCTGATCTTTCTTTCGGAGCTGTGGAACCCGCTTTTGGGTATCGTTGTCGGTATAGCCTCTATGCTCATGGTGTTCGAGTTTTTGGGCGCCGGAAAGCTGCTGCATTTTTTACCTCTGGCTATCCTGTGTATGCTGTACGCCCTGGCGATGCCCAACCTGGTAGGTACGGGCGCGCTTAGTTATGTCGTTACCTACCTGTTTTTTATGGCGGCGTTTGCTTTCAGCCTGCTCCACCACAAAAAGCTGCGTTTTCTCAGCCTGGCGTATGCCGTTTTCGGCACGCTTATCATCGCCTTCGGCATGAGTTCCGTCGTTATCGCCTGCTGCTCCAACGGCATCAGCCTCAGCTTTTATTTTGTGCTGATCTTTTTGCTGCCCTGGATGGCGGACGCCGGCGGGTTCTTTGTCGGCAGTTACTTCGGCAGACATAAGCTTTGCCCCAATATCAGCCCTAAAAAGACTGTAGAGGGCTTGTTGGGCGGCGTTGTTTTTTGCGTCGCTTCGGCTATGCTTATGGGACTGTTGTTCCAGTTTGCTATCCTTAAGAATTCGGTGCGCGTCAACTTCACCGCCCTGGTGGTGCTGGCTGTACTGGATTCGTTGGCTTCCGTGTTGGGAGACCTCAGCTTTTCGCTTATAAAGCGCAGCATGAACATCAAGGACTACGGTTCCATCTTTCCGGGTCACGGCGGCATGCTGGACCGCTGCGACAGCATAATTTTCACCGCCCCTCTGGTGGTGGTCATAAGCCAGTTTACACCCTTTATTATGATGATGGAGTAAATTATGTCAAAGCTTTCTATCTTGGGCTCTACAGGCTCTATCGGCACACAGACGCTGGACGTCGTCGACAAGCTCGGGCTGAGCGTGACGGCGCTTACGGCGGCAAACAATATCGCGTTATTGGAACAGCAGGTGCGAAAGTACAGACCCGCACTTGCTGTGGTTTTCGATGAGGAAAAAGCAAAGCAGCTCAGGCTTAATATCAGCGACACCGACACAAGGGTAGCGGCGGGCATGGACGGTCTGGTGGAGGCGGCAAGCCTTCCGCAGGCGGATCTGGTGGTCAACGCCGTGGTCGGTATGGTGGGGCTGCGTCCCACGCTTGCCGCGGCCGGCGCAAAGAAGAACATCGCCTTTGCCAACAAGGAGACCTTGGTGGCGGGCGGCGATCTGGTCACGGACGCGGTAAGGGAAAACGGCGTTAAGCTGCTGCCTGTGGACAGCGAGCACAGCGCCATCTTCCAGTGCCTGCAGGGCATTCCCGACAAAAAGGTGCTCAAAAAGCTCATTCTGACCGCTTCGGGAGGTCCCTTCTTCGGCAAAAAGACCGAGGAGCTGAGGGACGTCACCGTGGAGCAGGCGCTCAACCACCCCAACTGGAGCATGGGCGCGAAGATCACCATTGACTCGGCGACTATGATGAACAAGGGTCTGGAGATAATAGAGGCAGGCAGGCTGTTTGACGTAGCGGGAGATGACATAGATGTGGTGGTGCACCGCGAGAGCATCATCCACTCGCTGGTGGAATTTACCGACAATTCCGTACTGGCTCAGCTGGGGCTTCCCGATATGCGCATCCCCATCCAGTACGCAATAACCTATCCCATGCGCTATGAAAGCCCCGTGCAGGAGCTTGACTTGGCGCGCATAGGCAATCTGACCTTTTTCGAGCCCGACTACGACACCTTTGAGTGTCTGCGCGCCTGCAAAAAGGCATTTGCCATGGGGGGCGCGGCTACGGCGATCGCCAACGGCGCAAATGAGGAGGCAAACGCATTGTTCCGTCAGGGAAAAATAAAATTCCTTGAGATCGGACAGCTGGTCATGGGTGCGGTGGATGATATAGAGAATATCACGCCGAAAACCGTAGAGGATATACTTGAGGCGGACGCGCGAGCGCGCGCGTATGTGAGAGAACACGTCTTTTCCTGACAGTACGTAATTTGGGCTTTGCGGAGTGCTGCCGCAAGCGATAACGGAGTTGAAACTATTTGCAGATATTGATAAACATCGCGCTGGTAGTCATCGGCGTGCTGCTGTTTGAATTTATTATTTTCGCGCACGAATTCGGTCATTTTATCACCGCCAAAAAATCGGGGGTGCAGGTAAATGAATTTGCGCTCGGCATGGGTCCCAAGCTGTTCGGCTTTACCCGAGGAGAAACCACCTACAGCCTCAGGCTGTTTCCCATAGGCGGCTACTGCGCTATGGAGGGCGAAAACGAAGACAGCGAAAACCCGCGTGCCTTCAACAACGCCAAGGTGTGGAAGCGGATGATAATAATCGTCGCGGGCGCCTTTATGAATTTTGTCGTCGGCTTATTGCTTATGCTGGTCATCACCCTCAACACTCCGGTGTTCTACGAGCCCGTGGTAACGGGCTTTACGCCTGTGTCGTTCACAGCCACCACAGGGCTGGAAGAGGGCGACAAGATACTAAACGTAGGCGGCTACTCGGTCGGCAATATCCGCGATCTTGAGATGGGCATACAGCTGCTGCCCTGCGAAAAGGTGGACGGCGCCTCGCTCGAGGTCGCCAAGGAGGACTGCTGCTGGGATCTGAAATCCGTGATAGAGCAGATGCTTTCAGACAAGCAGATCGACTATCCCACGGCGCAGAAGCTTTTGGAAGAGGTGCTCGGCGCCGAGAGCGTGAAGATACGTCAGGCGCAGTCAAGTCAGGAGGTAGAGGAGCTTTACCGCGCCACCGTAGATGAATTCTACGAAACGGCGCAGGTGGAAAAGCCCAAGGATTTCAAGTACCCTACCTTTGAAAAGCCCGAGGAGCGCATGCGCTACAGGGGCGACGTCAAGGTGCTCAGAGAAGGAAAGAAAGTCACCTTGAAGGACGTACATTTTTTCACCTACGGCACCCAAAACGGCAACAAAGCCGTGGCTTTTGATTTCTTTGTGCAGACCAAGGACAAGAACTTCGTTACGGTGACACAGGAGACCTTCTCCGGCACCGTCAGCATGGGCAAGGTGGTTTGGAAGTCGCTGGAGCTGCTGGTGACAGGAAGGTTCCACCTTTCCGACATGTCGGGACCCGTGGGCATCACGGTCGCGGTGTCGGACGTAGCGTCGGCGGGCCTCAAAACCGGATTCGGCGACGCCGTGCTCAATATCATATTTTTCATGGCGCTTATTACCGTGAACCTCGGCATAGTCAACATGCTGCCGTTCCCCGCGCTCGACGGCGGACGGTTCGTGCTGCTGCTGTTTGAGGCTATATTCCGCCGCCATATCCCGCGCAAGGTGGAATACATCATCAACGCCATCGGTTTGGCGCTGCTGATACTGATGATAATTTATATTTCGGGCAACGATATTAAGAAGCTTATAACGGGAACTTTCCCGACAATGGAATAACAACGGAGGCTGTTATGGGAAGCAAAATGCAGGTAAAGGCGGGTAATGTGTTGATCGGCGGCTCAGCCGAGGTGTCGGTGCAGTCGATGCTGAATGTGCCCTCCACCGATATTGAGGGCAGCGTGGCGCAGGCGAAGCGTCTGGAGGAAGCCGGCTGTCAGATAATCCGCGCCGCGATACCCGATATGGACGCTGTAAAGCTCATCCCCGCTTTGAAGCAAGCGGTGAGCGTGCCTATCGTCGCGGACATCCACTTCAACTACAAGCTGGCGCTGGAGGCGTGCGCCGCGGGCGTCGATAAGATCCGCATAAACCCGGGCAACATCGGCTCCGACGACAGGGTAAAGGCTGTGGCGGACGCCTGCAAAAGCCGCGGTATACCTATCCGCATAGGCGTAAACTCCGGCTCGCTCGAGAAGGAAATACTGGCTAAGTACGGCCATCCCACTCCTCAGGCGCTGTGCGACAGCGCGCTGTACCACGCCTCTTTGCTGGAAAAATTCGATTTTCACGACATAGTGCTGTCGATGAAAAGCTCCACCGTTTCTACGATGATACAGGCTTACGAGCTGGCGGCTCAGCAGTGCGACTATCCGCTGCACCTCGGCGTCACCGAGGCGGGCACCGAGCGCATGGGCATCATCAAATCGGCGGCGGGCATCGGCTCGCTGCTGCTGCGCGGCATCGGCGACACTATTCGCGTGTCCCTTACCGCCGACCCCGTGCGCGAGGTTTACGCGGCGGACGATATTCTGCGCGCGCTCGATCTTAAGAAGGGCGGCGTGCAGTTCGTGTCCTGTCCCACCTGCGGCAGAACGCGCATAGATCTGGTGAAGATAGCCGGAGAGGTAGAGGAGCGGCTGAGAGGCTGCGACAAGAATATCAAGGTCGCCGTGATGGGCTGTGTAGTCAACGGCCCCGGCGAGGCAAGAGAAGCGGACATCGGCATAGCGGGCGGCGACGGCTGCGGTCTGGTGTTCAAGAAGGGCGAGATAATCGCCAAGGTCGACGAGGATAAGCTCGTGGACGCTTTGATGGATGAGATCGAAAAGATGTAATTTTATTTGAGAGCATATTCAGATTTTTATAGTGGAGAATCAAGGACATAGATGAAAACTATAGCAGAGATATTCGGCTCCTTCCGCGAAAGCGCGGGCATACCCCGGGCGATCGCGGATGGAGTCGTTACGAAAGTGAATATCATCAACGACGCGCGCGTGGTTATGATGTGGGCGGATTTTGCCTGTCTGATAGAGCGCGAGGCGCTGCTTGAGGCAGAAAAACTCTTTTCCAAGGCGCTCGACGCTTCCGTCTGCATCAAGCCGCATTTCGGCGCGGCGCTGTTTTCCGCCGACTGCTTTCCGCAACTGTATGCCGCTGTCAAGCGCGAGATGCCCAGCATAAACGGCACGCTCAACAACGCCGAGGTGCGGCTTGACGGCGACACCCTTACAATCCACCTGCACAACGGCGGCAAGGCGCTGCTCGACGCCAAGGGCTTCGACCAGGCGCTTGTCCGCCTGATAGCCGAGGAGTTCGACCGTGAGATAAAGATACGCTACACAGGCACCTTTGAGGTCACCGGCGGCAGCGAGGAGTATCAGCAGGCTATCAGCAGCGCGCAGACGCAGATAAAGCGCGAGCGGCTGAAAAAGGCGGTGCAGTTCTTTCAGGAGGAGGAGGCAGCCGACGCGGAGCGCGAGCAGCATGCCGAGGAGAAAGCCACCGAGGTCGAGATACGCGAGGGCGGCTTTGAGACCCCGCAGATACTGCGCTCGTCCGTGCGCCCGCTGTTCGGCAGAAGCATCCGCGGCAAGATGGAGCCGATAAAAAACCTCAGCGACGGCAAAAAAGGCGCGGTCGTGTGGGGCGATGTGATCGAGCTTGAAAAACGCATAACAAAAAACAACAAAAACGCTATAATCACCATAGACATCACCGACTACACGGGTTCAATAACCGCAAAGGTGTTTTGCGGCGTAAAGGAAGCCGAGGCGCTCGACGGGCTTAAGTCGGGCAAGACCATAGTGGTAAGCGGCAACGTGGAGTATGACGAGTTCCTCAAGGAGGTCGTGCTGTCCGCGTTTTCCATAGGCACCGCCGAGAAGCTCAAGGTGGTAGACAAAGCCGAGGAAAAGCGTGTAGAGCTGCATCTGCATACCAACATGTCGCAGATGGACGCGCTGACCCCCGCGGGCACGCTGGTCAAGCGCGCCTATGAATGGGGCCACAAGGCAATAGCCATCACCGACCACGGAGTGGCGCAGGCGTTCCCCGATGCGATGAAGGCGGCGGAGGAGATCCGCTACAAGCTGGGCGGCGACATAAAGGTGCTCTACGGCGTGGAAGCGTATTTCATGGACGATTTGGTGGAGTCGGTGTCGGGCGAGCAGGACTCGCCGCTGGACGGCACCTTCATCTGCTTCGATATAGAAACCACGGGCTTGTCGCCGCTGCGTGACAAGATCACCGAGATAGGCGCCGTTAAGGTGGTGAACGGCGAGATAACAGAAACATTTTCCACCTTTGCCGACCCCGAAATGCCCATTCCGGCTAAGATAACTCAGCTTACCGGCATCACCGATGAAATGGTGAAGGGTGCGCCCTCTCAGCGCGACGCGGTTACGGCGTTTCTCGAGTTTGCCGGAGACGATGTGCTGGTGGCGCACAACGCGCCGTTCGACACCTCGTTCATCCGCAGGGCGTGCGAGAACATGGGACGCGACTATAACTATACTTCCGTTGACACGGTCGCTATCTCCCGCGCTATCCTGCCCGACATCAAAAACGTCAAGCTCGACACCGTGGCTGCCTACCTTCGCCTGGGCAGCTTTAACCATCACCGCGCCACCGACGACGCGGAGATGCTGGCTAAGATTTTTATTTCGCTGTGCAGCCGTCTGGGCGACGACTTCGGCATTTTTTCCGTTAAGGACATCAATACAAAAATCGCGGGCGGCGACTTTAAAAAGCTGCCTACCTATCATCAGATAATCATAGCTAAGGATCAAACCGGCTTAAAGAACCTCTACAAGCTAATTTCCAAGAGCCACCTGGAGACCTTTTACAAAAAGCCGCGCATCGCAAAAAGCGATTTGGTTAAGCACCGCGAGGGGCTTATCATCGGCTCCGCCTGCTGCGAGGGTCAGCTTTATAAGGCGATCCTCTCGGGCAAGCCGTGGGGCGAGCTGAAGCAGATAGCTTCCTTCTACGACTATTTGGAGATCCAGCCCTCGGGCAACAACGCGTTTCTCATCCGCAACGGCACCTTCCGCACCGTTGACGAGCTTAGGGAGATCGACCGCACCATCATCAAGCTGGGCAAGGAGCTGGGCAAGCCCGTCTGCGCAACCTGCGACGTGCATTTCATGGACCCCTCCGACAGCGAGTACCGCAAGATCCTTCAGGCGGCGCTGAAATTCAAGGACGCCGATCAACAGGCGCCGCTGTTCTTCCGCACCACCGCCGAAATGCTCAGGGAGTTTGAGTGGCTCGGCAGCGAAAAGGCGTATGAGGTAGTGGTAAAGAACACCAATCTTATCGCCGACATGTGCGAGGACATCCGCCCGATACCCAAGGGCACGTTCCCGCCCTTCATTGAGGGCGCTCAGGAGCAGCTTGTATCCATCACCTGGGAGCGCGCCAAAAAGAAATACGGCGATCCGCTGCCCGAGATAGTCAAGGCGAGGCTTGAAAAGGAGCTAAACTCCATCACCACCTACGGCTTTTCGGTGCTGTACATGACCGCCCAGAAGCTGGTCGCCGACAGCGAGGCGCACGGCTATCTGGTGGGCTCGCGTGGTTCGGTAGGCTCGTCGTTCGTGGCGACGATGTCGGGCATCTCAGAGGTAAACCCGCTTTGCCCGCACTACGTTTGCCCCAAGTGCAAGCACAGTGAGTTCATCACCGACGGCAGCTACGGCTCGGGCTTCGACCTGCCGCCGAAGGACTGCCCCGAGTGCGGCACGCATATGGATCAGGACGGCCACGAAATACCCTTCGAGACCTTTTTGGGCTTCAAGGGCGACAAGGTGCCCGATATAGACCTCAATTTCAGCGGCGAGTACCAGTCGAAGTCGCACCGCTATACCGAGCAGCTTTTCGGTAAAAACAACGTATTCAAGGCGGGCACCATCTCTACGGTAGCCGAAAAGACCGCCATAGGCTTCGCCAAGAAATATCTTGAGGAGCGCGGGCTTTCCGCCAACAAGGCTGAGATAAAGCGCCTTGCCAAGGGCTGCACGGGAGTAAAGCGCACCACGGGTCAGCACCCGGGCGGCATGGTTGTAGTGCCGCGCACCAACGAGGTGTACGACTTCTGTCCGGTGCAGCATCCCGCCAACGATATGAAGTCGGACAACATTACCACGCACTTCGACTTCCATTCCATCCACGACACCATTACCAAGCTCGACGAGCTCGGACACGATGTTCCCACCATCTACCACTATCTTGAGGAGTTCACGGGCATACCCGTTATGAAGGTATCCATGAGCGACCCCGAGGTAATGTCGCTGTTCACCTCCACCGAGGCGCTCGGCGTCAAGCCCGAGGACATCGACTCGCAGACGGGCACCTTCAGCATCCCCGAGTGCGGCACAAGCTTTGTGCGCGGCATGCTGCTTGAGGCAAAGCCCAAAACCTTTACCGACCTTTTGCAGATTTCGGGACTGTCACACGGCACCGACGTTTGGCTGGGCAACGCGCAGGAGCTTATCCACAACGGCACCTGCACTATCTCGGAGGTCATAGGTACCCGTGACTCGATAATGACCTACCTGATGCACAAGGGGCTTGAGGACTCAATGGCGTTCAAGATCATGGAAATAGTCCGTAAGGGCAACGCCACCAAGCTGCTCACCGAGGAGCACTTCAAGGCGATGCGCGAGCACAACGTGCCTGAGTGGTACATCGACTCTTGCATGAAGATAAAGTATATGTTCCCCAAGGCGCACGCCGCCGCCTATATGATAGCGGCGCTGCGGCTGGGTTGGTATAAGGTACACAGACCCACGGAATATTACGCGGCGTACTTTACGGTGCGCAGCGAGAATATCGACGGCGCGCTGCTTATGCAGGGTCACAGCGCGGTAAAAACGCGGATGAACCAGATAAAGCAGATGCAGAACGCGCACACCGCTTCCGACAAGGACGAAAAGGACTTTGCGTCGCTGCAGATCGTAAATGAGATGATGGCGCGCGGCGTTGAGGTTTTGCCCGTTGATATTTACAAGTCGGAGGCAAAAATGTTCGCGGTGGAGGACGGAAAAATCCGCCTGCCGTTCTCGTCACTGCCCGGAGTGGGCGACGCCGCGGCGGTATCGCTTGCCGAGCAGGGCAAGCTCAATAAGGAGTATCTGTCTATCGAGGACATCCAAAGCAAAACCAAGGTGACAAAGGCGGTCATAGAAACGCTGGCGTCGGTCGGCGTGCTGGCGGGCATACCCGAAAGCTCGCAGATGTCTTTGTTTTAAAAAGCGCTGACAGATAGTATACCCTTATCCGGCATTACTTGCGCCGTGGCTGCCACGGAAATAATCTGCGCCCCCGACAGGGCTTCGGGCGCTTTAGGAGTGATTCGCTTGAAAAAACTGTTGTCGATGAGAAATGTGCTTATCGCTATCGCCTTTACGGTGTTTTTGCTGTATTTAAAGGACAACCTGGGTTCGATATGGGGCTTTTTTAAAGCGGTTTCCAATGTTTTGACGCCGTTTTTCATCGGCTTTTTGATCGCCTATATCCTTAACTTCCCCTATAAGTTCCTGTGCACCAAGGTGTTCGGCAGAATGGGGCAGAAGCACAAGGCGTTAAAGCGGCTCAAAAAACCGCTGGCGCTCATAATAACCTACTTGTTGACCTTTGCGATAATCGCCGCTTTGATCGTGGTGCTGATACCGCAGATCATCAACAACCTGACCAACATCGTCAAGGACTTCCCGTCCTACTACAAGACGGTGGAAACGGAAATACAAAACCAGGCTGACCGCATAGCGGAGATGAACCTGCCCTTCATCAAGCATTTTTCTAAAGAAGAAATATTCCAGAACCTCACCAAGTTCTTCACCGGCAGCGAGGGCGCCACTAAGGCTATCCTCAACTGGCTGCAAACCTTTATGGCAAGCTTTGCCAAGGGCGCCTACAACTTCCTTATGGGTGTTATCATCTCGGTGTATTTCCTGATATACAAGGAGCAGCTCTGCCGTCAGGTCAAGAAGGTCGCGGTGGCGTTCATCCCCATCAAATATCTGCCCAAGCTTTACGAGATAGTAGACATCACCGACACCAAGTGCGGCCGCTTTTTGGTGGGCGACATCATCGACTCCGCGGTGGTTGGCGTGCTGTTCTTTATGACGTTGTCTATCGCGCAGTTCCCGTATGCGTCACTTATCGCGGTCATCTGCGGCGTCACCAACATCATCCCGTTTTTCGGTCCCTTCATCGGCGCAATACCCAGCGGCTTCATCCTGCTGATGGTAGACCCGTGGCTGGCGTTCTGGTTTGTTATCATCGTAATAGTTATACAACAGATAGACGGCAACGTGCTCAAGCCCAACATAATCGGCAACCAGGTCGGCGTGTCGGGCTTTTGGGTGCTGTTCAGCGTAATAGTCGGCGGCGCGATGTTCGGGGTCATCGGCTTTGTGCTGGGCACGCCTATCTTCGCGGTCATCTATTCGCTGGTGGCTAAAAAGGCGCGTAACAAGGTAGAGGAAAAAGGAAAAATAGCCCGTGAGGCTCTCGACTTTAAGGTGCTCAATTACGCCGAGATTGCCGAGGAGCAGCGCAAAATACGCGCGGAAAAGGAGCAGGAGCAGCGGAAAAAGCTGCAAAAGCTGCTGCATTTGGGCAAGGAAGAGCACGACGAGGACGACGACGGCGAGGATAACGACGGCGACGCGGATAACGATAACGCGGAAGAGAAGTTCGCCGATAAGGTGCATGAAAACAAAAGCTGAGCGCCTTGCTAAAAGCCTGCGCTGACCCGAGGCTTGACAAAAGCGATTTATTGTGGTAATATATTAGCACATTAGCAGACTAAAGTGTTTTGAGAGGTAATATGAAGAGATATTTGAAGATGACACCCGAGGGCATGAAGGATTTTCTGTTTGCCGAGTGTTCGGCGATGGATGATATTTGCGGCAGAATAGAAAAAGTGTTCCGCTGCCGCGGCTTCAAAAAGGTCATCACCCCGGGTATTGAGTTTTACGATGTGTTTTCGCTGCCGTGCAGCGGCATCTCGCAGGAGGAGATGTTCAAGCTAAGCGACAACAAGGGCAGACTTATGGTGGTGCGTCCCGACTCCACCCTGCCTATCGCGCGGATGGTTTCCACCCGCCTGCAAAACAACGTTATGCCCGTGCGGCTTTATTACAAGCAGGCGGTGTACCGCAGCAATCCCACCCTTACCGGCAGACGCAACGAAATGATGCAGATGGGCGTGGAGCTGCTGGGCGTGCGCGGTGTGCGCGCCGATCTGGAGATAATAACCACCGCCGTGCAGTCGCTTAAGGCAGTAGCGGACGATTTCCGCGTAGAGCTGGGTCACGCCGAGGTGTTTGACGCGCTTTCGGCGGAGCTCGATATAAATGATTCTTTAAAAGAAAAAATCAGACTCACCATAGAGGGCAAAAACTACTCCGCCCTCAACAATCTTCTCGATAAGCTTGAGCCGTGCCGCGCGGTTTCCGCTATAAAGAGCCTGCCCTCGCTGTTCGGCGGCGAAGAGATGTTTGAAAAGGCTTATGAGATATGCCGCGGCACCGAGGCTGTGCAGGCGCTCGACTACCTGCACCTTGTTTACACCAGCCTTGCTGAGCTGGGACTGGGCGACAAGCTCATAATCGACCTCGGTCTGGTGCAGAGAAACGACTATTACACGGGCATAGTGTTCACGGGCTATGTCAACGGCATCGGAGACGCGGTGCTGTCGGGCGGCAGATACGACTCGCTGCTCGAGGAATTCGATATGCCCATGGGTGCCGCGGGCTTTGCCATCGACACCGACGCGGTCACGCTTAAATCCCTTTCCGACGGCGCTGTCAGCTATGCCGACAATCCCGAGGTGCTGGTGTATGCCCGCGACGGCTGTGAGATGGAGGCGATAGCCTATGTGGCGCGCCTCAACAGTCAGGGTAAAAAGGCGCAGTTCAGCGTGCTTGAAACGCTGGAGGAGACCCGCCGCTTTGCCGATAGGCGCGGCATTGAAACTGTAGTTATCGTAGGAGAATAGATGATAAAGGATATGAGACCATTGAGGATAGCCCTTACAAAGGGCAGACTGGAAAAAACGACAATAGAGCTGCTTGAAAAGATAGGCTACAACTGCGACGAGGTGCGCAACAAGGGCAGAAGGCTCATTCTGCCCGTGGGCGACAACGACTTTGAGGTAGTGCTCGCCAAGGCGGCGGACGTAATCACCTATGTGGAGCACGGCGTCTGCGATCTGGGCGTGGTTGGTAAGGATACCATCCTCGAGCACGGCAGCTCCTTTTACGAGCTGCTCGACCTGGGCTTCGGCAAGTGCCGCTTTGCCCTCGCCACAAAAAAGGACAGCGACTTTTACGGCGGCTATAATACAAAAACCATCGCCACCAAATACCCCAATGTTACGCGGGCGTTTTTTGACGACAAAAACATGGACGTGCGCATAATCAAGATAGAGGGAAGCGTAGAGCTCGCGCCGCTGGTGGGGCTCTCCGACGGTATCGTGGACATCGTTGAAACCGGCTCTACTCTTAAGGCTAACGGTTTGGAGGTCATTGAGTGGGTTACGGATATTTCCGCAAGGCTCATCGCCAACACCGCCGGGCTCAAGCTGAGAAAGCAGGAGATAGAAGCGCTGCAAAAGAAACTGGAGGAAGTGACGAAATGATAACGACGGTAATTGCCGACGGCAAGAAGGAATATGAATTTATAGATTATCTGAAAAAGAGGGCGCAAAGCTCCGACAAAAACGTTATCCCCGTGGTGTCCGACATTCTGGAGAACGTCAGGGAGAACGGCGACGCGGCGGTGCGCGAGTACACCGTTAAGTTCGACGGCAAGGCGCCCGAGCGCGCCGAGATCGACTCGGAGCAAATAGACAGCATCATCGCGAAGTGCGATGAAAAATACATCGAGACCGTAAAGAAGGCGGCGGCAAACATCGCCGACTTCCACCAAAGACAGGTTCAGCAGAGCTGGCTTACAACAAAGCCCAACGGCGTTATGATGGGTCAGCGCGTGCGCGGTCTTAAGCGCGTGGGACTGTATGTGCCCGGCGGCACGGCGGCTTATCCGTCGTCGGTGCTTATGAACGCCATACCCGCCAAAATAGCGGGTGTGCAGGAGCTGGTCATGTGCACGCCCCCGCAGAAGGACGGCACCCCCAATCCCGATATTATCGCCGCGGCTAAGATAGCGGGCGTAGACCGCATCTTTTTGATGGGCGGAGCGCAGGCGGTAGCCGCCATGGCTTACGGCACCGAGACCGTGCCCAAGGTGGATAAAATAGTCGGTCCCGGCAACATCTTCGTGGCTACGGCTAAAAAGCTGCTCTACGGCACGGTGGACATCGACATGATAGCGGGTCCGAGCGAGATACTGATAGTGGCGGACAAGACCGCTGATCCCAAGTTCCTCGCCGCCGACCTTATGAGTCAGGCGGAGCACGACAGGCTCGCCTCCGCAATACTGCTTACCGATTCCGCCGAGCTGGCGGCTCAGACAGAGGCAGAGCTAGCTCGTCAGGTGCAGTCGCTCTCCAGAAAAGAGATCATCGAGGAGTCCCTTAGGAATTTCGGCGCTATCATCGTTTGCAGCGACATCGCGCAGGTTATAAACTTTGCCAATGAGCTTGCGCCCGAGCACCTCGAGGTCTGCTGCGCCGACCCGATGGAGTACGTGGGCAAGCTTGACAACGCCGGCTCGGTGTTTCTGGGCAACTACAGCCCTGAGCCGCTCGGCGACTACTTCGCGGGACCCAACCACGTGCTGCCTACCAGCGGCACCGCGCGGTTCTTCTCGCCGCTGTCTGTAGACAGCTTTGTCAAGAAGTCCAGCTTCATCTACTACACCGAGGACGCGCTGCGCGCCGACTCGGCGGATGTGGTGCGCTTTGCCGAAACCGAGGGCTTGACCGCTCACGCTAATTCCATCAAGGTCAGATTCGAGGATTGACGCGGCAAATTTTGCCCCTATTATATGGATAACACGGAGTAAATCAAATGTACGTACTGAACGATAAAATAAAAAACCTTGTGCCGTACGAGCCTATCAGCGGCACCTACGATATACGTCTGGACGCCAACGAGTGTCCCGACAACCTGCCCGACGACATCCGCGCTCAGCTTAAGGCGAGGCTGGATGACATAAGCTTCAACCGCTATCCCGACCCGCTGGCAAGCCGCCTGGTCGCTTCCTTTGCGGACTATTACGGCATAGACCCCGCCTTTGTCACCGCGGGCAACGGCTCTGACGAGCTGATCTTCCTTATAGAGTCCGCCTTTTTGCAGAAGGGCGACAAAATGCTGGTGGTCGCTCCGGATTTCTCGATGTACAACTTCTATTCCTCCATCTGCGAGGTCGAGTGCGACACCTTTTTAAAGGGAGAGGACCTTGAAATAGACGTGGACGCGCTCATCGAGAAGATAAACCGCGACGACGTGAAGCTGGTGCTGTTTTCAAATCCCTGCAACCCCACCGGCAAGGGCATTACCCGCGAGGAGGCAGTAAAGCTGGTCACCTCGGTAAAGGCGCTGGTCATCCTGGACGAGGCGTACATGGACTTTTGGACCGAGAGCCTGCTCGACAAGATCGGCATCTATTCCAACCTCATCATCTTCCGCACCGCCTCCAAGCTGGTCGGCTCCGCGGCGCTGCGCCTGGGCTTCGCGGTGGCGGACAAGACCGTGGCGCGCGCCATTCAAGCGGTAAAATCCCCCTACAACGTCAACAGCGTTTCGCAGGCGTTCGGAGAAATAATTTACCGCAATAAAGATTATTTGCAAAAAAGACAAAAAACGATTGTCAGAAACAAAGAAATACTGTATAATGGACTTATGGAGATCGCGGAAGCGCGCGAGGGCTTTGAGCCTTTCAGCAGCGTTGCCAACTTTGTCTTTGTAAAAACCGACGAAGCCAAGGATATTTGGACTTTTTTGAAGGACAGATCAATAGTTGTGCGGCTGATGGGCGCGTATCTGCGCATCACTGCCGGTACCGAGCGCGAGGTGAGCGCGGTGCTGGCGGCGCTTAAGGAATATTTTGAGGTGAACGCATGAGAGAGGCTTTCATTGAACGCAGGACAAAAGAGACCGACATAAGGCTTACACTTGACCTGGACGGGGGAGAGGTAAGCGTAGACACGGGCGTCGGCTTCTTTGACCATATGCTCAACTCCTTTGCCACGCACGGCGGCTTTGGGCTGAAGCTGAGCGTCAAGGGCGACTTGCAGGTCGACGAGCACCACACCGTTGAGGACACGGGCATAGTGCTGGGTCAGGCTTTTGCCGAGGCTCTGGGCGACAAAAGCTCAATAGACCGCTTCGGCAGCTTTTATGTGCCGATGGACGAGGCTCTCGCCTTTGCGGCGGTCGACGTCAGCGGCAGACCGTTTTTGGTGTTTGACGCCGCGTTCCCGCAGGAGCGCTGCGGCGGCTACGACTGCGCCATGACCGTTGAATTTATGCGCGCGCTGGCGTTCAACGCGGGCATCACCCTGCATTTAAAGGCTCTTTACGGCGACAATTCCCATCACATCACCGAGGCGCTCTACAAGGCGGCGGCGCACGCGCTGCGGCTGGCGGTGCGCCGAAACGACAGCGGCAAACCTCTTTCTACAAAGGGAGTGTTATAATGATAATCTTACCCGCAATTGACATAAAGGACGGCAACTGCGTCCGCCTGCAAAAGGGTGTGTACGAGACCGCGCAAAAGGTAGCTCAGTCGCCGTATATCGCCGCGCAGAGCTTTGCCGAAGCGGGCGCGGAATGGATGCACATGGTCGATCTGGACGGCGCCAAGGACGCAAAGCTGATAAACGCCGACCTTATTGCCGACGTGGCAAAAAGCTCCGGACTCAAGGTAGAGGTAGGCGGCGGCATCCGCAACATGGGGGCTGTTGAGTACTATCTCAGCCGCGGCATCGACAGAGTCATTCTCGGCTCGGCGGCGGTCAAGGATCCTCAGCTCGTACGCGACGCGGTCAAGGCGTTCGGCGACAAGATCATCGTCGGCATCGACGCCAAGGAAGGCATGGTGCAGGCGGAGGGCTGGCTGGACAACAGCGAGATCAACTACATCGAGCTTGCCAAGCGTATGGAGGATGTGGGCGTGCGCACCATAGTGTTCACCGACATCGACCAGGACGGTATGCTCTCCGGTCCCAACCTCAAGCAGCTCGACGACCTCGCCCATGAGGTAAGCTGCGACATAATCGCCAGCGGCGGCGTAGCGGTGCTTAAGGATATAATCAATCTTTCCGATCTGGACGTCTACGGCGCTATCTGCGGCAAGGCGATCTACAGCGGCACGCTCGATCTGAAACAGGCGATAGAAATGACAAGGAAAATTTAAAATGGATCTTGATAAATACTTCGTAAAATCCGATCTTATTCCTGCCGTGGTGCAGGAGAAGTCTACGGGCGAGGTTTTGATGCTCGCCTATATGAACCGTGAAAGCATGCAAAAAACGCTTGAGACCGGCTACACCTGGTTTTGGTCGCGCAGCCGTGGAGAGCTGTGGAACAAGGGCGCTACCTCGGGTCACTATCAAAAGGTGATTGAGGTATTTGCCGACTGCGACGACGACACCCTGCTGATAACGGTGGAGCAAACAGGCGCGGCGTGCCACACGGGCAATCACTCATGCTTCTTTAAAAAATTGAAATAGGAGGAATCCATATGGCAGATCAAGAAAAATTAGTTCTGACAAACCTTTATAAGACAATTGAGCACAGACGGGACAATCCCATCGAAAACTCCTATACGTGCTATCTTCTTGACAAGGGCATCGACAAGATACTCAAGAAGGTCGGCGAGGAGTGTGCCGAAACAATCATCGCGGCAAAAAACGGCGATCATGTGGAAACCATCTACGAAATCGCCGACCTGCTGTACCATTTGACCGTAATGATGGTAGACCAGGGCATTCCGCTTGAGGAAGTGCTGGCTGAAATAGCCGACCGCAGCAAAAAGACCCAGAACCTCAAGCCCATGCATGTGGTGGACAAAAACAGCTGACAACAGCTTATATATTAAAATAAAAAAGCCCTATGACCTAGGTCATAGGGCTGCGTTTCAATATCGGGTCAGTGTACCGAAGCGGGCAAAAACCGCGAAATGGCTGATTTGAACTCGTCGTCGGGCTCTTTTTCGAGCAGCAGCTCGATGGGCTTGTTGATGTCAAGCGAGAACACGCCGATAAGCGAGTGGGCGTCCACGGTGTAGTTGCCCGAACGTATCATCATCATCATATTCGGAAACTGCGCCAGGGTCTCAAAAATATCGATCAAACCGTTTTTATTGATTGCGGAAATAGGAAAAGAGAACATTGGTATCACCTCTAAATATGATGAAAGATTTGCTTTGTTACATCGTTGTAACTATATTTTAGCATTAATTTATCATTAAATCAAGGCGATAATGCAAAATAAAATAAAATCAATATATTGAACAAAAAGGAAGAACAAGTTTATGGATTTTAATATACTTACGCTCGGCTGCAAGGTCAATCAGTACGAATCGCAGGCGATGCGCGAGGATATGCTGCGCCACGGCTACACGCTGTCGCCGGACACGGAACGGGCGGACATAACCATAATAAACACCTGCACCGTTACCTCGGTAAGCGACGCAAAAAACCGCAAGCTCATCCGCCGCGTCAGGCGCAACAACCCCGAGGGCGTCATAGTGCTTACGGGCTGTATGCCGCAGGCGTTCCCCGAGGAGACCGAGAGCTTCGGCGAGTGCGACGTAATCCTCGGCAACCGCGAGCGCGCGCGGCTCGTTCCTGCCATAGAGGAGTTTTTGCATTCGCGGCGGCAGTACATTGAAATACCCGCTCACCTTGACAGCGGCGCGGAATATGAGGACCTCAGCGTGTCGTCCTTCGGCGGCCATACGCGGGCGTTCATCAAGATAGAGGACGGCTGCAACCGCTTTTGCTCCTACTGCATCATCCCTTACGCCAGGGGCAGGGTGCGCTCAAAGCCGCCGCAGGAGGTCAGGCGCGAGCTTGAGAATGTGGCGCAAAGCGGCTACCGCGAGGTAGTGCTGGTGGGCATAAACCTTTCCGCCTACGGACTGGGTGAGGATTATTCACTTGCCGACGCGGTGGACGCCGCGTGCGCGGTAGAGGGCATAGAGCGCGTGCGCCTCGGCTCCCTGGAGCCGGAGCAGATGGACGAGCCGCTCATAGCGCGGCTGGCGGCGCAGAAAAAGCTATGCCCGCAGTTCCACCTGTCGCTGCAATCGGGCTGTGACAAGACGCTTAAGGCGATGAACCGCCACTATGATACGGCTGTGTACGCAGACATAGTGCGCAGGCTGCGCGCCGCCTTTGACAACGCCGCTTTTACCACCGACGTCATGGTGGGCTTCGCGGGCGAGGATGAGGAGGATTTTGAGGCGTCGCTCGGCTTTGTGCGGTCCGTGGGCTTTGCCAAGGTGCATGTTTTCCCGTATTCGGTGCGGCGCGGCACGCGTGCCGAAAAGATGCCCGACCATGTCAGTCCCAAAGAGAAGGAGCGCAGGGCGGCGCGGATGACAGAAGCTACAGATATTTCCAGAAAAGAATTTTTGCGCTCTCAGGTCGGCTTGACCGAGGAGGTGCTGTTCGAGCGCCTGCGCCATGGATATTTGGAGGGCTACACCAAAAACTATACCCCCGTGCATGTCGCTTCCGACAACGCCGCGCTCTGCGGCGAGATACATCCGGTGAAGCTTACGGGCGTGGGCGAGGATTGGTGCGACGGCGAATTGGCGGTGTGAGCTTACAGGGCGGCTGTCAGGTTTGCTATCTCCTGCCTTGCCTGCGCATCGTTCAGGCTTGCGTAGCTGTACAGCATGAAGCCGCTTACTTTTTTATTCTTTTGCAGAATCAAATACTCCTGCGCCAGTGTGTCGTCCTGCGTAAGCCAGGTGCCGCTGTCCTTGTCGCTGCCCGCCTTGTAGCCCGCAAGCCCCGCGTAAAGGCGGACGCCCTCGGCATAGTCGAGCGACAGCCAGTCGTCAAGCGCGTCCTCAAAGCCCAAGGCTGGATTGTCGGGGCTGAAATACAGCTGGGGACAGATGTAATCTATAAATCCCTTTACTCCGCACCAGTGCACTACGTCGGCGGAAAGCTGCGCGTTGTTTGAAAGGTTGCCCTGCGGAGATATTCCGAACACCATTTCGGGGTGCGACTGATGGAGCCGCAGATAGGTCTGAGAGATAAGCAGGTTTACGTTGAACACGCGCCAGGTCGCCGTGTCCATAGCCTTGCCCTGCGGCACGGTGCTGCGGTAGGCTTCATAGGCAGCGCTGTCCTGTGTGTCCATGTCGGGCGGGTAGAAGTAGTCGTCAAACTGCACTCCGTCCACGGGGTAGTTGTCGGCTATCTCCATAACGCCGTCTATTATCAGCCGGCGCGCCTTTTCGTTGGAGGGGTCAAGGATGATGCCGCTGTCGGTTTTCAGCACCATGCTCTCGTCCTTTACGCAGGGGTGTTCAGCGCTCAGCTTTTCGGGCGTGTCGTTGGTGGCGACGCGGTAGGGGTTGACCCAAGCGTGGACGCGCAGACCCTCGTTTCGGCAGACCTCGCAGACGATTTTCAGGGCGTCGTAGCCGGCGCTTTCTCCCTGAGTGCCGCTGAGTATGTGCGACGCGGGAAAAAGCCTTGAGGAGTAGAGCGCGTCGCAGAACGGGCGCACCTGCACCGCCAGGGTGTTGAAGCCCAGGCTTTTGCACCGCGCGGCTATGGCGGAGAATTTGGCGCGGAACGCGGACTCGCTTTTATCGGGCGAGCTTTGCATATCCAGGTCCATATATGTGACCCACACGCCGCGCATGCGGTCGAGGGTGTCGTCCTTTCGCGCGGCATACGGTGCGTCGGCGGTCGCTGAGGCAGGCGCCGCGGCGGGCAGGCGGCTGTCAACAGAGCTTACGGCGACGGTCGCGGCTAACAGAACGGCGGTAAAGGCGGTGGGCAGAAATTTTCGGATCTTCAATTTGTATCAACCTCGGAGTGAATATGAAAACGGTATTTATCATATATTTTTCGGCAATCAGTCTTGTCGCGGTCATCATCACTGTTTTTGACAAGCGGCGCGCTGTACGGCACGGATGGCGCGTCAGTGAGGCGACGCTGCTGGCGGTGGCGGCGCTGGGCGGCAGCGCGGCTATGCTGCTCACCATGATGGCTGTGCGCCACAAGACCCGCAAGCTTAAGTTCATGCTGGGCATACCGCTGATAATCGCGTGTCAGCTTGCGCTGCTGTTCTTTGTAGGGAGGGGTATATTTGGCTGAAACTCTGCGTTTCACGGTGCCCGCCTGCTATGACCAAAAGCCTGCCAAGTGGTTTTTGAAGGACTGCTGCTCGCTTTCTACCAGAATGATAACACGGCTTAAGCGAGAAAAAGAGGGCATTTTGATGAACGGCAAAATTTTGCGCACCATCGACCCCGTGTCGGCGGGCGCTGAGGTAATAATAACCCTGCCCGACGAGGAGCCGTCGTTCATAACTCCGGTCGAGGGGGTGCTCGACGTAGTGTATGAGGACGCCTTTTTGCTCATTGTAAACAAGCCGCCCTACATGCCCGTGCACCCCGTAAAGCAGCACCAAGAGGACACGCTTGCTAACATAGCGGCATTTTACAGCGGACAAAAGGGCGAGCGCTATGTGTTTCGCGCGCTCAACCGGCTTGACCGCAACACCTCGGGGCTTGTTATGATATGCAAGGACAGGTTCACCGCCTTCAAGCTAAAAAACAAGGTGGAAAAGGTGTATTTCGCCCTGGTGCACGGCGAGCTGCGCGGCAGCGGCGTGATCGACGCGCCCATAGGTCTGCGCGACGACTCCAAAATAGTGCGCTGTGTGCGAGCTGACGGCGCGCCGTCGGTGACGCGGTACGAGGCGTTATTTTCCTCAAAAGAATATTCCCTGCTGCGTCTGGTGCTTGAGACCGGCAGGACCCATCAAATACGCTGCCATATGGCGCATTTGGGACATCCCCTGCTGGGCGATGACCTGTACGGCGGCAGCAGAGAGCTTATCGACCGTCAGACGCTGCACTGCGGCGAAATGCGCTTTGAGCACCCCGTTACGGCAGAGCGCATAGAGCTTAGCGCCGAGCTTCCGAAGGATATGAGGCGAGTTATCGACGACAAATAACAACGGCTGTTCCCGGGCTTGTTTAAGCCGGAACAGCCGTTGTTTTGTTTTATCATTCGGCGCAGACCTTGTATATCTTGTAGCCGCTTGGCTCCGATATCGGGTCGTAGAACACCATGGCGCCGTCCTCGGAATAGTATTGGGTGAAGTAGCGCTCCTTCTTGAATACTATGCCGTTGTCTATTACGAATACCTTTTTCTTGGTAAGCACGGTTTGATAGATGTTGTCGGGGTAGTTCCTGCGATGCATAACATCCTCGCGGTGGAAGTAACCGAAGTCGTCCAAATTGTCCAGGTAGTCGTCGCGGAAGCCCCACATGGGGTGCAGGTAGTTCTCGGTGTGTTTAATGAACCGCTGCTTTGTCACGGGGTCCATTACGTAGTAGCAGTCGGGATTGCGGTTAAGCTCCGAGATAAGGAACCGCGCGCTGTTTTTCTTGGGCGGCACGGTGCGGGTCTTAAAGTACAGCAGCCCGCTAACGGTTGCCAGCGCCACAACTACTGCGCACGAAACTATGAAGTAAAGGTGGTGCTTGCGCATTTGCCTGTTGAGCTGTCCCTCGCGCTCCAAATCAAAATTAAAGGAGTTGAGCAGCATTACTATCATCAGCAGCCACACGCCGTAGGTTATGTTGTCGGTGGGGTTGTATATCATGCGCAGCGTAAAGCTGGACATGTAGCCCACTATGAAGTAGAACAGAGGGAAGAAGGAGAATCGGTTTTTGTGGTAGAAGATGAACACCAGCGACACCATAAGATAGACAGCTATGACTATGATGGAGCGGTTTAAGTGCATTATCTCGCTGTAGTTGTCCTTGAATACCGAGATGGAAACGTTGATGAAATTCTTGGGGTAGTCCTGAAGCTGGGCTTTGCGCACCGCCTTCAACGCGTCTGCGGTAAGTCCGGTGTCCTTGTCATAGTAGCCGTTTTTGAGCAGCTCAAATTTGTTTTCGTCGTCTATGCCCGCCTCGGCAAGCTCCTCCTTATGCTCGCTGTAGGAGGGGTAGGGCAGGGTGTTTATGGCACTGCGGGTCTGGGCGTATTCGTAGTACTGCGCAGCTTGCTCGTTGGAGTGGTTTACCGCATAGGAAAACTGCTGCATGCCCAGCGTTACCACCGACACCAAAAGGAACATCAGCAAAAACGGGCGGAAGTACCAGAAGAATTTGCGGAAGGGCAGGCGGTATTTCTTTTTGGCTATCATGTCGCCGAAGAAGAAGGCAAAGGCGAAGCCCAGCGCCACAAAGAAGTAGGTGATGTTCAAAAACGAGCCGAACAGCACCTCAAGCACGCCGACCCAGCACGAAAGGCTGTAGCGCTTTTTATGTATAGCCAGCAGCACCAGCAGAAAGCCCGACGCGCACAGCAGCGCCGAGGTGCGGGTGCTGTCCACATTGGCGTAGTGGTGCAGGGCGAACATGATGTTGAGCAGGATGGTGAACACAAGCGCCTTGACCTTGTTGTACTTGTCCGCGAAAACAAAGGTGACGGACGCGAACGCCGCGTAGGACGCCAGCACCTCAAAAAGCACAAAGCAGTTTATCGCGGGGAACGCCATTTGCACTGTGCCTATTATGATAGCCAGCACGTAGTTAATTGTGGGGTTCACATACATATGGTCGCGGCAGATGTATATAGAGTTATAGTAGTCCGCTGTTCCCTCGTAGGTGAAGGAGGTCATAAAAAAGCAGCCCGCCAGAAAAAAGGCGTTTAGCACAAGCGCGAACAGGGCGCTGCTTTTTAGGACCCGCAAAAGCTTTTCTTTCATGTAAGCTCCTCTTTTCGAGAATAAATTTTAACGCCGTGAGCTTATCAGTAGTAGCCTCTTTTTATCTGCTCAAAGCGGATGGTGTCGACGTTTTTGCTTTCGTAGTCATTGAATATGACGTTGTCGTAAAATTCGCTTTCGTTATAGAGGGGCTTGTACCATGACTGCGAGTTGAAGTACGACGCGAGGTAGGAGTTGGTGAATATCCGGCCTCTGCGCGCGTATATCTCGTTTATAGCGATATTCAGCTCCTCTTGACTCATGCTGCTCACATCGGACTGAGTGAGGTAGGACGTGTTGTATTTGCAGGGGCTGAAATCGTTGCCGGTATAGTTGCTGTCGGAGCTGACGCGCATCCTCGTGCTGTTTGAGGAGCCCGAGGAGCTGCCGCCCGAGGAATTGTTGCCCGAGGAATTGTTGCCCGAGGAGCCGCTTCCGGTGCTTTCGCCGGTTTTGTCGGAGCGCTGTCGGGCAGCGTTGGCAGGCTGTGCGGCGGGTGCGGCGCTGCCGCTCATCGCGGTCTCGGTAAAGCCGTCGCCGTTGTCGCCGCCGTCGTTGTTATCATTGTCGTTGCTATCGTTATCGTTATCGTCGTAGTTGTCGTTATCGTTGTCGTTATAGTCGTTGTCGTCGTCGCTGTCGTTGTTGTTGTCGCCGCTGCCGCCGTTTTCGGAGCCCATGGAGACCACCAGAGTTATCGTGCTGTTTTTGGCGAGAGGGCTGCCGTCGTCGGGCGACATCGAGATAACATGTCCGTTCTCAAAGCTGTCGCTGTACTGATATTCGGAGACAAGCACGTTGAAGCCCTGCGCCTCCAGCACCATCTTGGCGTAGTCGTAGGAGAAGTCGGTGACGTTGGTCGGGACGACCTTCTCGGAGTCGGCGGGCTTTGTGGTAGGAGCCGTAGTAGCCGGAACCGAGGTGGGCTGTGTGACGGCTTCGGTAACGGGGACAGCCTCAGTCGCTGTCTGCTCGCTTTGGCTCTCCTCCTTGGCGCCGAAGGGGAAGAGGCTGTTTTGATAGGCGTATACGCCGTAGCCCGCTACAGCGGCAAGCATTACCGCGATGATGATAACGGCGGCTATAACGCCCTTTTTGCCTGTCTTTTCCGGCTCTGCCTCCTCGGTCTCGGGGGTGTTGTAGAAGGCGTTGCCTTCAAATTCCTCGGTTTGCGGAGCAACGGGCGGTACCGCCGCTACGGGCGCTTCGGTTTTGGGCGCCGCTTCCTCGGCAGGCTCGTCGTCGAAGAAGTCGCCGTAATCCTTTTCTCCGCCGCCGACGGCGTCGTTGATATTGAACACCTTGGTTTCGGGAACGTAGTTGTCAAATACGCGGTTGTCTATCTCCGGCTCCCTGTATGAGGGCGCGGGTATTGGCTCTGCCTTGTCAGGTGCGGGCTTTGCCGCTTCGTAAGCTTGAGCCGGCACATCGGGCGCTTTGAAGGCTTGAGCCGCTTCAGGTGTAGCTTCGCTCGCCTTGACGGCTTCCGCCGCCGAGACCGCGCCTGCTCCGGCGACTGCGGCGGTCACGGCTGCCGCTGCCGCCTTGCTTTCCCTGGGCTGCTCGGGAGCCTGCACTGGCTCCTCAAAGGCGTATTCCTCAAATACGTTGCTCTCAAATTCGGTGGGCTCGGGCGCTATGACGTTTTTATTCACGCTTTCCTTAGCTGGCAGCTCCGCCTTGATGGACGCCAGCGCGTTTTTCAGGTTGCCCGCGTTTTTCCAGCGGTTCTTGTTTTCGGGCTGGCAGGCTATTACTATTACGCTTTTAAGCTTTTCGCTGCCGTTGGCGGGCGCGGTGACAGGCGCGTTTGACAGGCGCTTTTCCACCGCAGAGGCGGTGTCGCCGTCCTCCTCAAAGGGCAGCTTGCCGTTGTTTGCCATGGTGTACATCATCAGACCCAGCGAGTAGATGTCGGTGGTGTAGTCGGGCTGACCGTTGCGATATATTTCGGGAGCGGTGCAGGTAAGGTCGTCTGAGTGATTGTCAAAGGCGGTAAAGCCGCCCAGACGGTAACTGCCGTCCTCGGCGACAAAGATGTTATCGGGCTTGAGGTTGCCGTGGAGGATGTTGTTCTGCTCAAGCTTTTCGAGGATGGCGTCGACCTTCATGCCGAAGTCGACAATGTCTGCCTCGTCGGGCTGCCTGTCCCCAAGCACTTCCTTAAGCGTGGGCAGGTCCTCGGTCAGCAGGTAGAGCGAGACCTTGCTTTTGGCGGGCTTGTTGTCGACCACGGCGTCGATATAGTTGCTTACGCCGCGCAGCTTGATGACGGATTTTACAAAGGACGCTTCCTCGTTGATCAAATCGACATTGTCGCTGTTGTAGTTGTCGCCGTCGTAAGCTACGACGGTGAGCTTAGCGGTGGTTTGGGAGCCGTCGAACTCCTTTCGGGAGATTTTGCAGGACGGGTAGCCGCTGTTGTCGGATGAAGCTGAGATCACCTTCCAAGATTTCAGCTCCTCAGGTAGCTTTAGCTTTGCCATAGTAGAGTCTCCTTTTCATCAACTTTACGGGACCCCTTGAGCCGCGCGGTTATGGGCACAGGGGCTTCCCTTTGGCACATTTTTCCTATTTTACCTATATTCCTAAACATTATATCATATTTTACGGAGTTTTTCCACTGTTTTTTGAAATTTCTTTTCGGGGCACGTACCGTAAAAGCCCTGAGCTTTATGGGTCACGCCTTTTGCGAAAAAAGGGGTCGACCCGTTTGAGTCGACCCGCTTTTTTTCACAGCCGTATTCGCTTTTTTTCGCGGACAGCCAGCAAGCCTCCGCCGCAGCCCCCGAGCACACAGGCGAGAAGCTTAAAGAGAAACAGCGCCGAAAACTCCGCCTGTCCGTTTAGCAGAGAGATGAGCGTGAGCGCTGTGAGCATGACCGCGCCTGTGATCGCCCCCGCGATAAGCCCCGCGCCTCGGTTGAGCTTTGCGGCTACAAAGCCTCCCGCCGCTGCGCCCAGACCCAAAATCACCGTTAGCATAAGGTCAAGCGCCGAGTTTCCCAAAAGACCGAGCTTTAGCAGCACCATAGCCGCCGCGCACATCAGCGCTACGCTCGCAAGCAGTCCGCACACCGCGCCCGCGGCGGCGGATTTGAACAGTCGTTTTTTATCAGACATAAAAAATCCCCCGAATATAAGCTGCTGCATTATATTCGGGGAAAAGTGTTTTTATGCGTTTATGTCTTCCTGATTTTTCTTTTTGCCGAAGAAGCTCTTCTTTTCGGGCGCCGCTGTCTGAGCGGTCTCCTTTACCGTGTCTACGGAAGAAATGCACCATTTTCTGAACTTCATTTTAACGCGGTCGGAGCCGGTCTCGATGATGATGGCGTCCTCCTCGTCCTTGATGGCGACTACTCTGCCGACGATGCCGCCGATAGTGGTGATCTCATCGCCGATCTCCAGATTGTTGCGCATCTGCGCCTCTTCTTTTTTCTTTTTTGAGTTGGGTCTGAGCAGGAATAAGTAGACCAAGCCGATAATGACCGCGTAGATTGCGAGCATACCGAATAATCCGAGATTCATATGTTACCTCCTGAGTGCATTTTTTAGGCAACACCGCGCTTTTGCGGTGCTGCCGTTACACAACATTTTGTATTATAACAGTTTTATAAGGATAGCGCAAGTGTTTTTTTGCATAAATTTGCCGCCGGTTTGACGTCGGGGTGTATGCAGGAGCGTCAAATGCGTTTGCCGAGTATCTCGCGCTGCTTTGTGTAGAAGCTCTCAAAGCTGCCCTCGTCCAGCTTTTGACGTATGACCTCCATAAGCTCGTTGTAGAACCACAGGTTATGCATTACCGCCAGACGCATGCCGAGCATCTCGCCGCTTTTCATAAGGTGGCGGATGTAGGCGCGCGAAAACCTGCGGCAGGTGGGGCAGCCGCAGCGTTCGTCAATAGGGGAGGGGTCCAGCTCATATTTGGCGTTGTTTATATTGCGCACGCCCTCCCTTGTGAACAGCTGTCCGTGGCGGGCGTTGCGGCTGGGCATGACGCAGTCGAACAAATCGACGCCGCGGTGCACCGCCTCAAGAATGTTCACGGGGGTGCCCACGCCCATCAGGTAGCGTATCTTTTCCTTAGGCGCGTAGGGCTCTACCTCCTCTATTACACGGTACATCTCCTCGGTTGGCTCGCCCACCGCCAGACCGCCGATCGCGTAGCCGTCAAGATCCAGCTCGGCTATCTCCTGCATATGGTTAACGCGCAGGTCGGTGTAGGTGCCGCCCTGGTTTATGCCGAACAGCATTTGCCGCTTGTTGATGGTACCTTCCAAAGAATTAAGCTCAGCCAGCTTTGCCTGACAGCGCTTTAGCCAGCGGGTGGTGCGCTCTACGCTTTGGCGGGTGTATTCGTAAGGCGAGGGGTTTTCCACGCACTCGTCAAAAGCCATGGCGATGGTGGAGCCCAGGTTTGACTGGATGGTCATGCTCTCCTCGGGACCCATGAATATCTTTCTGCCGTCGATGTGGGAGTTAAAGGTGACGCCCTCCTCCTTTATGTTGCGCAGCTTAGCCAGCGAAAACACCTGAAAGCCGCCGCTGTCGGTGAGTATGGGACCGTCCCATTGGGTGAAGCGGTGCAGTCCGCCCAGCGCCTTGACGATGCCGTCGCCCGGACGAAGGTGGAGGTGGTAGGTGTTGCAAAGCTGCACCTGACACTTTATGTCCTTTAAATCGAGCGCGGACACCGCGCCCTTTATAGCGCCGCAGGTCGCCACGTTCATAAAGGCAGGAGTTTGTATGGTGCCGTGAGGGGTGACAAATTCGCCGCGGCGGGCTTTGTTTTCGGTTTTGAGCAATTTAAACATAATTCCTCCTAAGAAATAAACATGGCGTCACATACGCTCACCAACGCGAGGTTTCAGGAAAAAACGGCATATCATTGTTTTCTTTCAAAACGCTTTATCCATTCGAGGATCGCTTTATGATCCGCTGAACCGGAAGCAACGGCGAGTCCTAGCTTTATTACGTCATCATCGGACGGGGAGATATGGATACCGTTCATTTCCAAAAATGCCAGCATTACATACATGCCGATGCGCTTGTTTCCGTCGACAAACGCGTGGTTGGTTATCAAGGAGAAACCGAGTTTAGCGGCTTTCTCCTCTTTTGAGGGAACAGCTCCGCTCCGTCAAAGGTCTGATAAGCAGACTCCAACGCGCTCTCCAGCAGCCCCAAATCTCTCAATCCCGCGTCGCCGCCGGTTTTCCTGTGCGATAAGTTGATGTAAAATCAAAACCTTTTCCTGACTGAATTTTATCATTTTGCGAGCTCCTCAAATGCCGTATGGTATTTTTCCAGAATATGTTTTGATACCAGCTTAAACTTTTCTTCATCGTATTCGCTGTCTGACAAACTCAGCATGTATTCGATGACCTCCCCCAAATGCTCCTCGGGGATAATGTCTATTATGCTTTTTGCGTAATCTCTTTCACTCATTATAATTCCTCCTAAGAAATAAACATGGCGTCTCCGATGACTGCGTAACGCAGGATAAAAGCGGCGCAATGATACGCCGCTCAAAACAAATCGCTGTGGGTGCCGGTCCTTGTCAGGGTCAATATCAATTCCTTATCGTTTTTTCGGTATATCAACAACCAATCCGGAGTAATGTGACATTCACGACAGTCGGCGTAATTACCCGCCAGCGGGTGGTCTTTATATTTCGGCGGCAGCGGAATCTCGTTTGCTAACATATCAATAACGGTTTCCATCAGTGAGATTTGATAACCTCGCTTGACGACGCGCTTGAAATCCTTTTTAAATGTGGATTCGTATTTAATCGTCAGCATAAAGATCCTCCATCAGTTCCGCGACACTGTGAAAACCTTTGCTTAATCCAACGCCGTTTCTTGCGTTTTCGATAGCTTTGATCGTTTCATCATTAGGAACGTCGGCAGTGATTTCAAAAGGTATCGAGTGCTGTCTCAGCGCCTGCCTTAAAAACACATTTATCGCAGTTGATAAGTCCATGCCGAGCTCGGCAAAAAGCTCCTGCGCCTGTTTTTTTATATCTGCATCTATGCTTATATTTGTACTGACCTTTGCCATGGTATCAACTCCTTTTTCTTATACTATCATTATATCTCGTTTCGCTACGGTTGTCAATATATTATGCGCATGTCTTAGCTATAAAATGCACATGGTATCTCAGGTGCTTACGGGACGCAGGATAATTACGGGAAATGGCAGTATTTTTGTTTCCAAAATCATACATATTGAAAAAGGCGCAGAAAAATATCTGCACCTAATGTTTGATGTTTATCCGGCAGGAACAAATTCAAGTTTCAAGGTCATGCCCATCCCTTCGGCAAGACGCTGTAAGGTTTTCAGTGAGGGATTAGCGTTACCGTTTTCAAGTCTGCTGATGTCAGCTTGGGTGATGCCGGTTTTTTCAGACAATTCCTTCTGCGTCATACCTGTTTTTTCTCTCGCGTCGATCATTGCCTGAATAATAGCCATTTCGGGACGCAGCGCGTCATATTCTTTTTTGAAATTCGGATCCTTTAACTGTTCGTTTAAAAAGTCCTTGAAAGTTGTCATATTTAGTTTACCTCCCTGTTCAGAAACTCGTTTCGATATTTTTTCGCAAGCTCAATTTCGCTTTTTGGAGTTTTCTGCGTTTTCTTCACAAATCCATTTGTGATTACTATTCTTTTTCCAACCACAAAGAAATAAAGTACCCGCGATATATTTGAACCGACTTTTGCACGTAATTCAAAAATACCGTCCACGAGATGCTTTGAGTAAGGTTCTCTGAATTTTGAACCATTTATTGATAACAGTTCAAGCAAACTGAGAATTTTTGCTCGCATCTTATCATCTAAAGACTTGATAAAATCCATAGCAGGTTCCTTGCCGTCGGGTCTATCATAAAATATGATCTCATATTCTTCCAAAATAATTCCCCTTGAATTGTGTTTTCTTAACTATATTATATGTGATATATAACATATTGTCAAGACCTTATTTAATCTGAATTGAAAAAGACCCAAAGCTAAAGAAGCGTTACCAAACGGTAAAAAAACAGAATAATCTGACTTTCTGAACAGTAAATATAAACAATCAACAAATATAGACAACATGACTATTGTGCAATATCTATAAAATGCACATGGCGTCTCCAAAGCTGAAAAAGCGGTATTTTTCTTTTACGGCAATTTGATAGGCGTTCATTACGTTGTCGTAGCCCGCGAAGGCTGAAACCAGCATTATCAGGGTGCTCTCGGGCAGGTGGAAGTTGGTGATAAGCCCGTCCAGCACCTTGAACTCGTAGCCCGGGTAGATGAAGATGTCCGTAAAGCCCTCGCAGGGCATTATCTTTCCGAACTGCGTCGCCACGCTCTCCAGCGTGCGGCAGGAGGTGGTGCCTACGGCTATTACTCTGCCGCCGTTTCGCTTGGTTTCGTTTATCAGACGGGCGGTCTCGGCGGGTATCTCGTAGTGCTCGCTGTGCATCTTGTGCTTGGTAACGTCGTCCACCTTTACGGGGCGGAAGGTGCCCAGACCCACGTGCAGGGTGACGTAGGCGATGTTTACCCCTTTTGCGCGTATCCTGTCCATCAGCTCCTCGGTGAAGTGCAGCCCCGCGGTGGGGGCGGCGGCTGAGCCGGGCTCGTGGCTGTATACGGTCTGGTAGCGCTCCTTGTCCTTAAGCTCCTCGGTGATGTACGGCGGCAGCGGCATCTGTCCTATCTTGTCGAGGGTCGAGAAGAAATTCTCGTCGCAGTCGAAGTCCACCACGCGGTTGCCGTCGTCGCGCACCTCGGCCACCATGGCTCTCAGCAGCCCGTCGCCGAAGGTGAAGCCGGCGCCCTCGCGGGCTTTTTTGCCGGGCTTGCAGAGGGTCTCCCAGCGGTTGCCGCTGATTTGCCGCAGCAGAAGAAATTCCACGCGCGCACCGGTTTCGTCCTTAATGCCGTAAATGCGGGCGGGCAGCACGCGGGAATCGTTGGCGACCAGCAGGTCGCCCTCGTTGAGGCAGTCGATAATATCAAAGAAGTGCTTGTGGGTGATGTCGCCCGTACGGCGGTCCATCAGCAGCAGCCGCGACCTGTCTCTGGGCTCCACGGGCGTCTGCGCGATAAGCTCCTTTGGCAAATCATAATAAAAATCGCTGGTCTTCATAAAAATTCCTTTCAAAACTCTCACTAATTATTGATAAATAATTGACAATAATCTTTGAAAATGCTATAGTATATAGTAGGGTAATTTGGAAATCATCCTACATCTTGCGGTTGCGGTGCAGTTTTAATGCTCTATCTATCATAGACTATTTTTTCAGAGTTGGCAACCGTTTTTTAAAATTTGTTTCAATCGGAGGAATCAGCAGTGAGAAAGTTTAATGTCGGAATCATCGGCGCTACGGGTATGGTAGGACAGCGCTTTGCGCTTTTACTTGAGAACCACCCCTGGTTTGAGGTCACCGCGCTGGCGGCCAGCTCCAGAAGCGCGGGCAAAAAATACGGTGACGTTGTCGAGGGCAGATGGCACATGGCAACTCAGCTTCCCGAGAAGTACAGGGATATGGTCATCATGGACGCGGAGAACGTGGAGGAGGTAGCCTCTAAGGTGGACTTCTGCTTCTGCGCCGTCAACATGAAGAAGGACGAGATCCGTGCGCTTGAGGAAAAATACGCCAAGGCTGAGTGTCCCATCGTTTCCAACAACTCGGCTCACCGCTTCACCCCCGACGTTCCCATGGTGATCCCCGAGATCAACGCGGATCACATCAAGATCATCGAGTCTCAGAGAAAGCGTCTGGGCACCAAGAGAGGCTTTGTGGCGGTCAAGTCCAACTGCTCCTTGCAGAGCTATGTGCCCGCCATCCATCCGCTCAAGGCTCTGGGCGTAGACAAGGTGCTCGCCTGCACCTATCAGGCTATTTCCGGCGCGGGCAAGACCTTCAAGACCTGGCCCGAGATGGTCGACAACCTCATTCCCTACATCGGCGGCGAGGAGGAGAAATCCGAGCGCGAGCCCCTCAAGATCTGGGGTCACATAGAGAATGACGAGATCGTTCTCACCGACGACATCGCCATCACCTCACAGTGCCTGCGCGTGCCCGTTTCGGACGGTCACACCGCGGCGGTGTTCATGTCCTTCAAGGAAGGCGTCAAGAAGCCGAGCGTAGAGGAGATCATCAGCGTTTGGGAGAACTATCAGGGCAGAGCTCAGGAGCTTGAGCTTCCCAGCGCGCCCAAGCACTTCCTGCACTACTTCACCGAGCCCGACCGTCCTCAGATCAAGTCCGAGAGGAATCTTGAGAACGGCATGGCGGTATCCGTAGGCAGACTCAGAGAGGACACCCAGTACGACTACAAGTTCGTCTGCATGTCCCACAACACCCTCAGGGGCGCTGCCGGCGGCGCGGTGCTGCTTGCCGAGCTGCTGTGCGCGGAAGGATATATGGACTGAGCTGAGGGCTTAAAGCTGAGAGCAAGCCGCGTTTAGGCTTTGCCGCTCGGCACTGATATAAATTTAACTGTAAATCATTTTGATATATACGGAGGCATATTATGGCTAACCACATTTTTACAGGTTCGGGCGTTGCACTCATAACCCCCATGAACTCGGACGGTTCCGTCAACTATAACGCGCTGGCGGATCTGCTGGAGTTTCATGTCGCGAACAAAACCGACGCGATCATCGCCTGCGGAACCACAGGTGAAGCCGCTACCTTATCGGAGAAGGAGCACTGCGAGGTGCTGTCCTTTGTGGCTGAGAAGATCAACGGCAGGATCCCCGTTATCGCCGGAACCGGCAGCAACGACACCTCCACGGCTGTTATGCTGTCGCAGGCGGCACAGAAATACGGCATCGACGCGCTGCTGACCGTTACGCCTTACTACAACAAGACCTCACAGGCGGGTCTGGTAAAGCACTTCAACGTTATCGCCGATTCCGTTGACCTGCCTGTTATCCTTTACAACGTGCCCTCGCGCACCGGCTGCAACATCCAGCCCAAGACCTACGCCGAGCTGTGCAAGCACCCCAACATCGTTGCGGCTAAGGAAGCCAGCGGCGATATTTCGCAGGTGGCGCTCATCCGCTCGCTCTGTGGCGACAAGCTCGATATTTATTCGGGCAACGACGATCAGACCGTGCCCTTCATGTCGCTGGGCGCTCTGGGCGTTATCTCCGTATTCGCGAACATCTGTCCCGTAGAGATGCACGAGATCTGCCGCCTTTGCCTTGAAAACGACTTCGCTCAGGCGCAGAAGCTGCACTTCCACTATATCGAGCTGATGAACATCATGTTCAGCGACGTCAACCCGATCCCCGTCAAGACCGCTATGAATCTCTTCGGCTTTGAGGCGGGCGAGTGCAGGCTGCCGCTGGTGCCCATGAGCGTAGCGGGCTACCACAACCTCAAGGACTGCCTGGCAAAGTACGATTTGCTGGATAAGTACGTCCGTTGAGCACAGAGTATTAAAGATAAAGAGATGGGCGGGCTTTGCCCGCCCTTTGTCAATAGAAAAGGGGGAAATAATATGACAAAAATAGCAATAGTCGGCTGCAACGGCAAAATGGGCGGCTATGTCGCCGAGGCCGTCGCGGTACATCAGGATTGCCAAACGCTGTTCGGCGTGGATGCGTTTGGGACAAGCAAGCACGATTTTCCCGTGTATAAAAGCTTTGACGAGGCGGCGGACAAGCCCGACGTCATCATCGACTTTTCAAATCCCGCCGCTCTGGACGGCATGCTCGGCTACGCGCTTAAAAACAGCGTGCCCTGCGTTATCTGCACCACGGGCTATTCGGCTGAACAGATCGAAGCCATAAAGCAGGCGGCAAAGGAGATCGCCGTGTTCTATTCGGGCAACATGTCGCTGGGCATCAACCTGCTCATCGAGCTTGCCAAGCAGGCGGCTAAGGTGCTGGGCAACACCTTTGATATAGAGATCGTCGAAAAGCACCACAACCTCAAGGTGGACGCGCCCAGCGGCACCGCGCTTATGATAGCCGACGCTATCTCGGACACGCTGGAGCAGGAGCCTCAGTACGTCTACGACAGGCACGCCTACCGCAAGCGCCGCGCAAAAAACGAGATCGGCATCCATTCGGTCAGGGGCGGCACCATCGTCGGCGAGCACGAGGTCATCTTCGCGGGACTTGACGAGGTTGTCACCGTCACCCATCAGGCGCAGTCCAAGCAGGTGTTCGCCGCGGGAGCGGTAAACGCCGCGGTATTCCTCGCCAAGCAGGGCGCCGGTATGTATGATATGAGCGATCTGCTCGCGGGGTATTGATCGACAGCACGAAAAGCTGTACATAATTCACCCTGCGCGAGCGTTTCGACCCCGCGAGGGTTTAATCCACGACTGATATTCGCTGCCTTTGGGCAGTCGGCAGCCGGCAGAGCAAAACGCTCTGCCGGTTTTCTTTAGGCAACACCGCACAATTCGCGGCGCACGCCTTGCTTGAATATTGTTCCGTCAGCCTGCCCAAAAAATCTCGGCAAGGCGTCAGCCTTACCTCAACCTTACCTCAATTTGTTTGTGCACCCTGACGAAAAATCTTACTTCGCAATCCGCACACCTGAATTGTGCGGTATTGCCTTAAAAGAGCAGGATGGAACCCGCGCCCGTCGGCGCGTGCAACCAAAACGGCTTTTGAAAACGTATTATTAACAAAGGAGGGGGACAGGTGAAGAGCGAACGGCGTTTTGCGGACTTGAGTTTTGAACAGGCTGTGCGGAAGTATGCCGACACCGTTACGGGCGTGTGCGTCATGCGCCTGCAAAACACGGCGGACGCCGAGGACTGCTTCCAAAACACCTTTTCCAAGCTGTGGTTCAAGTCCCCCGACTTTGACAGCGAGGAGCACTTAAAGGCGTGGCTTATCCGTGTGGCTGTCAACGAATGTGCCGATTATATGCGCAAAAACCGCCGCGCGGCGGTCGGCGAAGCCTTCCGCGAGGAAAGCGTGGATTTTGCCTTTGACCGCAGCGATATGTCGTGGGCGCTGTCCCGTACTCCCTCTCCTTATCGGGACGTGCTCTACCTCTATTACTGCGAGCAGTACAAGGTGAAGGAGATAGCTGTTATTCTCAACAAAAAAGAAAACACAGTCAAATCTCTGCTGAAACGCGGAAGAGAAATAATTAGATCCATTTACGGAGGTGAGGAGCGTTGAAAGAGTCTGACTTTTCTCAGTACAAACAACTCAAAACCCCCGAGGAATGGATAGATAAAGCCTTGAAAATTCCAAATAAGAAAAAAGCACCTCTGTTTTTCCTTCGTCCTGCGGTCATCGGCGCGGCGGCGGCTCTGGTGATAACAGCCGCCGTTGTGCTTACGCTGCGGTATCAGTTCGGCGCAAAGCCGCCCGTCGCTCCCGAAAGCCTTACCGCTCCGCCCTCTGTCACAGTAGCGGCGGAGGAGAGCGTCGGGACAACAGGAATCGCTGCGGCGACTGCTGCCGAGGGCGGTACCGCGCCCGTCTGCACGGGGACTGCCGCTGCGACCGCCCCCGAAGGCGAAACCGTCGCGTCCGGTCTGCCCGCTTCGGTGCAGACCGTGCCGAAGCCGACCGCCGCTCCCTATACAGGCGCGTCCGCTGCGGAAAGTACCGCCGCCTCAGGCGCGTCCGATCCTCAGCCGCTCACTCAAGCCGCGCCGACACAGCAGACGACCGCTCCCGTCACCGAACAGGCTACGGAGCCCGTGACCGAGGTGCAGCCCGCAACTGAAGACAAGCCCGCAGTTGAAGTTCCTGACGGCGTTTATTGCGGCACGCTGACCCTTATGTGCCCGGTGAACAGCCCGTTTTATCAGGACGGCACGGTGCATGTGCGCATCATCCCCATGACAGAGGAGGGGCTTCCGTACACATTCCCGACGGCGCTTACCATGGTTTCCGACGGATGGAGCGCGGAAAAAGCCGAAAAAACAGCGGTGTTAGACCCCTTACGCGTCGGTGTGGAGCTTGCCGGCGATTACTACATCGTAGAGGTGACTGACAGCCGCGGCAACCGACAGGAGTTTTACGCGGCGTTGTTTGAGGATTCATCATTCATATTCTATATCTAAAGGAGGTATTCCCATGAAAAAAGCATTGGCGATAGCTTTGACCTTCGCTCTGCTGCTCTGTGTTTTCGCGTTTCCCGTGAACGCGGCGCAGACAGACGGCAGATATTACCGTCAGTTCCTTCGTCAGTACTATAACGGCGAGACACCGTCGGTGACGGACGCCGAGTATATGACCTATAACGAGCTGTATTATCACACAACGGACGGCGTCACCGACTGGGCGCTTATCGAAGCGGATTTCGGCTGTGCCTGCGAGGTGCTCATTCAGGACATCCACTTCGGCAGAGCCTTCGCGCATAACGACGACGCGCCGCCCTTCCACTATGGCTACGGCATTTACGACGCTGCGCAGGAGCGCTTTTTCGGCTTTGACGAGATAACGGACGAGAACGATTATCCCGACCTGCAAAACGTGCTCGATCGGTTTTGCATAGGACAGCGCGTAGGTGAAACGCACTACGGCGACGACCTCCGCTATAAGGAGCAGTTTTTGCGCAAGGCTGTGGGCTCATATGTATTTGAGTACGGCGAGGCGAACGCGGTGAAATGCTACGACGAGCTCTATTATCACGAAAACGCGGGACAAACAGACTGGGTGCTGGTTCGGGGCGAAACCTGGTTCCGCTACCCCGAGGGCGGCACCTACGAGAAGATCGGCAACACCGTGCTGCGCACCGAGGGCATATACGAGCCATTCGGCAACGGCTACGCGGTCTATGACGTCGGCAGGGGAGTGTATTATGAATTGAGAGCCTCGCTGATCGGACGGTTCAACGGTCTGATCGAGGCGTTGAACAGCCCGGGCGTCGGCGAAAAGATCGGCGATCTCAACGGCGACCGCAGGGTGAATGTAAACGACATCACCGACATGCAGCGCTGTTTGGCGGAGGTACAGGATTATCCCGAGAAAGACGGGGTAGAGGCGGTAGGATACAAAAACCGCGGCGCCGAGAGCGTGCAGTATCTCAGCGACATCGACAAAAACGGCGAGCGCGATGTGCGCGACATCACCGCTTTGCAGCGCATACTTGCGGAGTTTTAGCCGCCTGAGCAGCGCTGATTTGTTCACAAAATAACCAAGGAGCCGGCTAAACTCGAAAGAGTTTTAGCCGACTCCTTATTTGTTTCAAGCTTCGGTTTCCTCGGGCAGCAGCTCCGGTGGGGTCTCAACGTCCTTTAGCCTGCGCTGAATTTGACGGGTGCGCACGCCTACCAGGGTGTCCAGCTCCTTGTTTGCCTGGTCAAGCCGCTTTTGGGTGTTCTCAAGCACCTTTGCAAAGGTGTCAAATTCCTTTTTAACACTGCCCAGCACCTGCCAAACCTCGGCGCTGCGCTTCTGCACGGCAAGGGTCTTAAAGCCCATCTGTATGGAGTTGAGCAGCGCCGCCATGGTGCTGGGTCCCGCGATATTCACCTTGTAGTCGCGCTGCAGCACCTCTACCATGCCTCGGTTTACCACCTCGCTGTACAGCCCTTCAAAGGGCAGGAACATTATCGCGAATTCGGTGGTGTTAGGCGGATCGATGTACTTGCCGCTTATGTCCTTGGCTTCGTTTTTTATTGTGGTTATAAGCGTCTTGGCGCAGAGGTCGATGTTTGCCTTGTCGCCCTCCTCTATAGCCTCGCGCAGGGCGGCGTAGGTGTCGCCGGGGAACTTTGAGTCTATCGGCAGCCAGATAAAGCCGTCGTCCTTAGCGGGCAGCTTTACCGCAAATTCCACCACGTTTTTAGATCCTTTTTTGGTCGCGACATTTTCGGCGTACTGCTCGGGCGAGAGTATCTCGCTGAGTATGCTGCCAAGCTGTATCTCTCCGAGGATGCCGCGCGTTTTGACGTTGGACAGCACCTTTTTCAAATCGCCCACGCCCGTTGCCAGGGTCTGCATTTCGCCCAGTCCCTTGTACACCTGCTCCAGCCGCTGGCTCACCAGGGCAAAGCTCTTGTTCATCTTGTCCTCAAGCGACTTTTCCAAACGCTCGTCAACGGTCTTGCGCATCTCCTCCAGCTTGAGGTTGTTGTCGCGCTGCATGGCGTCCAGCCGCTTTTCCATGGTTTCGCGGCTGTCCGATAGCTGTCTGTCAACGGCTTGGCGTATGTTTTCAAGCTTTTGCTCGCTTTGCAGCGAAAAGGTCTTCATCCGCTCCTCAAGGCTGTTCAGCTTGTCGCTTTGGTGATGCGAGGCGCCGCGCTGGTTCTCCAGCAGCATATCGCCCATGTTTTTTACGCTGGTCTGGGTCTGCGCGGTCAGCTCGCGGCGCAGCTCGCTCTGCTGAGCGGATATTTCCTGCCGCACCGCTGAGATCAGCTCGTCGGTGTTGTCTGCTTTATTTTTCCCTAACAGAATAATAATCAACGTTATCAGCGCTACCGCAAAGGTGACGGCGCCGATGGCGATGATGACTGCTTCCATAGTATCACTCCTCACCTAAATGATACCATAAGGAGGTTTTTGTGTCAAATACAACCTGCCTGTCAGCCGCAGGAAAAATCGCTCTCCACAAGCTTGGGACAGCAGGCGGGCGAGTAGCGGAAGCGGTCTATGTGGGCAGCTTCGGTGAAGTATACGGGCGGCTTGGGTCGGCGGCTGCCTTCAAAGGCGTCTATTATTATCAGCTTTATCTTCATTTTTTCGGGTATAATGCTCTTTATAAACACGCTTGCCTGCTGACCCGCGCGCACGCCCTCCTTGGTTTCGGCAAGCCCCGCCAAATTGGGGCTAAGCTCTACAAAGGCGCCGTAATTCTCTACGCTGCGCACCACGCCCGCCACGGTCTCTCCGGCGCGAAACCGCGCGGCGTTTTCCTCCCAGGTGCCCAGCAGCTCCTTGTGGCTAAGGCTGACCCTGCCGTTTTCAATGGATTTTATGATAGCTTTGATGTCCATTCCCACGCTGAACCTCTCCCCGGGGTGCTCTATGCGCGAAACGGAGATGGAGTCTATCGGCAGCAGCGCGGCTATGCCGCAGCCAATATCGGCAAAGGCGCCGAAGTTTTCCAGATGTGTAACGCGCGCGGGCGTTACGTCGCCGCGGCGCAGCTTTGAAATGTAGTTTTCCATGCACAGGCGCTGTGCCTCTGCGCGCGAGAGCAGCACCAGCGGCGCGCCGTCGGCGTCGGTGGTGATCGCGGTTACGGTGAAGCATACCGGGCGGTTGACCCGCGAAATTACCGCTATGTCGCGCACGTACCCCTCGCGGATGCCCAAAGCGCCCTCCTCGCGCGGTATAAGTCCCTTTATGCCGCCCAGATCTACATGAAGATCGTGCCGCGCGTCGCAGACGGCGGCTCGCGCCTCCAGAATAGTGCGGTGCTCCATGGCTTCGCGCAGGCGGCGCTCGCTTTGCAGGATGGCTTGGTTTTCCCGTGTGTCCAGACGCTTTCCTTCGGGTAGGTATTCTGACATTTTATGACCTCCGTTAACTGTCTTCAAAGAAGTGTATGAAGGGCGGCGCGGGTTTATGACATATAATATGAACAGCCGGCAGCGGCAAAAAAACTCCCTCTCGATCATCACGGTCGGGAGGGAGTCGGGGTTTATAAGGTGTTACGCGATATAGGTTATATCAAACTCGGCAAGGTACATCATCAGCACTGTAATGTCGTCTACCATCACGGCTTTGTCGCGGTTTACGTCGGCGCAAGCTGCCTGCAACACGCTCAGCTCCTCAATTTCAGCCAGATGCCGCTGTATCGCGGTCACGTCAAGTACGTTTATCTTTCCGTCGCCGGAGGCGTCGCCCCATTCGGGCACGGCGAAAAGGAATCCATTTTCAAGGGCATAAGACTCAGCGGCGCTGCCGTGGCTTCCTATGATGGTGAAGTCCTCTACCTTTTCCGAAGTAATGTTGTATTCATCCTCCTCAACCCCATAATACCCCAGCGCTTCTATGCCTATCGCGGTGACAGTGTCGGGGATGACTACGGCGGTCAGAGCGGGACAGTCGAAGAACGCGTTGTTTTCTATTTCGGTCAAGCCGCTTCCGAGCGAGAGCTTTTCAAGGCTTTTGCAGCTTATGAACGAGGCAAGACCTGTGCGTGTAACGCCGTTGCCTATTACCGCCTCGGTCATAGCCGAGCAGTTGTTAAATGCGAAGTCTCCCAATGACGTCACGCTGTCGGGGATAACAACGGAGGTCAGTGCGGTGCAGTCCGAAAACGCGCTGGTGGAAATAGTGGTAACGCCGTCGGGGATGGTTATTCCCGACAAACGCGAGCAGGCGTAAAACGCGCCGCCCGCTATGCCCAGAGTGCCGTCGCGCAATACTATAGTCGTACCTGCGGGCATGGCGTTTTTGTTTTTGTAAAGCAGCGCTACATTACCGGCATATATCATTCCGTCGGGCTGAGCGTTCAGCCATGCCGTATTGGTGAACGTCTCGCTGCGGATGTCCGACAAGCCGTCGGGGAAGTCTAAGTCAGCCAGGGCGGTGCAGCCGTAAAAAGCGTGATAGCCTATCATTTTCAGAGATTCGGGGAAGTCGAGCGCCGTAAGCGAGGTGCAGTTGGAAAACGCCGTGCTGTCTATCGTCTCAAGTCCTTCCGAAAAGTATATGTCGGTAAGACCCGAGCAGTTGTAAAACGCCATAAATCCAATGTACTTAACGCTGCCGGGCAGGGTGAGACTCCTGAAATTGCGACTGCCTGAAAAAGCGTTCGTGTTGATAGATACGGTGCCTTCGCGGATAACCAGGTCTGTGTTTTCGGGAACGGTGCCCTTGTACTCATAGGCGATTTTACCCACATACACAACGCCGTCGGGCGCGTTGTTGACGTACGCCGTATTGTCAAACGCATAATAGCTTATGTCCAGCATATCGTCCGGAATGTTGATAACGCTGAGGTCGGAGCAGTAATAAAAAGCTCCGGAATCGACCAACGTCGCGCCGTTGATTATGGTAACGCCGGTCAGCGCGGTATAGCCAAACGCGTATGATGATATTCTTTCAACGTTTTCGGGAATAGTGATGCTGCCGGAACAGGCAGAGCGGAAAAATGCGTAAATTCCGATATATTCCAGACTTTCGGGAAGGGTGACAGAGGTACAGGCGGACTCGTAAAACGCGTAATCACCGACAGAGGTAACGCCTTCTTCGATGACGACGGACGAAATATCGGTGCCCCAGGGGGTCTCGTCGTATTCGCTGTAGTTTTCCATTTCTCCGCTGCCGCTGATCGTCAGCAAGCCGTCGTCTCCCAGCGTCCAAGTGCAGTCGCCTGTGGTGCCGCTTGAGGCGCCGGCAGGCTTTGCCGTTATTTCCGCCGCCGAAGCCGCGAAGGGAAGGACAGCCGACAAAATGACCGCGAGGATAACGGCTAGTGAACGTTTGACGTATGATCTCATAAAAAGCCTCCTTTGTAATTTTTGCGTAGAAAAAACATTTGTTTATAACTTCAACTACATTATATCATATCAAGAATAACGGGGCAAGTAGATTATTGACTATAGTTTTTAGCTGTTTTACACAAGGAGCGTTTAGCGCCGCGAGTCGCCGCTGCAAGAAAGCGGCGCGGTCGTTCGGGGCGCTGCGGGCGGCGCAAAAACGGGCGACTTGCAATTTTGCACAAAATATGTTATAATATGCCCGTGTGTTTTAGATGTGTGTTTTAAGGCGGCGCCGCGGAACCGTGCGCGGTGTCGCGTTGAGGATGCGCCGGTCGCGCCGCGGGGCGCAAAACGGTCGGCGGTCCCATAAATAATATCCGAAAGGACAATTTTTATGAAGCATAATTGTAAGGCACTCATAGCTTTGACGCTGGCGATAACGCTGCTCGCGGCGCTGCCGGCGGGCTGCGCGGGAGCTTCGCCCGCCGAAAAGAAAGAAAACAAAACCCAGAGCAGCGGCGCTGCCGCGACTGCCGACGAGCCTCAGACGCTCGCGGGTCTGACGGCGCTGGGCATCGACCCCGGGACGGTGGACGTGTTCCCGCAGGTTATGCACGATGCTCAAAACGAGGCAGGCTTTCAGCTTGAACCTCCCGCGCAGGGCGACACCGTGGCGGTTATCCATACCACCGAGGGCGACATAACACTCAGGCTGTTTCCCGACCAGGCGCCCAAAACCGTGACTAATTTCATCACCCTTGCTCAAAGCGGCAAATACAACAACACCACCTTTTACCGCGTTGACAGCGGCAAAAGGATCTCCGGCGGCTACTGCGGCGGCGAGGATAGCAGCGCCAGCGGCAGCAGCTCCTTCGGCGGCGCCTTTGAGGACGAGTTCTGCGACTCGCTGTTCAATATCCGCGGCGCGGTGTCAATGGTCAACACCGCCAAGGACTCCAACGGAAGCTGCTTCTTTATCAATCAGACCACAGCCGAGGCTTTTGCCGAGGGCGGCGGTTGGAACGCCTATCAGACCGCCTGGGACGCCATAGCCGACAGGCTCGACAGCTATAAGGACTCCACTCTTTTGTCCGCCTATATCGAGGAGAACGGCGACGCGTTTTTGCCGCCCGACGATGTACCTGCCGAGGTAAAGCTGCTGTATGTGCAAAACGGCGGCAACCCCGAGTATGACGGCGCCTTCAACGCCGCCGACAGGGGCAATACCGTGTTTGCGCAGGTAACAGAGGGCATGGAGGTAGCTGACAAGATAGCTTCGGCAAAAACAGACAGCGACGGCGTGCCCGAAAAGCCTGTCGTCATAAAAAGTATAGAGATAATTACATTGTAAGGTGCGGAGATATAAATGACCGAAACCCCGATAGTCGCGCTGATGTACGACTTTGACCGGACCCTGTGTACCAAGGATATGCAGGACTACAGCTTTATTCCCAGCTTGGGTATGACCGAGCGCGCCTTTTGGGAGACCACCAACGAGATGTGGCAGCGCGAGCACATGGACTCGGTGCTTGCCTATATGTACGCTATGGTGAAGATCTCCAAGGACAGGGGCGTGCCCATACTGCGCGAAAGCCTTGTTAGCAACGGCAGGAACGTGGAGCTGTTCAAGGGAGTGGAATCCTGGTTTGAACGGATAAACGCCTTTGGAAAAGACAATAACGTACAGATAGAGCATTATATCATCTCGTCGGGCATGAAGGAGATAATCGAGGGCACCTCGATAGCCGGCAGCTTTAAAAGCATATTTGCCTGCGAGTTCCTCTACGACGAGAACGGCGGCGCGGTGTGGCCGAAGACCGACGTAAACTACACCAACAAGACCCAGTTCGTATACCGCATCAACAAGGGCGTGCTCGACGTCGCCAACGACCTCGACCTCAACCGCTCTATGCCCGAGGACAGCAAGCGCGTCCCCTTCACTAATATGATATACATAGGCGACGGACTGTCGGATGTGCCCTGCATGAAGATGATGAAGGCATACGGCGGCTATTCCATAGCGGTTTACCAAAAGCGTGACGCCAAGGTGGAGGAGCTGCTTAAAAAGGACAGGGTAGATTTTATCTATCCCGCCGACTACAGCGAGGGCACGGGGCTTGACCTGACTGTCAAAAACATCATCCGCAAAATGGCTGTCTGCGACGTTTTGGAGCGCGAAAACAGCCGCCAGCTCAGAGAGCTAGCCTCGGATGGTTGATTATTTTCAGCCGTTTGCACCAATATCAAAACCGAATCGTGTATAAATCAAAAAGCGCCGAGGGCGCTTTTTGTTTACGGCTTTACCGATACCGTCTCGGGCGCACACATGGGAGCGCCCCTACGTATTAATTGAAAACGTGTGCTGTTTTATTGCGTGCTCTCCGAGAACACGTAGGGGCAGAACGATCTCCACCCATATGGGCGGAGAAAAAAGAACAGTGAATAATGAAAAACGAATAATGCGCCGGAAACGGAGCTTCGTTATTCACTATCCACCATTCACAATTCACCTATTCATGCCGCGCTTTCAAAATGCTTTGCGGCGAGCTTTAGCTTCCGCTTGCCCGCTGCTATGTGGCGCGACACCGTGGAGCAGCTTATGCCCAGCTCCGAGGCTATGTCCTTTTGCTTCATGCCGTACATCAAATGCCCTACCACGCAAAACCGCTGCTGCGGCGTCAGTTCCGTTTGGATGACGTCGAGCAGCATTTTTTTCATCTTCTCAAGCTTCAACGCGTTGGTGCCCTTCGGCTGCAGGGCGATATGATAGTCGAAAAAGCCCTCGTTGTCGGCGTTCCTGTGTATCATTTTCGTTTTCATCAGGCGGCACCTCTGTGGCGTTCCATAAGCCTGCGGGCTATGTCAAGACATTCGTTGCGGCAGCTTCGGTACATGGAAATCCTGTCGTTTAGCTCCCGCTTTTCCGACTCTCCGGCGCGGGAGCGTTTCTTTTTCAGCCGCTGCACCACCGTGTCCATTTCCTGCGCGGTCTGTGTGTATTCCTGTGACCATTCCAGATAATTCATTACTTTTCCTTTCATACATTCGTCTGTGGGTTTGCTTGCGTTGAGGCGGGGCGGACCTCAACAGGATTTTTTATCCTGATTCTATTATATCACATCTTTTCGCATAAATCAAACGAATGTTCGATATTGTTTGCGGCTCTGTGCAAAATCCTACCAAAGTCCCATTGTCAGGACAATGCTTACCGCAAAAACGCCGATTTTGATAACGCGCGGATTTCATCATACTGGGTGCAAGGGGACAAAAAAGCATTGGTTTTCTCACAAAAAGCCAAATAAAAGCTTGCGCCGATCTGAAAATGGTTTTGTCACTATTGTCAAATTTCATTTTTTGATTTTTTGCGAATGGAAGCGAAATACGAAAAACCCCAAAAAAAGTTGCACAAACATTGTCGATATTTATTGTGCAAATCGTCATTTTCCCTGTAAAGATAGGACAAAATGCACTTCTTACACTTGAAAAAACCCCTTATTTATTGTATAATATACAAAAAGAAAGAAGCAAACACTATATATTGAGGTTGCTTCCGCCTTTATTAATTTCGGCAAAATGATTGCGTTATTGGAGCATTCATTTTCATAAAACACACAATCGCGAAGCAGGCTGCCCATCGGCAGCCTGTTTTGCATATGGGCGCAGGCAGCTTGGCGCGGCGCCTTCACCAAAACCGTCCGCCCGCATAGGATAGAGTATCAAGTCTATTGCACGGCGGGTGTTTTTTATGTGTCAAATCAAGAATTTCGGTATCGTCGGCGGCGACAAGCGCCAGCTTTTTCTGGCGGAGTCGCTGCTCGGCGACGGGTATAATGTGCTTTTGGCGGGCTTTGACGGACTGCGCGGTCAGGGCTTTGGGTGTTTGTCCGACATGGACACGGCTTTGCGCTACAGCGACGCCATCATTCTGCCGCTGCCGGGCGTGCGCGCCGACAAAAGCCTCAACGCTCCGCTCTCGGATAAGCCCATATATTTTTCGGAGGCGGCGCAGGCGCTGATGTGCGAAAAGCCGGTGTTTGCCTCTCAGCGCGACAGGCTGGTGCGCGCCTATCCCATGCTCTCGCAGGCGCAGGTATTCGACTACGCCGCCCGCGACGATTTTGCCATACTCAACGCGGTGCCCACCGCGGAGGGCGCGCTGGAGCTTGCCATGCGAGAGTTCGAGGGCACCGTGGCGGGCAGCCGTTCGCTGGTGGTGGGCTTTGGCAGGATAGGCAAGATACTCTCCAAAATGCTGAAGGCGCTGGGCAGCTCGGTGACTGTCTGCGCGCGCAGGCCGTCGGACTTCGCCTATATCGAGGCGCTGGGCTACCGCGCAAAAAACACCGCCGCGCTGTCGGTGGTGCACGGCTACGATCTGGTTTTCAACACCGTGCCGGCGCTTATTTTTGACGAGAAGCTGCTTGGCAACACCGATAAAGCCACCCTGCTTATAGACTTGGCTTCCCTTCCGGGAGGCGTGGATTTTGAGAGCGCCCGCGCCTTGGGCATCGACGCCTTTCGCGCGTTGTCGCTGCCCGGCAAATGCGCCCCGAAAACCGCGGGTGAGATAATCAAAAAAACAGTTTTTTCTATCATCGAGGAGGTAAATCGGTGACAAAAGCAACCATAGGATTTGCCATGTGCGGTTCCTTTTGCACCTTTTCAAAGGCATTTGAACAAATGCGCGCGCTGACCGAGCTGGGCTATGACGTGCTGCCGATAATGAGCGAAAACGCCCGCTCTACCGACACGCGCTTCGGAACAGCCGCGCAGATGGTTAAACAGGCAGAGAGCATCACCGGCAAAAAGGTGTTGTCCACTGCGGTCGAGACCGAGCCCATCGGCCCCAAAAAGCTCTGCGACCTGCTGATAATAGCGCCCTGCACGGGCAACACGCTGGCAAAGCTCAGCCTGGGCATCACCGACACAGCCGTCACCATGGCGGCAAAGTCGCATTTGCGGGTGCTGCGTCCGGTGCTGCTGTGTCCCGCCACCAACGACGCCCTGGGCGCGTCGGCGCAGAACATCGGCAGGCTGCTCAACACCAAAAACATCTATTTTGTTCCGCTGCGGCAGGACGACCCCGAGCACAAGCCCAATTCGCTGGTCGCCGACTTCGCGCGGATACCGGAATGTGCCGCTGCCGCGCTCGAGGGCAAACAGGTGCAGCCGGTTTTTTGAACCCATACTTTTTGTAAGCAGGAATGTGCAGGCGCGTATTCCTGCTTTCTTTTGGCTGATTTGCCGAATTATACATTTTCTATTGCTACCCGCGCTTTTTTGTGCTAAAATGTGTTTGTATAAAAAACAACACGGGAGAAAACTATGGAAGAAAAGCTGAAATACTTAATGTCCGCCTCCGGCTTTGAGCTGGAGCGCGTCAGGACCGCGCTGTCGGACAACGGCATACCCAATGACAGCACCCCAAAAAGGCGCAACTATTCCGCCAAGGCGGTCACGGGCGTTGACGATACCGAGCAGGATATTTACGTCGCCGCGAGCGACTATGAAAAAGCGTATGACCTGTGTGTGGGCATCGGCGCGATAACGCCCGAGGGCGAGGTCGAGATAATCCCGCCCGACGGGGAAGAAACGGCGGCAGACAGCCCCGCGGAAGAGGAGGAGATGTCGCCCGGCAAACGCACTGCGGTGCGCATAATCTCGGCTATACTCTTTGTATTGCTGGCAGCCGCGGTCATCTTCGGCACCGATTACTTCATGCAGTGGATCAAAGGATTCTTCCTTTAAGGAAATAAAGTGCGGCTCAGGCGCACGCCTTTACCCAAAAACAGTCAGAGATTATCATTATATAAAGGAGTCATCAAAATGAATGTAGAAACAAAATGCCTGCACGCGGGCTATGAACCTCAAAACGGCGAGCCGCGTCAGCTTCCGGTTTACCAGAGCACCACATGGAAGTACGCTTCCTCAGACGATATGGGCAAGCTCTTTGATTTGGAGGCGAGCGGATACTTTTACACCCGTCTGCAAAACCCCACCAACGACGCTGTGGCGGCTAAGATAGCCGCTATGGAAGGCGGCGTAGCGGGCATGCTTACCTCCAGCGGACAGGCTGCCAATTTCTTCGCCCTGTTCAATATCTGCGAAACAGGCAGTCACATCGTGGCTTCCTCGGCTATCTACGGCGGCACCTACAACCTGCTGGGCGTCACCATGAAAAAAATGGGCATCGACGTCACCTTTGTTGACCAGACTCTCTCCGAGGAGGAGCTGCAAAAGGCGTTCCGCCCCAACACCCGCGCCGTGTTCGGCGAAACCATAACCAACCCCACCGTTTCGGTGCTCGACATCGAAAAGTTCGCGCGCCTGGCGCATAAAAACGGCGTGCCGCTCATCGTGGACAACACCTTTGCCACTCCCGTAAATTGCCGCCCCATCGAGTTCGGCGCGGACATCGTCACACACTCCACCACCAAATACATGGACGGTCACGCGGTCAGCGTAGGCGGCGCAATCGTAGACAGCGGCAACTTTGACTGGATGGCTCACGCCGACAAATACCCCGGCATGACCACTCCCGACGAGAGCTACCACGGCTTGGTATACGCCGAAAAATTCGGCAAGCTGGGCTACATAACAAAGGCTACCTCGCAGCTCATGCGCGACCTGGGTTCCATCCAGTCGCCTCAAAACGCCTTCTACCTCAACAACGGACTCGAAAGCCTGCACGTGCGCATGCAGCGCCACTGCGAGAACGCTTTGAAGATAGCGCGGTTCCTCAAGTCGCAGGACAAGGTGGCGTGGATCAACTATCCCGACCTTGAGGGCGACGACAACTACGAGCTGGCGCAGAAGTATCTGCCCAAGGGCTCCTGCGGCGTTATGGCGTTTGCCGTAAAGGGCGGCAGAGACGCGGCTATCCGCTTCATGGACAGCCTCAGGCTGATGATAATCGCCACTCATGTAGCCGACGCCCGCACCTGTCTGCTGCATCCCGCCAGCCACACCCACCGCCAGCTCACCGAGGAGCAGCTCAGAGAAGCAGGCATCGCGCCCGATCTCATCCGTCTGTCGGTAGGATTGGAGAACGCCGACGACCTTATTGCCGACCTGCAGCAGGCGCTCGACAAGATCTGATAAAACAGGCGACACTTTTACATCGTTATTTACTTTACGGAGGTCCTATGAGCGCTTTTGTTACTGCCATCATCGTCGCCGCGGGCGGCTCAACACGGATGGGCACGGCTGACAGCAAGCAGTTTTTGCCCTTGCTTGGCAAGCCCGCCGTATCCTACACGCTTAACGCTTTTCAGGAATGTGACTTGATAAGTGAGATAGTGGTCGTCTGCCGTGCGCAGGATAGCGACCGCATAAAGGCGATAGCGGACGCCTGCGGCGTGACTAAGCTGAGCGCCGTTACAGAGGGCGGAAGCTGCCGCGCCGAGAGCGTTAGAAACGGCATCCTCGCCGCTTCAACGGGCGCCGAGTACTTCGCCATACACGACGGCGCGCGTCCGCTCATCACACCCGGGGACATCGCCCTGGCGGTAAATACCGCGTTTGAAACCGGAGCCGCGACGCTCGGCACGCCCGTCACCGACACCATCAAGGTCGCAGATGCCGACAACGTCATCGTCAGCACGCCCGACCGCAGCACCCTGCGCGCGGTTCAGACCCCTCAGGTGTTTGAAAAGGAGCTTTACACCTTTGCGCTCACCGGAGCCGAGGACCTCAGCGCCGTCACCGACGACTGCTCGCTTATCGAAAAAATGGGCGGCGAGGTCGTAATAGTCGAGGGCAGCGCCGAGAATATAAAGCTGACCACGCCGATAGATGTGGTCATCGCCGAGAGCATATTGAGCAGGAGGGCGGCAGAATGATAAGGATAGGACACGGATATGACGTTCACCGCTTTTCGGAGGACCGAAAGCTGATACTGGGAGGGGTAGAGATACCCTATGAATACGGGCTGCTGGGACACTCCGACGCCGATGTGCTGGCTCACGCCGTCATGGACGCCTTGCTCGGAGCCGCCGCGCTTGGCGATATAGGACAGCATTTTCCCGACACCGACGAGCGCTACAGGGGCGCTGACAGCATGCTGCTGCTGCGCGAGGTCTGCCGTATCATCGGCGAACAGGGCTATGCCGTCGGCAATATCGACGCCACCGTGATAGCGCAGAAGCCCAAGCTAAAGGACTTCATTCTGCCCATGCGAAAGACCATAGCCGAAAACTGCGGCGCAGATGTCTCGCAGGTCAGCGTCAAGGCTACCACCGAGGAGCGCCTGGGCTTTACCGGCAGACTCGAGGGCATTTCCGCGCACGCGGTAGCCCTGCTGGTCAAGGAATAAGTCCGGTCACCGCTCCGCTGAATACTTAAAACAAGGATGTGTTCCTTTCGGGACATATCCTTTTTTGTTTGGCAAGGAAAAAGAGCCAACTCGGCTGCTGTCGTTGCATTTTGCCGCGCATTAAAACGCTGTTTCGCTCATAGATTTGGGCGAGGTGTTTTATTATGTTAAAGAAGGTTTGTTCACTGATTTTGGCGGTCGTGCTCACCTGCGCTTCCGCCGTTATCGCTTCCGCCGACAACGAGGGGCTTATCTCGGCGCCTTCGGGCGTGTTGATGGAGGCGTCGACGGGCAAGGTGCTGTATGAGAAAAACGCGCACGAAAAGCGCCCCTGCGCTTCCATCACAAAGGTGATGACGCTGCTGCTGGTGTTTGAGGCGCTCGACAGCGGCAGGCTGCATTTGGACGACACCATCACCGCGTCCGAGCACGCGGCTTCAATGGGCGGCAGCGATATTTGGCTGGAGCCGGGGGAGGAGATGTCCGCCGACGATATGATAAAGGCGACCGTGGTCGCCAGCGCGAACGACGCCGCCGTGGCGCTGGCAGAGCGGGTGAGCGGAAGCGAGGAGGCGTTTGTGGCGCAGATGAACCGCCGCGCGGCTGAGCTGGGCATGCGCGACACCGTGTTCAAAAACTGCAACGGTCTTGACGAGGAGGGTCACATAACCTCAGCCTATGACGTCGCGCTGATGTCGCGCGAGCTGTGCAGGCACAAGGCGGTGTTCGGCTACACGTCCATCTGGCTTGACACCCTGCGTGACGGCAAGACCCAGATAGTCAATACCAACAAGCTGCTCAAGACCTACAACGGCATAACGGGGCTTAAAACAGGCACCACCGACGACGCGGGCTGCTGCATTTCCGCCACCGCCACGCGCGACGGCATGTCGCTGATAGGCGTTGTGCTGGGCGCGGACACTGGCAAGCAGCGCTTTGCCGACGCCGCGGCGCTATTGGATCACGGCTTTGCCAATTATGATGTAAAAGAATTAAAAGTCCCCGAGGAGCTGCCAAAGCAGCTTGCCGTCAGGGAGGGAATGGAAAAGCAGGTAGGCATAGGATGCGAGGTCACGGCAAACGCCGTGCTCAACAAGGCGAGCAGCGACGAGCCTCAGCCCGAGATAGAACTGCCCGACTCGCTTGAAGCCCCCGTGCTGGAAGGCGAGAAGGTGGGCGAGGTGGTATACCGCGTCGGCTCAGACGAGCTGCGCTTTCCCGTTACCGCCGAAAGGGATGTTTCCAGGCTTTCTTACCGCCTGGTGTTCATCAGGCTGTGGGAGGCGCTTTTGAGAGTATAAATCATGCAGCGGCGCTTTGGGTACGGGGGTTTGTTTGCCTGTAACGGCTGTCATTTCCATATTTCCATTTTCGCATTATAAAAAATCACGAAAATGCCTTGCAAAAAAGTGCGTCTTATTGTATAATAAAACAAATAGTACATTTTATGGAGGATGACTATATGGCAACAACATTAACAGACAAATATTTGCAGGGCTTCATCCGCGAAGATGAATACGCGGGTGTCGCGCAGGAAGTAAAGGCGGCTCACAAGGCGCTGCACGAAGGCACGGGTCTCGGCAACGACTTCATCGGCTGGCTTAATCTTCCCACCGACTATGATAAAGAGGAATTTGCCCGCATAAAGGCGGCTGCCGAGAAAATCAAGAAAGACACCGACGTGTTTGTCGTCATCGGCATCGGCGGTTCCTACCTCGGCGCCCGCGCGGCTATTGAGTTTCTGACCTCTCAGAACTACAACCTCACCTGCAAGGATACCCCGCAGATCTTCTTTACGGGCAACTCCATCAGCTCCTCGGCGCTTGCCGAGATCATGGAGCTTTGCGAGGGCAAGGACGTGTCCGTCAATATGATCTCCAAGTCGGGCACCACCACCGAGCCCGCCATCGCGTTCCGCGTGTTCCGCGAAATGCTCGAGAAGAAGTACGGCAAGGAAGGCGCGCGCGAGCGCATCTACTGCACCACCGACAAGGCGCGCGGCACCCTTAAGGCGCTTGCCGACGAGGAAGGCTACGAGACCTTTGTAGTGCCCGATGACGTCGGCGGACGTTTCTCGGTGCTCACCGCTGTGGGTCTGCTTCCCATCGCCGTATCCGGCGCCGACATCGACGCCCTCATGCAGGGCGCGCAGCAGGCGCAGAAGGACTTTGACAACGACGACGTGTTCACCAACGACTGCTACAAATACGCCGCTCTGCGCAACATCCTCTACCGCAAGGGCAAGACCATGGAGATCATGGTTTCCTACGAGCCTGCCTACACTATGATGTCCGAGTGGTTCAAGCAGCTCTTCGGCGAAAGCGAAGGCAAGGACAACAAGGGCATTTTCCCCGCAAGCGTTGTCTTCTCCACCGACCTGCACTCTCTGGGACAGTACATCCAGGACGGCAGACGCACCATGTTCGAGACCGTTGTGCTCTTTGATAAATGCAAAACAGAGGTCACCCTCGGCACCGACCCCACAAATGTGGACGGCCTCAACTTCCTTTCCGGCAAAACCATGGGCTTTGTCAATCAAAAGGCGTTCGAGGGCACCTTGCTGGCGCACTGCGACGGCGGCGTTCCCAATGTGGTCATCAACGTTCCCGAAATGAACGAGAGCGAGCTGGGCTATCTTATTTACTTCTTCGAGAAGGCTTGCGCTATCTCGGGCTATATGCTGGGCGTCAACCCCTTCAACCAGCCCGGCGTGGAAAGCTACAAGAAGAATATGTTCGCTCTCCTCGGAAAGCCCGGCTATGAGGATCAAAAGGCGGCGCTTGAGGCTAAACTGATGTAAGGACATCACCGGATAAGTCAAAAACTACACGATCATATCAATTCACAGGAATACAGGAGGTACTCTATTATGGTTACTTTACTCATCGGAAAAAAAGGCACAGGCAAAACCAAAAAGCTGATCGCGCGCGCCAACGAGGCGGTCGCGGCTTCTTCGGGCAACGTCGTTGTCATCGAAAAGGGCGCCAAGCTGACCTATGACGTGACCCACAAGGCAAGACTGATCGACACCGACCAGTACAGCATCAGCGGTTATGATATGCTTTACGGCTTTATCAGCGGTATTTGCGCGGGCAACTACGATGTGACCGATATTCTGGTCGATTCCACCTTTAAGATCTGCAAGGACGGCATCAGCGGTCTTGAGGCTTTCACCAAGAAGCTGCAGGAGCTCAGCGAGGCTTGCTCTACCAACATCGTTCTGCTTATCTCCGCGGACGAGGCGGATGTGCCCGCTTCCATCAACGCGGTTTGCGAGAAGGTCTGATTTTCCGTCACCCGTTATAATCAGTATGAGCGTTTCCGCCTCGGCGGGAGCGCTCTTTTTTCGCGCTCTGTCAAGGATAAAACCGCATTGATGGATGCTCTTTTCCCTTTTTTCAGAAATCGGGATGAAATTATCCAAAATCATCCTAAATGGTGATGACAACTTGCGAAAAATATGATATTATACATACAATAGGGGCGACGCCCCGAATAAAAACAAAGGAGTTTATCTTATGAAAAAATTACTTTCCGTTATCGCCGTGCTCGGCGCCTGCGCCGTACTGACCTCCGCGCTCACCGCCTGCGGCGGCAAGAAAGCCGAGTCCAAGTCCGACGGCGGCACTCAGTCAAGCGTCACCGATGTAACCAAGGGCGAGGAGACCACCGCGGCTCCCGAGGACGACGGCTTGTCCGACTACGATTGGATGAAGTTTAAGATGCCCGAAGGCTTCGAGGAGTTCGGCGAGTCCGATTCCTACACCACCATCCAGGAAACCGAGAACAGCAAGCACAAGATGAAATTCTTCAGAAGGACCAAAAGCGCCGATACCGACATGGACGCCATCGTCGATGAGGAAGTTTCCAAGGATACCGACCGCTATTCCAAGGGCGAGACCTTCCAGATGGGCAACTACACCTGGGTCACCGAAAACTTCACCTTCAACAGCAACGACAGCCGCAAGTTTTACACTCAGCTCGACGACACTCACTATGCCTACATCACTGTTTTCGAGATGACCGAGGCTGACGACGCCGTTAAGACCGTGCTCGAGAGCTTCACAGCCGACCCCTCCAAGATCTAATTAAGCTTCGGCGCTTTGAGTACGCGCTGCCGCTTTGCGGCGGTATAATTCATTAAAAGAAACAAAAGCCCCTTTGACGTAAAAAACTTCCGCAAAAACTCGTATTTTGCAGTTGACAAAGGGGCTTTCTTTTTGTATAATATTAGACAGCGTTTTAATATGCGTTGATACGGTCTGAGGTGCAGATATGCTTTTTGAACTTAAATCCGTGTTCCTCAACGAGGGACTGGAACAACAGTTGAACTACGAGCTCGACCTGTCCTCAATGGACGTTGACGGGGTTTTTCCATTCACTTCTCCCGTTGCCGTTACCGCCACCGCCCGCAATAAGACGGGTCTGGTGACGCTTTCGCTGGACTGCGGCTACGACTACACCCGAAGCTGCGACCGCTGCGGCGAGGAATACTGCCGCAGAGAGCAAAAGCGCTTTGTGCATATGCTTGTGCAGACGCTTGCCGACGAAAGCAACGACGACTATATTGAAACACCTGATTTTACCGTAGAGCTCGACGAGATCGTCATTACCGACATTCTGCTCGACCTGCCGCAGAAAAATCTCTGCAAAGAGGACTGCAGGGGCTTGTGTCCGCAGTGCGGGCAAAACCTCAACAGCGGTAACTGCGGATGCGAGGGGCGGAGCACCGACCCGCGGCTCGCGGTGTTACAACAGCTTATGGATTAATTACACATACAAGGAGGTCTTTGTCATGGCAGTACCCACCAGAAAAACATCACACGCAAGAAAGAGCTCAAGACGTTCCAGCGTTTGGAAGCTGAACGCTCCCACACTTGTCACCTGCCCCAACTGCGGCGAGCTGACCGCTGCGCACAAGGCGTGCACCAACTGCGGTATGTACAACGGCAGACAGGTTGTTGTGAAGAAAGATGCTTGATTGATTCAACAAGGCACGATGGGCGGCAGTTTTCTGCACGCCCTGTTTTTCTTTGCTTACTTTCGCAAAAAACCGGAGGTATTTTCTTATGAATAAACCCGTGATCGCAATAGTCGGCAGACCTAATGTCGGCAAGAGCACCTTATTCAATAAACTGATAGGTCAGCGCCTGTCTATAGTGGACGACACCCCCGGCGTGACTCGCGACCGTATCTACGGAGAGATAGAGTGGTGCGGCAAGTCCGCTGTGGTGGTCGACACCGGCGGCATAGAGCCAAAGAGCGACGACGTGATACTTTCGCAAATGCGCCGTCAGGCTCAGCTCGCTATCGACACCGCGTCAGTAATAGTCCTTGTCACCGACCTCAAAAGCGGTATGGTGGCTACCGACTCCGAGGTGGCGCAAATGCTCCAAAAGTCGGGCAAGCCCGTGGTGGTCTGCGTCAATAAGAGCGATTCCGTGGGCGAGCCGCCCATGGAGTTCTACGAGTTTTATAATCTGGGACTGGGCGAGCCGGTGCGGGTTTCCGCCGTTCACGGCCACGGCACAGGCGACCTGCTCGACCGCGTGTTTGAGTATCTTGACTGCGACAGCGACGATAACGAGGACGACGACGTCATCAGCGTGGCGGTCATCGGCAAGCCGAACGCCGGCAAAAGCTCGCTTATAAATAAGATCACCGACGAGGAGAGGTGCATCGTTTCCGACATAGCCGGCACCACCCGCGACACCATCGACACGCTGGTGGAAAACCGCTTCGGCAGGTTCAACTTCACCGACACCGCGGGTCTGCGCCGCCGCAGCCGCATTTACGACGACATCGAAAAATACAGCATGATTCGCGCCAAAATGGCGATAGAGCGCAGCGACGTCTGCGTTATTATGATAGACGCCACCGAGGGCGTCACCGAGCAGGACACCAAGGTGGCGGGCTTGGCTCACGAGGCGGGACGCGCCTGCGTGATCGCCGTAAACAAGTGGGACGCTGTTGAAAAGAACGACAAGACCATGCAGGAGTTCCGCAAAAAGCTCGACACCGACTTCGCCTTTATGTCCTACGCGCCGCAGGTGTTCATCTCCGCCAAAACGGGGCTTAGGCTCGACAGGCTGTTTGAGGCTATAGTCACGGCGTCCGAAAACGCCGCTATGCGCATCCGCACGGGTATGCTCAACGAGCTGCTCGCTCAGGCGACCACACGGGTGCAGCCGCCGTCGGACAAGGGCAAGCGCCTCAAGATTTACTATATGACTCAGGCGGGCGTCAAGCCGCCGACCTTCGTATTTTTCTGCAACAGCAAGGAGCTGTTCCACTTCTCTTATCAGCGGTATCTTGAAAACCGCATCCGCGAGGCGTTCGGCTTAGAGGGAACGCCCGTGAAGATCATCGTGCGCGAAAGGGGAGAGAAGTAATGTTTCAATTATTATTGGGCACGGTGCGCGACAACTGGTTTTTGTTTCTTGCGGCAGCCGTGCTGGCGTACCTTATCGGAAGCATAAACCCCGCGGTGATAGTCACCAAAATAGTCACCAAGGGCAAGCAGGACATCCGCGATATGGGCAGCGGCAACGCGGGCTTTACCAACGTGCTGCGCTCGGTGGGCAAGGCGCCCGCCATCGTCACCATAGTCTGCGACGCGCTGAAGTGCATTTTGGCTGTGTTCGTCGCCTACTTTTTGTTTGTGTGGTTCGCAAAGCTGCCTTTGGACGACCCGTGGTTCCTGAAGTGCTACTACACCTGCGTCAAGTTCTTCGCGGGCGTGTTCTGCATACTGGGACACTCCTTCCCGCTGTACTTCCGCTTTAAGGGCGGCAAGGGCATCGTGACCGCCGCAGCGCTTATGCTCGCCTCCGACTGGCGCGCCTTCCTCATTATTCTGGGCACGTTTTTAATAGTGTTCATCATCGGCAGAATAGTCTCGCTCGCCAGCATTTGCGGCGCTGTAGTCTACGCGCCCGCGACCTTTACGGCGACCTTTGTGTTCGACCACCTGCTTAGACAGCCCTGTCTGTGGTATGTGTTCATAACCACCGCCTGCGCGCTGGTAATAGGCATTTTCGCCATAGTGATGCACAAGGAGAACATAAAACGTCTGCTAAGAGGCGAGGAAAAAAAGATACACGCGAAAAAATGATACCGAAAAGCGCCCGCCGGCGCTTTTTGTTTTGCGAAAAAGCATGCTTGCATGCCCACCGGCACAGGCAAAGGCAGTAAGTTTTCTCTTGTGCTTTTAATTCAAATGATATATAATATATAATATATGTAAAGATCCTAAAAGGGTGATACTATGATAAAAACACTGGCAGCCCAAATCAAGGGCTATATTCGCGCGTCGGTAATGACGCCGATTTTTATGATCCTGGAAGTCATAATGGAAATGCTTATCCCGCTGCTCATCAGCTCGATGATAGACAAGGGCATCGAAAACCCCGCGGGTCCCGATATGGGGCATATCCTTATCATGGGCGGCTTGATGGTCGTCTGCGCGCTGATGGCGCTGCTTGGCGGAGCGCTGGGCGGCGTGTTCGGCGCAAAGGCGTCGGCGGGCTTCGCGCGGAATCTACGTCAGTCGATGTTCGAGAATATCCAGACCTTCTCCTTTGCCAATATCGACAAATACTCCACCGCGGGTCTTGTCACCCGCATGACCACCGACGTCACGAATCTTCAAAACGCCTATCAAATGATCCTGCGCATCTGCTTCCGCGCACCCATCAGCCTGATAGTCGCCATGACCATCACCATGATGATAAATCTTCGGCTGGCGTCCATCTATCTTATCGCCGTGGCGTTTTTGTCGGTGGTGCTGTTCTTTTTGATACGCAAGACCTACAAGACCTTTGCCCGTGTGTTTGAAAAGTACGACGAGCTAAACGCCGGCGTGCAGGAGAATGTTAACGCCATCCGCGTGGTAAAGGCGTTCGTCCGAGAGCACCACGAGATAACCAAATTCGAGCGCGCCACCCTCAATCTGTACACCCTGTTCTTAAAGGCTGAGAAGATGGTCGTGTCGGTGTCGCCCCTGATGATGCTCACCATCTACAGCTCCATCATCGCCATAAGCTGGTTCGGCGCCCATATGGTCGTCAGCAACGAGCTGACCCCGGGCGAGCTGACAAGCATGCTCACCTACTGCATGAATATACTTATGAACCTGATGATGATAGCCATGATATTCGTGATGCTCACGATGAGTCTTGCCAGCGGCAGACGAGTGGCTCAGGTCTTGAACGAAAAGCCCACGATACGCAACCCCGAGCACCCCGACTTTGAGGTGCCCGACGGCAGCATCGACTTTGATGACGTGGTGTTCAGCTACAGCGAAAAGAGCGAAAGACCCGTGCTCAACCACATCGACCTGCACATCCGCGCGGGCGAGACCATAGGCATAATCGGCGGCACGGGCAGCTCCAAAACCAGCCTTGTGAATCTGATCGCGCGGCTCTATGACGTCAGCGAGGGCTGCGTAAAGGTTGGCGGCAAGGACGTAAGAAGCTACGACCTCGAGGTGCTGCGCGACAAGGTAGCCGTAGTGCTGCAAAAGAACGTTCTGTTCTCGGGCACTGTCTTGGATAACCTGCGCTGGGGCAACGAAACCGCCACCGAGGAGGAGTGTGTGCGGGCGTGCAGGCTTGCGTGCGCCGATGAGTTTATCAGCGAGTTCCCCGAGGGCTACCACACACACATAGAGCAGGGCGGCAGCAACGTCTCGGGCGGTCAAAAGCAGCGCCTGTGCATAGCCAGAGCGCTGTTGAAAAAGCCGCTGATACTTATACTCGACGACTCCACCAGCGCCGTAGATACCGCTACCGACGCCAAGATACGCCGCGCCTTCGCCGAGGAGATACCCGACACCACCAAGCTGATAATCTCGCAGCGCGTATCCAGCGTGGAGCATGCCGACCGCATCGTGGTGATGGATAACGGCGCCGTAAACGACATGGGCACTCACGACGAGCTGATGCAGCGCTGCCGCATTTACAGCGAGACCTATATCGCCCAGACTGTCGGCAACGGCGACTTTGATAAGAAAGGAGAGAGGTAATATGCCCGCACCGGCAATGGGAAGACGCAGAAACGCGCAGCCGCGCGCCAAGGTAGACGACCCCAAAAAGAGCTTTGCCACCTTTAAACGGCTGCTGGGGCTTATAACGCGCCGCTATAAGGTACACTTGATATTTGTATTTTTATGCATCATAGTCAGCGTGCTCGCAAGCGTGCAGGGCACCCGCTTTTTGCAGAACCTCTTTGACGATTATATCGCGCCCATGGTGGCGCAGGTATCCCGCGGCGAACAGGCAAACTACACGCCTCTGCTGTACGCGATAAGCCGCGTAGCGGGCTTCTATCTGCTGGGAGCCGCCGCGATGTACACGCAGTCGCGCATAATGATATATGTCACACAGGGCACCATGCGCGATCTGCGCAACGACATCTTCCGCCACATGGAAAGCCTGCCTATCAAATACTTCGACACCCATGCCCACGGCGACATAATGAGCGTATACACCAACGACGTGGACACCCTGCGCCAGATGGTCAGCCAAAGCCTTACCCAGGTGTTCAACTCCGTCATAACCATAGTCGCGGTGCTAATAAATATGTTCACCCTCAGCGTGCCGCTTACGCTGGTTACGCTTGCCATGGTGGGCGTTATGCTGTTCGTGTCCAAGACCCTCGCCGGCAAAAGCGGCAAGTATTTCCTGGCGCAGCAGAGCGACCTGGGCAAGGAGAACGGCTACATCGAGGAGATGATGAAGGGTCAAAAGGTGGTCAAGGTTTTCAACCACGAAAAAAAGAGCGTAGAGGAATTCAACGCCCTCAATGAAAAGCTCTTTGAAAGCTCCTACAACGCCAATATGTTCGCTAACGTCATAATGCCGGTCAACGGTCAGCTCGGCAACCTCAGCTATGTGCTCTGCGCCATCGTCGGCAGCATACTCGCCATCACCTGCAAAGACGTGCCGGTGCTAAGCCTTTCGCTCGGCTCGCTGGTCAGCTTTTTGACCTTCAACAGAAGCTTCACCATGCCCATCAACCAGGTCAGCCAGCAGTTCAACAGCATTGTTATGGCGCTGGCGGGCGCCGAGAGGATTTTCAATCTGCTCGACGAAAAAAGCGAGGAGGACAACGGTTATGTCACCCTTGTCAACGCCGAATACAGGGACGGAAAGCTCTGCGAGACCGACAAGCGCACCGGACTGTGGGCGTGGAAGCACACCCATCAGGCTACGGGCGAGGTGGAATACAAGCCCCAGCGCGGCGACCTGGTGATGGATGACGTGGACTTCGGCTACACCGACGACAAAATGGTGCTTCACCATGTGGACATCTACGCCAAACCCGGGCAGAAGATAGCCTTTGTAGGCTCTACCGGCGCAGGTAAGACCACCATCACAAACCTCATAAACCGCTTTTATGACATACAGGACGGCAAGATACGCTACGACGGCATAAATATCAACAAAATAAAAAAGGCAGACCTGCGCCGCTCGCTGGGCGTTGTGCTTCAGGAGACCTGTCTGTTTTCCGACACCATAATGGAAAACATCCGCTACGGCAGGCTCGACGCCACCGATGAAGAGGTTATCGCCGCGGCAAAGCTCGCCAACGCCGACAGCTTCATCCGCCAGCTGCCCGACGGCTACAACACCGTTATCAAATCCGACGGCGGCAGCCTTAGCCAGGGACAGCGGCAGATGCTCGCCATAGCCAGAGCCGCGGTAGCCGACCCGCCCGCGCTGATACTCGACGAGGCGACCTCATCCATAGATACGCGCACCGAGAAGATGGTACAGGAGAGCATGGATAAGCTGATGAAGAACAGGACTACCTTTGTAATAGCCCACCGCCTTTCCACGGTCAAAAACTCCAACTGCATCATCGTGCTCGAGCACGGCACTATAATCGAGCGCGGCACCCACGAGCAGCTTTTGGAGCAGAAGGGCAAGTATTATCAGCTCTACACGGGCAAGGCGTCCTAGGAGCCAAAAACGGAAAGTTGAGATCAAAGTTGGCATATCGCAAAAAGAAACCGAATAAAAAACCGTGGTGCGTACTCGCCGCCGCCGCTTTACTGCTGCTGGCGGCGGGGATAGCGCTGGGTGTCTTAAAGCCCGAACGCAAGCCCCGCGACGAGGGAAAGCTCGCGGTGCATTTCCTGGATGTGGGGCAGGGTGACGCTGTGTTCATCGCCTTCCCCGACGGCAAAACGATGCTTGTGGACGCGGGAGAAGAAGGCTGCGGCAGCGGCATAGTCAACTACATCAAAAGGGCGGGCTACGAGCATATCGATTGCCTTGTAGCCACCCATCCGCACAGCGACCACATCGGCGGCATGGCGTATGTAATCCGCAATATGGACGTCAAAGCCGTCTACATGCCTGCAGTGACCACCACTACGGAATGTTTTGAAAACCTGCTTTTCGCCGTGCAGGAAAAGGGGCTTCGCGTCAAAAAAGGCGAGGCGGGCGTTAAGCCGATAAACGCGGACGGCGTAAGCGCGGAAATCATCGCGCCCGTCACGCTCGACGGTGATAACCTCAACAACAGCTCCGTCGTGCTCAGGATAACCTATCGAAGCAACAGCTTTTTGCTTTCGGGCGACGCCGGCACGGACGAGATGGATTCTATCGTCGGCGACATAAGCGCCGATGTGCTCAAGGTGGGTCACCACGGCAGCTCAAGCGCCACGGATCAAGCGCTGCTGCAGCGGATAAGCCCGCAAATCGCGGTGATCTCCTGCGGCAGCAACAACGAATACGGTCACCCGCACCGCGAAGTGCTGCGCGACTTGAAGAAGGCGGGCTGCGAGGTCTATCGCACCGACAGGGACAATACCGTCATAATCACCTCCGACGGAAGTGAGCTGGCGGTCAGAACAGCAGGATCAATTTGGAGGAATACAGAATGAAACGGTTTATCGTGGACAGGATAGAGGAAAACAAAGCGGTGCTGGAGTGCGAAAACGGCGAGACCGCAGTTTTGGAGCTATCGGCGCTCCCGAAGGACATCAAGGAGGGCGACATACTGAATTTTGAGGGTGGAAGCTGCTGCCTTGACGCCGAGGAGACCCGCCGCCGAAACGAAAAACTCCGCACGATGATGGAGCGTCTTTTAGACGACTGAAACGGCGAAATTTTTTGAAATTTCTCTTGACAATAAAGGTGCGTTATGATATAATAGCACCTGTTGAGAAAATTTCAAATACCTGCGAGTGTGCTGGAATAGGCAGACAGGCACGTTTGAGGGGCGTGTGTCTTTGACGTACGGGTTCAAGTCCCGTCACTCGCACCAATAATTAAGGGATACCCAAGAGGGTATCCCTTAATTATTTATACAAACAAGCAAAGCGAGAGACGGGACTTGAAGGCGAGCGAAAAGAAAACAGTCCGGCGGACTGTTTTCCGCGAGAGAGCAGATGATATTATGACGGTGAACACACCGCAACAAGCGAAGCAGGTGTTTTCCGTCATAAAAAACCAACGTCACTCGCACCAATAATTAAGGGATACCCAAGAGGGTATCCCTTAATTATTCATACAAACAAGCAAGCGAGGGACGGGACTTGAAAGCGAGCGAAAAGAAAACAGTCCGGCGGACTGTTTTCCGCGAGAGAGCAGATGATATTATGACGGTGAACACACCGCAACAAGCGAGGCAGGTGTTTTCCTATCCCTTAATTATTCATATAAGCACGGATACAAACAAAACAATGTAAAATATCCCCATAACTCGGCTTTTGACAAGTTATGGGGATATAATTATTTCTCTGTCAAATACGGAACGTTTTATGTTGCGGCTTTTTTGCCTAATACGACACCTTCAAATTTTGCGAGATACATCTGTAAATGCGTCGCGTCTTTGATGTCAACAACGCCGTCGCCGTTGGTATCGGCGGCAAGCAGTGCATTTCCGGTAAGGATCTCGACCTCCGCAAGGTGCTTTTGAATGGTTGTGACATCGTTGATCGTGATTTTGCCGTTGCCGTCAACGTCGCCGATTTGGTAATCGGTGACCGTAAAGGTCGCCCATGCCTCGCCTGAGAGCACACCGTTGCGGGTTGGCGCGGCGACTACGTTATAGGTTCCGATGTCCTTGATGTTTTCGGGCGCGATCTCGACCTCGATCGGCTCGCCGTTTTCATCCTCTGCCACCTGATAGTAGGTAAGGGTGTAGTCCTCGTCCTCGGTATAGGCGGCGCCCGTTTCGCTCGTGAGCGTAACTGCGGGCAGAGTAAGCGCTTCGCCTTTGTTATACACGGTATTCTTGGACAGGTTCATGCCGACTGCCTCGCCGTCTGCGTTGACCATCGTGCCGAGCGGATGGACGTTGGTCACTTTCTTGCCGATCTCATCCGATACGATGGTGAACACCACCGCAACGGCGGCTGTTTGATCGTTCTCGTTGGAGAAGCAGGCGGTGTAGGTGTATTCTCCGTCGGGAAGCGACATCAGATAGTCGGTGCTGAGAGCGACCGCGGCGCCGTCTTCTTGGGTAACGCTCCACATATTGAGCTCATCCTCGGGAATACCCTCGTCCTCACCTTCGTCGCCGTCAGCGCCCACGGGAGAGGATTTCTTGTTATCCTTAGACTTATGGCTTGCGATCTCATTGCCGTTCTTGTCGAACACCTTGCAGCTTCCTTCTTCACTGGTGTTCGTCAGATTGGTCAGCCAACCGGACTGCAGATTGGCGTAGTTCATCTCGTTGGTTCCGGTCGCTTCATAGAGAGGGCTGATAAACGTCGAAGGTATCAGCAGGAAGTATTTATATCCCTCGAGATAATCATTATCGGAGAAGCTCTGCAGCGCCTCGGGGCTCATTTTGCAGATGGATTCAAAGGCAGCTCGGTAGTCCGCCCAACGCTCGACATCAATGATCGGATAATCGAACCAACCCGTACGCACGCCATGGCAGTCCTTACAGGTCTCGGTATACCAGCAGCGGTAGTTGTAGCGGGTGAATAGATTGAACAGGCCGCCCTTATAGGGGGTCGCTTCAAACTTGGTGATCTTGCGAGTCCCCTTGAAGTCGTGATATCCTGTAATATCCCCACCGCATTTTGTGCAATATGCGTGGTGAGCAACAAAGCCTTTCGGAATCCATTCGCCGGGGGTGCAGGCTTCGGCATCGGGCAGCAGCATTTTGCATCGTTCGCAGTGGCACTTGTGGGTAAAGGTGGGATATTCCCCTGTGGCGCGGACATAATCGACCCTGCCGGTACCCACATGGGAACATTGCTGATCCTCGTGATAGCTGCACTTGGTGCAGTCAATGGAAACCTCGCCGTTATAGATCTCGTAGCCGCCGACGTTGGACAGGACGGGCGTTTCCTTCAGGTCATGCGCCTCGCCAGCCGTGAAAACGACATGGCAGCGGCTGCAGCGCTCGTCGTGGGTGCCGTTGCCGTTATCCACATATTCACGCGCAACGCTGTGGTCGCATGTACCGTCGATCGCATAACCGCACTTGGAGCAGACGGTGCGATACTTTCCGGCAGGCTTTCCGGTCTCGGGATCATTGACCGGCTCATCTTTAAGGTCATGCTTCTCGGCGTTGGCAAGGCAGCCGCCACACTTGGAGCAGAAGACCTTGTGCGTATTGTCGTCCTTGTTGTCCGTATATTCTTTGGGGAAGTCGTGGGTGCAGGTGTCCATGCCGACAGTGTCGATATGGAACTCGGCGCTCGCGGAGTCGGTGAAGTTGCCCTTGCCCGTGACCGTCAGGGTGTAGAATCCGCTGAGCTTGGGTGTCGAGGAATAGGTCACGCTGTAGCCCTCGGCGGGAACCGTGAGGCTGCCGGCACTGACGCTTGCAATATCGGGATACTGCTCCTTGCCGTTATAAAGGAGCGCGGAGCTCGTGAGCGTGACAGAGGTGATGGTCGCCTTGTCGATCGCCCATGCAACCACCTTCGGCTTGGTGGTGCCGTCCGTCCACTTATAGTCGCCAAAGAGCGTCAGCATAGCTTGATAGATACCCGCGTCGGTCTCGGGATCGCCAAACGAAACCGTATAGCCCGCAGTGGCAGTATAGGGGCAGTTTTGCGGCTGACCGGTATAGGGCAGCACGACCTCTTCGGGGGGCGCGATGGTTTTTTCATCTTCGACGCTGACGATGATCTCCTTGGGATATTTTTTCTTATCCTCGATGGTGATTTTGACCTCCTCGGAGGTCAAAACGCCGCCGGGCGGTAAAACGCTCTCCGGAATAACGGAAGAATTCATGACAGTTTCGAGCCTAAATCCGACTTGATCGCCTGGCTTAACGCCGTTGACCTCTGTAAGACCTGTCTCCTGACTTTTGGTGATCTCCTGCGTATCGGTACTCTCCAACAGCGGGACGTTATAGAGTATTTCGCCGTCGCCGCCCTGTTCTCCGCCGTTCCATGTCCAAATGAACTGGTTATTCCATTCAAGCGAAACATCGGGCTTCATCGGTCCCATCAGCGTCATGCCGATTCCGGGAAGGCTCTCTGCCTTCATACCGTTCATAAGATAGACGTTGTTATAGCCTTCCACAAAATAGACTGCGTGTGAATCGCTGATATCGTCGTTCGCGTGGAAATGGATGTGCATGGGAAGGTAGGTTTTGCCGTCCTTGGTGTAGGGTTCTTTGACGGAAATCTTGGTGATTTTCCCCTTGTAGTTCTCAGGATTGAACCCGACAGCCTGTTCGTTATCGATCTTAGCCGACGACGCGGTCACCGCGCCGAGCGGTATCATCGAGATACACAGACACAGCGACAAAAGGATTGCCGATAGTCGTTTTTTCATGTTATTTTTCTCCTTTATCATTTATTTTGATGAAGCTCACAGCTTCTGAAAGACTGCTTTTCAGATTTAAGGCAATACCGTACAATTCAGGTGTGCGGATTGCGAAGTAAAATTTTTCGTCAGGGTGCACAAACAAATTGAGGTAAGGCTGACGCCTTGCCGAGATTTTTTGGGCAGGCTGACGGAACAATATTCAAGCAAGGCGTGCGCTATAATATAATCGATAAAAGAAGTCAAGACTTTTGGAACGAACGGTAGAATACAGGGAGCGACCGGTAATGCCCGCAAGAATTATACCATGCTCGTTTTACTTTTCGGCATTTCAAATCTTCACAGCTTTACAGTTAATATGCCGAATCAAAACGGTCGGCATATTAATGGGAAAAGTTTTGATCGGAAACAGTAAAAAAATGACAAAAAATTCTCACAAATACTTGAAGAATGTGTTAAAATACAGTATAATGAATTTGAATATATATTGACAGAAAGCGAGGGGAGGGTATGCTCAAAGCAAGCAAGCAAACTCTGCCTTTTATTAATAACCGCAAATAAAAGCGTGCTCTGCGCATAAGTCCGTGGGGTGCGCTTTTGCTGCTTTTAATACGATATTGCCGTAAGTCTGCCGCTGTCGGCAGCCGCAAACATCATCGCGAGAAAAAACGGGCAAAAGCACGGTAAGCTTTGTCCTTACAATAAAACCACACTGTTTCTTTTGAGGAGGTTTATCTATGAAAAAAATCATCAGCCTGTTGTTATCGGCACTGCTGATAACGACCGTATTCACCGCTCTGCCGTTTTCGGCTGCGGCGGCGGAAACGGCGCAGGAGGCGGTGGGCGACCAAAGCGGCACCACCGGAAACTGCAGCTGGAGCTTCAACAGCACCACCGGCACCCTGACCGTAAGCGGCAGCGGCGCGATGGCGGATTACGAAGCGGAATACAACTATGAATACGAATACTGGTCAAGCGGCACGATGCCGTGGTGGAGCTTTAGAAGCAGCATTACAAGCGTAGTGATAGGCGACGGC
>CADBHB010000002.1 GCA_902794395.1 uncultured Ruminococcus sp.
TATGGTAATTATATCATTTATTCTAAAGAAATGCTATATCCCACCGAATCAGGTTTCATTCATCGTGGCGCCGTCTAGCGGCATGGGGATTTAGTATAATATCAGTCGGTAATATGTCATTATTATAGCAATAACAAAAGCCTTTGTCTATAAAATCAGGCGGCTCAGACACATGTGTCCAAGTCGTCTGATAATCAACGCTTTTTTGTCGATCCGTATTCTCCGATATAGTCCTTTCTGATCTGATCCACTGCTTGCAACTTGTATTCATCCGATCTGACCCAATTGATTCTAAATAACTGTAAAAGCCATTTTGTAACTATTTAAGATCCAGAATAAAAACAGAATACTCTTCTTTATATATCGTAGAATCAAATCGGCTTTGATACAGCATCTTGACATAATCAAATAAATCTTCCGGAACATCAGTCAAAGCGGTTTCTCTGCTAAAAACACAGTATATACTCTTTTCATCCGGGAACATACGCCTGCAAGTGTCAACAAACTGAGTATAACTCATGCTATGCAAACAACGGGCATCACGATTTACAAACGAAAGCTCTCTTTCGGAAAACGGAGAATATATCGTTCTGCCATCCAAATACGGGACTAACGCATTACATGATTCTTCTGAATTGCAAACGATGATACTGTCGCTGCTGATTTGTTCGTTGATAAACTCCGCTGCGTTCTTAGAATCCGAATAAGCTGATTGAATATCCTTTATCGCTAAACTATATCCATGTGTAACTATCGTATATCCGACGATAAACAAAATCAGGTATATATTCAATGCCATAGGGCAGGATAATCTTTTCAAAAAAGAAGCATCTTTGTTCGGTGTTTCTTTTTTTATATCCAGAATAATCCAAACAATAAAGACGATAGCATAAACAATCGTTATCCAACGCGAAGTCATATGACGGTAAACGAAAAATACCGCAATCTGCCAAGCGACGGTCATCGCACCGATGATAGTCTCATTCAGATAAACAAAAGCAGAAGAGCGCTTATTCAACACTAACGCGGCAATAAGAGCTAAAAACAACGCGGCGATAATGCCAAAAACAGCAAGTAGGATCGGCTTCTCTGATACGATTGATTTTGATAATGCTACCGATGTAAAGATACCGCTGAATTCAGCAACCAATAACACAATACTGAGAAAAGGAAGAAGCAAACCGACAATACTCGATTTTGACGATTCTCCGGATCCTTTATTTATCTTTCTGCTTTTCAAAAACGACAACAGCCAAACATACCAGAGAATGAAAGCCATGCCCACCATCAGCATATGCGTTTGGAACAACAAAGCGATCAAAAAGCCATATAATACCGAGTGACGTGATCTGTCATGATATACCGCAGCTATAAGTATCACCAACAAAGCACAAAGGCTGTAGCTTCTGGAAATAACGGAAACGAAATAAACAAACATCGGACTGACCGCAAGTACCGCTTTAGTTATCGAACGGAATGGAGCAAAAAGCAAGAGAAAAAACAGTGCCGTATCAACCAATAAAGAACTGATTATATTTAGCGCGATATACGGTATTCCTAATCTTGCAAAAGGAAATAACACAGCATACCACAACAGCGGATGTCCTTCCTGCGATAGAACCAAAAAAAGATCGGAAATCTTCACATCGCGTGCAATCAGCCACGCCTGAGCCTCATCGCGCCACGGTTCATGACACACCAGAAGATACACATTAACAAAAACCACCACCGCAAAAATAATATACAAATAGATAGGCAATGATTTGATCCTTGTCCGAATACCCATAACAAAACTCCTTTTACAGTCAGAGTGTTCAAATTTCATACCATAATGACAACAGCAAAAATGATAGATAATTATATTGTATCATAGGTATGTTTTCAATACAATAGATTGCTTGGTGAATGTGACATCATTTTTTGAACACTGCCTACGCCTGACATCTTTTTTCAACACAACCCTATTCCTGTTATAATAATCCTAACACAGCCTCATGTCACACACTAATGTGTGGCAGTGTGTTTTTTGAGTAAGAACGAGATGCAGTCGAAGCTCTAAATTTCTTATTTATGCGGTTTTTCGCGAGATATCCGGCATACACTCTCCACATGCGCCGTCCGCGGGAACATATCCACGGGCGTGACTTCCTTTGTTTCGTAGCCGATCTCGGCAAAATATTTCAGATCCCTTGCCAGGGTAGCGGGGTCGCAGGAGACATAGACCACGCGGTCGGGTGCCATTTTGCCGATGGTGCGGACAAGCTCCTCGCCGCAGCCCTTGCGGGGCGGGTCGAGTATCACGACGTCCGGACGCGCACCCTCGCGTTCAAGCTGCGCGGCTGCCTGCGGAGCGTCGGCACACAAAAAGCGGGCGTTGCATATACTGTTAACCGCGGCGTTATGCTCCGCGTCTTTTACAGCGTCGGGGATGATCTCAACACCGATGAGCTGTTTGCAGTCGCGCGCCATGGTCAGTCCGATGGTGCCCGTGCCGCAGTAGAGGTCGAGCAGGGTTTCCTCTCCGGTGAGGGCGGCGTATTCCCGCGCCTTGGCATAGAGCCGCTCCGCCTGAGCGCGATTTACCTGCCAGAACGAAAAGGGCGAGATAGTGAAGGTCAGCCCGCAGAGCACGTCGGTGATGACGCCGCTGCCGTATATAACGCGGTTTTTGCCGCCGAGGATAACGTTTGTTTTTTCTCTGTTGGAATTAATAATGACGGTTTTGAGGTTCGGCAGCCCCTCCCTGAGCATACGCACAAGCACATCCTCCTGTTTGAGTCCGTTGCCGTTGACCACATAGCAGACCATCAGCTCATCGGTTACTTCGCCGAGGCGGATGTACAGGTGGCGCAGCCTGCCCTTGCCCGTCGCCTCGTCGTAGATACTGTTGTCGGTTTGTGCCAGAAAATCGCGGGTAAGACGCATTACGTCGGCAAACACCGCGGGCTGTAGCGCGCAGTCGGCACAGTCGATTATGCGGTGACTGTGAAAGGCGTAAAAGCCCATTTGCACCTCGCCGTCTTTGGAAAGCCCTAAGGGAAGCTGCGCCTTGTTGCGGTAACGCAGCACACGCTCGCTGCCGATGATGGGGCGGATATTCGTTTGAATACCGCCTATGCGTTCCACCGCGTCGGCGACCTTTTGCCGCTTGAGGTCACATTCTTCTTTATAAGAAATATGCCGCCACACGCAGCCCCCGCAGCGCGAAAAATTCTCGCAGTCGGGCGTAATTCGTTCGGGCGCCGGTGTTATTATCTCCTCTATTTTGCCGAAGGCGTAGGTCTTTTTGACCTTTAATATACGCACGCGCAGCAGATCGCCGACAGCGGACTGCGGCACAAACACCGCCATGCCGTCCTCGGTCTTTCCCACGCCGCTGCCCTCGGCGGTGGCTGAGGTGACGGAAAGCTCGATTATATCGTTCTTTTTTATCATATTATTTTCCTTTTTAGAATTATATTTTGCCTTAATGTCGTAAACTGTCTATATTTTACCATTATCCGTGCGGTTTGGCAACAAAAGCGGTGCAAAATTAGGTATTTATTTTTCCGCTGAATTGTCTTATAATACTATTAGTAATATATACTGGATTCTCAGGGAATGGAGTGGCGTATTGTGGATTACGATAAGCTTTTAAACGAAATCAAACGGATTCATTTCATCGGCATCGGCGGCAGCGGCATGTGCCCTATCGCGGAGATTCTGATGAGCGAGGGATATGAGATCTCAGGCTCGGATATGAACGAGGGCGAGACCCTTGAAAAAATGAAGGGGTACGGCATCCCCGTTTACATGGGACACGCGGCGGAAAACATCAAGGGCGCTCAGCTTGTGGTGTATTCGGCGGCTGTCAAGGAGACCAATCCCGAACGAATGGCGGCAAAGGAGCAGGGCATACCCTGCATTGAGCGCAGCGTCATGCTGGGCGTAGTGACCAGACGCTACAAGAGGAGCATAGCGGTTTCGGGCACCCACGGCAAAACAACCACCACCGCCATGCTTTCTCAAATATTGATAGGCAGCGGCTTTGATCCCTCGGCGATAATCGGCGGCAAGCTGCCCTTTATCGGCGGCAACAGCTATGTGGGTCAAAGCGATATTATCGTCTGCGAGGCGTGCGAGTATGTGGACACCTTTTTGGAGCTTGATCCATTTATCTCGATAATCCTAAACGTGGACGCCGACCACCTAGACTACTTCAAAAACCTCGACAACATCAAGCGCTCCTTCAATAAATTCGCCAAGCAGACTACCGGTCTGCTGGTGCTCAACGGCGACGACGAGAACACCCTTGACAGCGTTAAGGACGTAGAGCTTGATAAAATAACCTTCGGCTTCGGCGACAACTGCGACTACCGCGCCGAGCACGTGACCGCCGACAAGGGCGTTCACGAGCAGTATGACCTGTATTATCACGGCGAAAAGCTCTGCAATATCAAGCTTATCGTACCCGGCAAGCACAATGTATACAACTCGCTCGCCGCGGCGGCGACCGCGCATCATCTGGGCGCAAGTCCCGCGGAGATCAGCGAGAACCTGCACAAATTCGGCGGAGTGCACCGTCGCTTTGAGATACTCGGCACGCCCGGCGGCATAACCGTGGCGGACGACTTCGCGCACCACCCCACCGAGCTTACCGCTACCCTCAACGCGGCGATGGGCATGGGCTTCCGCAAGGTTTGGGCGGTGTTCCAGCCGCACACCTTCTCGCGCACCGCGATGCTGCTCGACGACTTTGCCGAGGCGCTGAAGATCCCCGATGTGGCTATCATCTCCGAGATACTGCCCGTGCGCGAGACCAATACCTACAACATCTATTCCCGCGACCTGGGCGCCAAGGTGCCCGGCTCGGTGTGCCTTGACACCTTTGAGGAGATAACCGACTACGTCTGCGAGCACGCGCAGGAGGGCGACCTGATACTCACCATGGGCGGCGGCAACGTGTATATGTGCGCCAACAAGATACTCAAGCAGCTGGAATTCAAGGCGAACAACTGACAGCGTCAAGGCGGCGTGTGACTGCCTACAATTGAAAAACGATAAAACGTCCACCGGGTCGATTATACCCGATGGACGTTTTTCTTTTCAGAAAGATCTATTATGAAGAAATGTGTTGGAATTCTAAACGCAACACCGCGCAGCGCTTTCTAAGCGTATGAGCTTTACCAGTTGAGGAGCTGCTGCCAGAAGTCGTCATTTGACTGATAGTCGCGGAAGGAGTCGGAATCGTCGTTATTGGGCTTTACCGAGGGGACGTACTCAGCGAGGGTCATCTCTATCTCCTGTGAATTGTTGTTGCGGGTCACGGTGAACTTTACGGTGTCGCCCACCTTTTTGCCCTCAAGTGCGCTGGTGATTTCCGCCTCACTCGACACCTCGGTGTCGCCGACCTTGGTTATGAGGTCGCCGCGCTTGAAGCCTGCCTTCTCGGCATTGGAGCCGGACTCGACTGAAAGCACATATACGCCTGTTTGCTTAACGCCGTAGTAGAACGCGGAGAGGTCGGAATTGATGTCCACAAACTCCATGCCTGTGCTGATCTTGCCGGTGACATAGCCGTAGTCCTTGAGGTCTCTGATGATGTTTACAACGGTGTTGATGGGGATGGCGAAGGCGATGCCCTCTACCTCGGTGGCGCTGTCCTTCGCGTTGACTATGCCGACCAGCTCGCCGTTAGCGTTAAAGAGTCCGCCGCCGGAGTTTCCGGGGCTGATTTGAGCGTTGGTCTGGAGCAGGGTGAGGTTTTTATCCTCGATGGTGACCTCACGCGCCAGGGCGCTGATGATGCCGTCGGTCACGGTGCCGCCGAGGGTGCCCAGCGGGTTGCCGATGGCTATAACGTAGTCGCCGACGACCAGATCGCTGCTGTTGCCGAAGGTCGCGGGCGAAAGACCCGTCGCGTCGATCTTGAGAAGGGCGATGTCGTTGTCCGCGTCGCTGCCTATGAGCTCCGCGTCGTAAGTGGTCTCGCCGTCACGCAGGGTGACTGTGATCTTATTGGCGTTGTCTATTACGTGATGATTGGTGACGATGTAGCCGTCCTCGGAAATTATAACGCCCGAGCCTGCGCCCTGAGTCACATACTGACGGGCGAAAGCGCCTGTCTGAACGCCCTCGGTAGCGATCTCTACTACGCTGTTAGCGGTCTTTTTTACTATCTCGGATGTGCTGGCGGCGGTGCTCTGAGAGGTTGAGATGCCGTCGGTGGTCTTGCCGCTTGAGGATACCTGAGTGATGTTCAGCGAGCTTTTTTTGCCGCCCTCGGTGGAGCCGCTTTTGTTGAATCTATTGTAGACCACGCCGCCCGCAAAGCCGAGCACGCCCGAAGCGAGGATAGCTATTGCTAGGGACGCGGCGACAAATCCGCGGGACGCCGCTTTGGGAGAACGCTTTGCCTTTTTATGCGTCTCAGATGCGGTGACGGCGGCTGTACCGGAGGCTCGGGGCGCGGTGTAGTTGCTGCTGTAGGGGTTATCGCTCTGAGAGGCGGTGTAGGCGCTCTGTGACTTGGGCTGAGCGTAGGCGCTGTCGTAACGGTTGGGGTTATACGCGGCGTCGCTGTTTCTGCCGTTCACAAAGGAGTAGTGGTACTCGCCTGTGCGTCCGGAGCTGTCGGAATTCCATTCATAGGAGCTTTCCTCCTCAGCCGGTGCCGAAGTCTGTTGAGGCGCCGGAGTCTGCTGAGGTGCCGGAGTCTGCTGAGGTGTCGCCGTTTGCTGAGGTGTCACCGTTTGCTGAGGTGCCGACTGAGCAGCGGGCGCGGCTTCAAATGCCGCCCGGTTATCTATTGATACCTCCGCTTTTTCGTTTTGAACTTGGGGTGCGGTGTCAAAATCGCGGGTGGTTTCCTTGCTGAAATCATCAAAATAGTTGTCTGTCATAGTATTTGCCTCCTGTTCATCAATACCGTCGGTATTGTATTTCCTGATGTTGTCAATATAATAATCCCCAAAAGTGAAAACTGTATGAAATAGATATGAAAAATAGATATTTTTTACGAAAACATTAATTGATATGCCGCCCAAAAGACCGAAAGCAGGAAAACTACGTGTCTTCCTGCTTTTCTTCGGTTTTTTCTTTTTTTTCGATTATGCGCTTGTTGACCTTTACGCCGTCAAAGCGCTTTTTGAAGGAGACCCTGCCCGTAAACTTCCGTCCGCAGTTTTTGCAGATGAAGTCCGCGTCGAAGCTTTTGTTGTGCAGCCTCCATTTTTTCAGGCGGCGCGCCTGTCTGCCGCAGACGTCGCAGGAGAATTTCATTTGCTCTCTGTCAACGTCGGGGTCTTTTAGGTCGGTGATGAAATGGTTTTTGAAGAGCATGCGCTTGTAGAACTCCTCGCAGTCAGCCTTGAGGATGCACTGCTCCAGCGGATAGCCGCCCATCACCTTTTTCATGCATTTAAGGCTGAGGTAGGCGTCCGCCGCGGCGCGGTGCTGCTCCTCCTCGGAAAAGCTTACGCCGATGATCTCGGCAAACCTGCCCAAGCCTATCTGGTTTCCCTCGTCGAACCTGTCGATGGCGCGCTCGCAGTACTCCTGCAGGTCGCAGTAGGAGCTGAGAAAGGGTATTGTTTTGTCGCGGTTATAAAACCTAAAGTTTTCGATCAGCGCGTGAATGTCCGAGGTGCCCCAGGTCATCAGGACGCTGTCGCCGACAAAGTCCTCAAACGCCCTCGACACGGAAAGAAAGTCCTCGCCGCCCGCCAGATCCTCGTTGGTTAGGTGGGTGAGCTGCTTGACCCTGCCGCTGAGCTTCTTGCCGATGCGCGGGGTCACCAGCCGCTCAAAGGCGGCGGTCTCGTTGAATTCCGCGTCGGTTTTCACCGCGCCGAATTCTATGATCTCATTCACAAAGCTGTGGGTGGACTTGCTGAAAGCCGTGTTCCACTCCAAATCAAGAATTACGTAGTTCATTATTAAAATCAGTGGTCAGTCGCAAAGCACAAACGGCTTATTGCTTCTTGTTTCTAAACTGCTGCTTCATGCGCTGTTCCTTGGAGAGGATGCGCTTGCGCATACGGATGCTTTCGGGGGTAACCTCTACCAGCTCGTCGTCGGCGATGAACTCAAGGCACTGCTCCAGCGACATTACCGTGGGCGGCGTGAGCTTGAGCGCGTCGTCGCTGCCCGAGGCGCGGGTGTTGGTTATGTGCTTCTTCTTGCATACGTTGACGGTGATGTCCTCCGCCTTGGGGCTGGCGCCGACTATCATGCCCTCGTACACGGGCGTGCCCGCGCCGATAAACAGCCTGCCGCGCTCCTGCGCCGCGTACAGCCCGTAGGTTACCGCGTCGCCCGTTTCAAAGGCGATAAGCGAACCCTGGTGGCGGGTGACGATCTCGCCCTTAAATGGCTCGTAGCCGTCGAATACATGGTTCATTATGCCGTTGCCGTTGGTGTCGGTGAGAAATTCGGGGCGGTAGCCCATGAGTCCTCTGGCGGGAATGCGGAACTCGATGTGGGTCACGCCGCCTTCGCGGGTGCCCATGTTAATCAGCTCGCCCTTGCGGGAGCCGAGCTTTTCCATAACGGCGCCCACATAGGCGTCGGGAACCTCGACTATGAGGTACTCCATCGGCTCGCAGAGCTTGCCGTCGATGGTTTTGGTGATGACCTCGGGGCGCGAAACCTGGAACTCGAAGTTCTGGCGGCGCATGGTCTCGATTAGGATGGAAAGGTGCAGCTCGCCTCTGCCCGACACCTTGAAGGTGTCGGCGCTGTCGGTTTCCTCGACGCGCAGGGCGATGTTGGTCTCGGTTTCCTTAAAGAGCCTGTCGCGGATGTTGCGGGAGGTGACGTACTTGCCCTCCTTGCCCGCGAAGGGAGAATTGTTGACGATGAAATTCATTGTGACGGTCGGCTCGTCGATCTTGACGAAGGGCAGCGGCTCTACACAGTCGGAAGCGCAGATGGTCTCGCCGATGTTGATGTCCTGGATGCCGCTGACGCAGACGATGTCGCCTACGGTAGCCTCGTCGCACTCGATGCGCTTTAAGCCCTCGAACTGATAGAGCTTGCCGATGCGCACGACCTTGGTGGTGCCGTCGGTGTGACAGAGGGTCACTGACTGACCGTTCTTGACGCTGCCGCGCTCCACCCTGCCTACGCCGATACGTCCCACGAAGTTGTCGGCGTCGATATTTGAGATAAGTATCTGCAAGCCGCCGTCAAACTCGCCAACGGGCGCCGGTATCTCATTGACGATGGCTTCAAACAGAGGCTTCATATCCGTTCCGGTTTCGTGATAGTCCTCCGTGGCGTAGCCGTCGCGCGCGGAGGCGTAGATGACGGGGAATTCGAGCTGGTCCTCGTCCGCGCCCAGCTCGATAAAGAGGTCGAGCACCTCGTCTACCACTTCCTCGGGTCTTGCCCCGGGACGGTCGATCTTATTGAGCACCACGAGCGGCTTTTTGCCGAGTCCCAGCGCCTTTTTCAGCACGAAGCGGGTCTGGGGCATGCAGCCCTCGAAAGCGTCTACCAGCAGCACAACGCCGTCTACCATTTGCAGAATACGCTCTACCTCGCCGCCAAAATCGGCGTGTCCGGGGGTGTCCACTATGTTGATCTTGATGCCGTTGTACATGACGGCGGTGGGCTTTGAAAGGATGGTTATGCCGCGCTCGCGCTCCAGGTCGTTGGAGTCCATCACGCGCTCCTCCACCGCCTCGTTGTCGCGGAAAATGCCGCTTTGACGCAGCATTTGGTCGACAAGCGTCGTCTTGCCGTGGTCAACGTGGGCGATGATAGCTATATTTCTCAGGTTTTCTCTAACATCCATAATATTTCTCCGTTACTTGATATAATGATACCTATTTATTATAGCACCATGCAAAGGGCTTTTCAACTTGTAAATTCCATCACGTTTTTTGACGGTCTGGTGGATTTTTAGTGATAAATGATAAGTTTGCGAGCGCAGCTCCGCGAGGCGAGGATGAGGTATGGTATCATCCGCCTTGACTTTGCCCGCTTATTGTTATATAATTAACATTGTCATATTATAACCAAATGGAGGAAACAAAATGGGATACACAATTGCGCAGAAAATCATTAAAGAGCATCTTGTGTCGGGCGAAATGACCGTCGGAAGCGACATCGGTCTGAAAATAGACCAGACGCTGACCCAGGACGCCACCGGCACGATGGCTTACATTGAGTATGAGGCGATGGGTATACCCCGCGTCAAAACCGAAAAGAGCGTCGCTTATATCGACCACAACACCCTGCAAACGGGCTTTGAGAACGCCGACGACCACCGCTTTATCCAGTCGGTGTGCAAAAAGCACGGCATATTCTTCTCTCGCCCCGGCAACGGCATCTGCCATCAGGTGCATCTGGAGCGCTTCGGCAAGCCCGGCAAGACCCTCATCGGCTCCGACAGCCACACTCCCACCGGCGGCGGCATAGGCATGCTCGCCATTGGCGCGGGCGGCTTGGACGTCGCGGTAGCCATGGGCGGCGGCGCCTACTACATCACCATGCCCAAAATGGTGCGCGTAAACCTCACCGGCAAGCTCTCGCCTTGGGTGAGCGCAAAGGACATCATCCTCGCGGTGCTGCGCGTTATGAGCGTAAAGGGCGGCGTAGGCAAGATAGTCGAGTACGGCGGCGAGGGCGTAAAGACCCTGAGCGTGCCCGAAAGAGCCACCATCACCAACATGGGCGCCGAGCTGGGCGCCACTACCTCTATCTTCCCCTCAGACGAGACCACCAGAGCCTTCCTCAAGGCGCAGGACAGAGAGGAAGATTACACAGAGCTGAGCGCCGACGCCGACGCGGTGTACGACGAGGTCATCGAGATCGACCTCTCCGCGCTTGAGCCGCTGGCGGCGTGCCCCCACTCCCCCGACAATATCAAGACCATCAAAGAGCTGGAAGGTCAGACCGTAGATCAGGTCTGCATCGGCTCCTGCACCAACTCCAGCTATCTCGATATGATGCGCGTAGCGCACATCCTCAAGGGCAAAAAGGTCGCTGACAACGTATCTCTCGCCATCGCTCCGGGCAGCAAGCAGGTGTTCAACATGCTGGCGCTAAACGGCGCGCTGGGCGATATGATCGCGGCGGGCGCGCGTATTTTGGAAAGCGCCTGCGGCCCCTGCATAGGCATGGGTCAGTCCCCCAACAGCAAGGGCATTTCCCTGCGCACCTTCAACCGCAACTTTGAGGGCAGAAGCGGCACCAAGGACGGACAGATCTATCTGGTGTCCCCCGAGACCGCGGCGGTTTCCGCTTTGGCGGGCGTGTTCACCGACCCCAGATGTCTCGGCGACGCGGCTGAGATAGCCATGCCCGAAAAGTTCCTGATAAACGACAACATGGTCATCGCTCCCGCTCCGGTGGAGGAGATGGACAGCGTGGAGATCCTGCGCGGTCCCAACATCAAGGAGTATCCCGCCACCAGTCCGCTGACCGATTCCATCGAGGCGAGCTGCTCGCTGAAGGTCGGCGACAACATCACAACCGACCACATCATGCCCGCGGGCGCCAAGATCCTGCCCCTGCGCTCCAATATACCGAAAATCTCCGAGCACTGCTTCACCGTCTGCGACACCGAGTTCCCCGCAAGAGCAAAAATGCTGGGCAAGAGCATCATCGTCGGCGGCGAGAACTACGGACAGGGCTCGTCCCGTGAGCACGCGGCGCTTGCTCCGCTGTATCTCGGCGTGAAGGCGGTGCTGGTGAAGAGCTTCGCCCGCATCCACAAGAGCAACCTCATCAACGCGGGCATCCTGCCCCTGACCTTTAAGGACACGGCGGATTACGACAAGATAAAGCTCGGCGATATGCTGGAGCTGCCCAACGTGAAGGAGGAGATCGCTAACGCGCAGGACGTCACCGTCGTCAACAAAACCACAGGCGAAAGCTTTAAAGCCGAATGTGAGCTGTCCGACAGGACCAGAGCGATAATCATCGCGGGCGGACTGCTTGACTATACAAAGGAGAACAGCTAATGGATAAGATTCAGATGAAAACGCCGCTCGTTGAGATGGACGGCGACGAAATGACCAGAGTTATCTGGCAACAGATCAAGGATATTTTGATAACCCCCTATGTTGACCTCAAAACCGAGTACTATGACCTCGGACTAAAGATGCGCAACGACACCGACGACCAGGTGACCATAGACAGCGCCAACGCCACAAAGAAATACGGCGTTGCGGTTAAGTGCGCCACCATAACCCCTAACGCCGCGAGAATGACCGAGTACAACCTTAAGAGCATGTGGAAGTCTCCCAACGGCACCATCCGCGCCATCCTCGACGGCACCGTGTTCCGCAGCCCCATCCTCGTAAAGGGCATAGTGCCCTACATCCCCACCTGGAAAAAGCCCATCTGCATCGCGCGTCACGCCTACGGCGACGTTTACAAAAACACCGAAATGCGCGTGGAAGCCGGCAGCAAGGCTGAGCTTTGCGTAACCAAGCCCGACGGCACCGAGGAGCGCAGCACCATTTTCGACTTTACAGGCGACGGCGTTATTCAGGGCATGCACAACCTTGACAAGAGCATCTCCTCCTTCGCGCGCAGCTGCTTCAACTACGCGCTCGACCAGAAGCTCGACGTGTGGTTCGCTACCAAGGACACCATCAGCAAGATCTACGATCACCGCTTCAAGGACATCTTCAACGAGATTTTCGAGAACGAATACAAGGATAAGTTCAGCGACGCGGGCATCACCTTCTTCTACACCCTTATAGACGACGCCGTGGCAAGAGTGATCCGCAGCGAAGGCGGCTATATGTGGGCGTGCAAGAACTACGACGGCGACGTTATGAGCGACATGATAGCCACTGCCTTCGGTTCGCTGGCGATGATGACCAGCGTGCTGGTGTCGCCCGACGGCATCTATGAGTACGAGGCGGCTCACGGCACCGTGCAGCGTCACTACTACAAGTACCTCAAGGGCGAGGAGACCTCCACCAACTCGGTGGCGACCATCTTCGCGTGGACAGGCGCGCTGAGAAAGCGCGGCGAGCTGGACAAGCTGCCTGAGCTGATGGAGTTTGCGGACAAGCTTGAAAAGGCGACCATACAAACCATTGAGGACGGCATAATGACCGGCGACCTCTACCTTATTTCCACCCTGCCCAACAAGCAGAAGGTAAACACGGAAGCGTTTTTGCAGGCTATCAATGATAGATTAGCCAACGCGTGATTTTGATTCGCAATCGAATGGTAAACTCCAACGGAGGTTGGTTATGTCCAAAAACGAAAGCATATCCATGTCGGTGATACGTCGGCTGCCGCGGTACTACCGCTTTTTATCTGAGCTTGACGAGCAGCATGTAGACCGCATCTCCTCCACTAAGCTGGCGGCGATAATGAACGTCACCGCCTCGCAGGTAAGGCAGGACCTCAACTGCTTCGGAGGCTTCGGTCAACAGGGCTACGGCTACAGCGTAAGCCAGCTGAGAACGGAGATCAGGAATATTTTGGGGCTCGGCAACCAATACAGGGCTATCTTGATAGGCGCCGGTAATTTCGGCACCGCCGTGGCAAGGCATCTGGACTTTCAAAAGCTGGGCTTTGAGCTGATAGGATGCTTTGAAACCGACAAAGACAAATTCGGCACACCGCTGGGCAGCCTGACTGTGACGGACGAGGAGGAGCTGGAAAGCTTCTGCGCCTCTCACCGGGTAGACGCCGCCATCCTGTGCATCCCAAAACAGAACGTTGAGAGCATTTTGGAGCGGCTTTACCGTCTGGGCATCCGCTGCTACTGGAACTTCAGCCACTACGACATCACCGCGAAATACAGCGACACCGTGGTGGAAAACGTCCACCTCAGCGACAACCTGATGACCCTGTGCTACCGTATGAATAATCGAAACATATAAACGAAAAGGTCGGCTCACTGAGCCGGCCTTTTTAGTTTAGCCAAAAATTCACTTATAAAAAATCTCTAAACTATAATCTCTAATCTCTATACTCTCATCTCTAAACTATGATTCCCTCAAATGCGGTGTACGCCGCCGAAATATCGGTGTTGCAGGTGAGCACATAGAATTTGGCGCAGGACAGGAGCTTTTCAAAGTTGTCGAGCATCTGTCCGACGACCTCCGCGCTGACCATATGCGCGGTCTGGAAATAGAGCTTTTGGATGACCTCCTTGCTCTCGGGCACGCGAAGTGAGTTTTTCTCACCTCTCTCCAAAAAAATGACCGCCCTCAGCGGAAAGGACTCGTTGAGCGCTATGCCGCTGCCGCCGTCAAAGGGCGTGCCGCAGACCGTCGCGCCGCCCTCCCCCAAACGCACCACGGGCTTGTCGTCGTTGAGGATATGCACGCGGTCACCGAAGGCATCCAGCCACAGCCCGGTGTGGGTGGACTTTCCTACGCCCGAATCGGCTGAGAAAAGATAGGCTCCGCCGTCGCAGACCAGCGCCGAGGAATGGATGAGCATTATGCCGTAAGGTATCGCCTTGCGGTTAAATCCCGTGCAGAAGGCGAAGTTTTCCATCTCGCCGACGGTTACTCCCTCGGCGGCGCGCGCCATAAGGCTGTCAAGATGCTTTTCAGACACGGTCAGTGTTATATCCGTAGCTCTGTCGCCCTCGTAAATAAAGGGCGCGGCTAAGGCTTTTGTTTCGTCGTATTTGGGGTCAAGCTCAGTCACCAGACCCGCGATCAACAGTTTCATTTTTCTCACCATTTCTGATTATAACGGATTTGTCCGAAAAAAACAACCGCTGTCCGAAAATAATGCGCAAAAAAAGCAAGATTTTTGACATTTTTCGCTAAAACTCTTGACTATTATCAGAAGTATTTATATAATTAGTTTATCTGTGCGCCGAGGGGCGCACACGGTCGGTGATGTGTAGGCATCACCCGTATTCCCAATAAAACGGAGGATAGACAATGACAAAAACGAAAAAGATCGTACTTGCGGTCGCCTCGCTTGTCATCATCGGGCTGCTGATAACCGTCGCCGTGTCCGGCGGCGCGTTGGGAAAGGTAGACTGCATGGACTGCAAGGACGACAACGGTCACCCAACGGGCATTTCCGGCCACGTCGAATGTACCCATTGTGAAACTCACAAAAACGACGACGGCGACGACGAGGACGACCCCATGCCCTGCCCCGAATGTAAGGGCGCGAAAGAGGTCGACGGCGAAACCTGCGCAAGCTGCGGCGGCAACGGAACTGTCAACAAGCACTACACCGCCTGCCCCATCTGCCACGGCACCTCGGCTATCGATGAAAAACCCTGCGCGCACTGCAACAACACGGGCGAAGTGCTCTGCTCCTACTGTGGCGGCAGCGGCACCATAGTCAACGCCCCCTGCCCTACCTGCGGCGGCACCAAGCAAACCCCCGGCTCACCCTGGGCACTGCTTCCGCCCATTATCGCCATCGGTCTGGCGCTGATTACCAAGGAGGTTTACTCTTCCCTGTTCATCGGCATCGTGACGGGCGGCTTGATGTACAACAACTTCAACGTGCTGAAAACTATTGACACGATAACAAACGACGGCTTGATCTCCGCTGTTTCTCAAACCGCGGGCATCTTCATCTTCCTGATAGAGCTGGGCGTTATCGTCGCGCTGGTCAACAAGGCGGGCGGCTCGGCTGCCTTCGGCAAATGGGCGGCGCGCCACATCAAGACCCGCACCGGCGCTATGCTTGCCACCTTTGTGCTGGGCGTGCTCATCTTTATTGACGACTACTTCAACTGCCTGACGGTCGGCTCAGTAATGCGCCCCGTAACCGACGGTCACAAGGTCTCGCGTGCGAAGTTCGCATACATCATCGACGCCACCGCGGCGCCGGTGTGCATGATCGCCCCGATCTCCTCGTGGGCGGCGGCGGTCTCCTCCTATGCAGAGGACGGTCAGGGAATCAACCTGTTCATCACCGCCATCCCCTTCAACTTCTACTCGCTGCTGACCTTCGTGTTCATCATCGCACTGTGCGTCATGAACTTCGACTACGGCTCGATGGCGCTGCACGAGTACAACGCTCAGTATAAAAACGACCTCTATACCTCGGGCGACCGTGTGGAAGAGGCAGACGATATTCCCAACGAGCACGGCAAGGTCATCGACCTGATCCTGCCCGTCATCGTGCTGATCGGCATTTCCGTTTTCGCGCTGGTATATAACGGCGGTATTCTCAAAGGCACGCCCTTTATTGACGCCTTCGCGGGCACCAACGCCACCGTCGGTCTGCCCTGGGGCGGTCTGCTGGCACTGATTTTCACCATAGTATATCTCTCCCTCAGGCGCATCATCAACCTCAAGGAGGCGATGGACGCCATTCCCAAGGGCTTTATCGCCATGGTTCCTCCCATTTTGATCCTCACCTTCGCCACCGCGCTGAAGGAGATCACCGGACTGATGGGCGCCAAGTATTTTGTCGCGGACATCATGAGCAACAGCGCCGCGTCGCTGCAAAACTTTATGCCCGCCATCATCTTTGTGGTTGCCTGTGTGCTGGCATTCGCGACCGGCACCTCATGGGGTACCTTCGGCATCCTTATTCCTATCGTAACCTATTTGTTCGCCACCACCCCCGACTCTCCGCTCAAGATCATCGGCATCTCCGCCTGTCTTGCGGGCGCTGTCTGCGGCGACCACTGCTCCCCCATCTCGGACACCACTATCATGTCCTCGGCGGGCGCGCGGTGTAACCATATCAACCACGTGTCCACCCAGCTGCCCTACGCGCTGACCGTGGCGGGTATTTCCTTTGTGACCTACATCATCGCGGGCTTTGTGCAAAAGTGGTATATCGCGCTGCCAATCGGCGTTATTTTGACCATCGGAACGCTGGTCATCATCAAGTTCACCCGCAAAAACGAGCATTTGAACTGATTATTTGAACTGATGAAAAAATGGCACTGCCGAAGCGCTTTCGGCAGTGCCGCATTATGTGAATCGAGGTAATTATTATGGAAAAACAAAAGCTGTTGCCCGACAAAGCCCGGGTGCTCAGCGGCAGCGCGCTCAAGGTCATCGCTGTGCTGACAATGCTGATCGACCATGTCGGCAGCCATTTGATCGACCGCAGTATAGTGCTGTGCAGCTTGGCGGGACATAAGATCTACTTGTTCCAGCTTATGAGGATGGTCGGACGCATGGCGTTCCCGCTGTTCTGCTTTTTGCTGGTAGAGGGCTTTATCTACACACACAGCCGCCTGAAATACGGCATCAACCTGTTCGCCTTCGCGCTTATCTCAGAGATCCCGTGGAATCTTGAGCACTGCGGCAGACTGCTTAACTACCGCACCCAAAACGTATTCTTCACCCTGCTGTTCGGCTTTTTGGCGATGTGCGCCGTTGAGTATCTGAAAAAAGTACCGGTCGCGATGATCGCCGCGATTCTGGTGGCGGCGTTCGCCTCAAAACTGCTTAAATTCGACTTCGGTCTTGTAGGCGTAGTGTTCATCGTGCTGCTTTACGCCCTGCGCGAACACGAGGTTCTGCGCATACCCGCGATCTTTGTGCTGCACCGCCCATGGACAAGCATGCTGGCGTTTATCCCCATTTCGCTGTATAACGGCAAGCGCGGATTCATCAAGGGAAAGATATTGAAATACGCCTTCTACGCCTTTTATCCCGCGCACATCTTCGTGATCTACCTGATAAAGTATCACGTGATCTGATCTTTTTATAAAAAACTCAAGGCAACGCCGCGCAAATTAAGCGCACGGTATCGCCTTGAGGTCACATCAAAACATTTTGCCCTTGTAGGGATTTGACGGCATCTTTTCAAAGTCATAGTCGGCAAGCTCCTCAAGGGTAATATTCGTATGGGCGCTTTCGTGCACCATAAGATTAGAGCCATTGTCGCCGCCTTGACCGACGTGCACCACCACGACGGGCTTGTGGGTGCCGCAGGCGTAACCCGCTTCCCACGCGGTACCGCTGTCGCTGTAGTTGCCGTGGTAGAGCATGACCACCACATCTGCCCAGTCAATAAATCGGCGGTCGTTGAGGAAGGTCGCCATTGACCAGCTGCTCTGTTGAGAGCTTACCTCATCGCGCACCTCGTTGAGCCGCGGGCTGAAAACATTGAAGCCCCGCGCGAAAAGTATCTCCTCGGCGCGGCGGACACATTCAAGCTCATAGTCATTGAAAAACGGACTAGCGAGATAGATTTTAAGATCGGACATATAAACACTTCTTTCAAGAAAGCTCCTGCGGGCGTTTTCCGTAAAAAATAAATGACCCCCGCAAACCTGCGGGGGCGTTCTGGAGGCGACAGGCGGATTTGAACCGCCGCATCAGAGTTTTGCAGACTCGTGCCTTACCACTTGGCTATGTCGCCACAACAATAGATATTATACCATTTGCAACTTGAGTTGTCAAGTATTTCGGGAAAGATTTTCCTTTACAGATTATTATGCGAAAAAGAGGCTGCTTATGCGCGATTTACAATACTACGCGCGGGAATGTCTGGCTGAGGTTGACCGCCTGAGGATCCCGCGCGCGAAAAATATCACCTTCACCGTAAACACCCGTGCCAAAACGCGGCTGGGACAGTGCCGAAAAACCGGCGACCGCTATGTTATTGAAGTAGCCGCCACTCTGCTGGATGAGCGCGCTCCGCTGAAGGAGGGACTTAAGGACACGCTGATACACGAGATACTGCACACCTGCTACGGCTGCATGAATCACACAGGCAGGTGGAAGCAGTACGCCGACAAGGTGAACGCCGCCTACGGGTATCAGGTGAAGGCCACCGCCAAGCGCGAGGACGGCGTGATACCCGCCGAGCTGGACACGCCGCCAAAGTACAAGCTGATTTGTCCGCACTGCGGCGCAGAATACGCGCGCTATCGCCTTAGCGCGACGTTTGAGCATCCCGAGCGCTACCTCTGCGGCAAGTGCAAGGGCTCTTTAAAAGGTGCAAAGCGGCTTGTGCGAAAGGATTGACAACAGCCAAAATACTTAATGAAGCGCTGCGCGGTGCTTATAAAAAATGCGAGGTCGGTATCGTCTGAATACCGGCCTCGCCTTTATTAACTGTGAATTAATGCAGCACTCTCGCTGCCGATCAAAACTCAGTGTCGGGATTGTACTTAACGCCGTTATAGCGGCACTCGAAGTGCAGGTGCGGTCCTGTTGAATAGCCGGTGGAGCCGACATAACCTAAGGGATCGCCCTTGTTGACATACTGTCCGGGCTGTACCAGTACGCTTGTAAGGTGGGCGTAGATAGTCTCTTTGCCGTTTCCGTGGTTTATCCATACGTAGTTGCCGTAACCGCCGCCGCAGCCGCAGCTGCTGGACTTGCCCCAGTTATGTGTGCAGTAGCTGCAGGTGTAGGACACCGTGCCGCTGTCCGCCGCGATAACCAAAGCTCCGTAGGGCGCGCCGATGTCGATGGCGCCGTGGTTGTAGGAATATCTGTCCTCGTTCCACTCGGAGGTCTTTACATAGTAGTTGGGAGTAGGCCACAAGTAACCGCCGCCCGAGGGAGTCACATATGACGAGCCGGAATCATCGTAATTGTCGTCACCGCTGTTATCGGATGATGTGTCGTCGTTGTTTCCGTTGTCGCCTGAGCCGGAATCGCTGTTGGAGGAACCGCCGTTAGTCGTCTGCTGCTGTTGCTGCTGACGCTGTTGCTGCTGCTGAGCCGCCTGCTGTGCCGCCGCCTGCTGCTGCTGGCGCATCCTTGCCTCCTGCTCAGCCTGCTGCGCCGCCTGCTGCTCCAGTCTGCCCTGCTCGGTGCTGGTGTCGCGCAGCAAAGCTCTGGCCTGCTCGCTTCTTGAGGTCAGCTCCTGAAGCACCGCCTGGTTTTCCTCAACTAGGCTGTTGAGCTTTTCAAGGTCGGTCTGCAGGGTTGTTTCCTCCTGCAGCAGCTCCGCCTTGCGCTGCTCGATGGTGGTTAGCTGTCCGTTGATGTCGTTTATAAGCTGACGGTCATAAGCGGCGAGGTTTTTTACCAGCGCCATCTTATCGATGAAGTCGTCAAAGTCCTTGGCGCCGAGCAAGATCTCAAGATTGCTGGCGCTGCCCGCCATGTATATGATCCTGAGGCGCTCGCAGAGCGCGTTGATCTGTCCCTCAACGTCGGCGTTAGCCTGCTGTATAGCGGCATTGGTCTCAGTGATGGACTGACGGTTGACGATGATTTTTTCGTTGATGGTTTGTATCTGACCGACCAACGCCTCGCCGTAGGCTTCCTTTTCGCTGATGTCGGTCTCGGTTTCGTCCAATATCTTCTGATACTCGGCACTTTTTGACTCAAGCTCCTGCATACGCTCCTGCAGGGTGGGTTCGGAATCCTCCGCGCCCGCGTTTATCATCACATTGGAGCACAATGGGACAGACGCGAGACATAGCGTGAGTATCACGCTGAGGATCAATTTTATCTTTTTCATATCTCTGCTCCTTCCTTACCAGCCGAGAATTTCGTTGCCTTCCTTTTTCAAATACTTTCTGATCGAGATGAAGCCTCCGAAGAAGCCTACCAGCACGCCGACGGCGATGAAAATAAGCGCCAGCGGAACTACGATGCTGTTGAAGGGGATTACCTCGATCCAGGTGCCCGCCACCTCGCTGATGATGCGGCGGATGCCGTTGTAGAGAAGTCCTACTGCCACCGTTGACAGCGCGGCTGAAATGAAGCCGATGACCATGCCCTCCACTAAAAACGGCATGCGAACGAACATGTTGGTGGCACCGACGGATTTCATAATGCTGATTTCAAATCTGCGCGAGTACATAGTAGCGCGGATGGTGTTGGCGATGATGAACAGTGAAATGATTATCAGCGCACCTACGACGGCGAACGAGATCATGTTTATCAGGCGGCTGACAATGGACAGCTTGCGCGCGAATTCGCGGCGGTCGTTGACGCTTTCCACGCCGTCGATAGCCTTTATCTGTCTGACTGTGTCGTCGTATTTGTTCAAGTCCTTGATAACGACGCGGTAGGCGTCGTTGAGGGGGTCGTTGCCCTTTACGCGGTCAAAAAGCTGATCGCCCAGGGTACTTCTGAACTGCTCCATCGCCTCCTGCCTGGAAACGAAGGTAGCAGATTCTACGTTTTCAATGTTTGAGATGAGGTTGCCGATTTGACGGGCTTCGATCTCGGAGCGTTCGCGAAGAATGTAAACGGTGGTTTCGTTGGTCTTTTCCACCTCGTTCACTATCTTCTGCACGTTAACCGAGAACAGCGCCGCCACGCCTGTCATAACCAAACAGCTCACGAGCACGCAGATGGACGCGATGCTCATTATGCGGTTGGCGTAGACGTTTTTTAAGCCCTCTTTTACAAGATAGCCAAAGCCTTTCATATCAAATTCCTTTCGGGGTTTACTGGTCGGGTGTGATCACCACATTGTCGGGATACTGCGGAAGCGGCGCTTCGTATTCGTCCTCTTCCTCGTCGGCGTAATGCGCGGCAGAGTAGGAGCTGATGTCGATGTCCTCGTCCTCCTCCGCCTCCTCGGGAGAGTCGGAGTAGCTGTCGCGGTAGTCCTCGGCGTAGTCGTCGTACGCCTCGTCATAATCCTCGTCGCCGCCATATGTCTTTTCGTCGGCGGTGTCGCTGACTATCCTGCCCTTGTCTATGGTTATCACTCGCTGATTGAACTCGCGCACCAGCTCGTGCTCATGCGTGACCACCAGCACCGTTGTGCCCATGGAATTGATGCGGGTCAAAAGCTCGATGATCTCGTGGGAAAGCTCGGGGTCGATGTTGCCGGTAGGCTCGTCCGCGACGATGATCTCGGGGTTGTTTACCAGCGCGCGCGCCAAACTGACACGCTGCTGCTCGCCGCCCGAAAGCTCGCTGGGTCTGTCCTTGAGCTTATCCTTCAGCCCGACCAGGTCGAGCACATAGGGAACGCGCTTTTTGATGACGGCACTGCTCTCACCCACCGCCCTCATGGCAAACGCCACGTTGTCAAACACGTTCATTTTTTCTATCAGGCGGAAATCCTGGAACACGAAGCCCATGTGGCGGCGAAGATACGGCACATGGCGCTTTTTTAACTTGGAAAGCTTGTTGCCGTTTATGGTTATCTCGCCGGAAGTAGGGGTCTCCTCGCGCATTATCAGCTTTAGAAACGTACTTTTTCCCGCGCCCGACGCGCCCACAATAAAGACGAACTCGCCCTTGTCGATGTGCAGGGTGATGTCGTGCAGCGCGTGGGTACCGTTGGGATACGTCTTGGATACATTGTCAAAATTTATCATAATATCTCCGGTGGTCTGTTATTTGGGTCTTGCGCTCAGCTGCGCGGGCAGGTCAAACGCCGCCCTTTTGTGCCCGGCGGCGCTGATTTGACAGCGCGCAACTGATTTCTAAAAATGCCAACGTCCTGAGAGCGGTTTTACCCGCGCTCAGGAACGAAAAACACTGTATTATCAATACTTTGTGGGGCTGGCGTTGAGGTATTTCTTTACCATCAGCGCTACCTTGAAGACGATGGCGTCCTCAAACTCACGGAGGTCAAGACCTGTGAGCTTTTTGATCTTTTCAAGTCTGTAGACCAGAGTGTTGCGGTGTACGAACAGCTTTCTTGAGGTCTCGGAAACGTTGAGGTTGTTCTCGAAGAAACGCTGGATGGTGAACAGGGTCTCCTGGTCGAGGCTCTCAATAGATCCGCGCTTGAACACTTCCTTGAGGAACATCTTGCACAGGGTGGTGGGCAGCTGATAGATCAGACGCGCGATTCCGAGGTTGTCGTAGCTTACGATGGTGCGCTCGGTGTCAAACACCTTGGCGACCTCCAGCGCGGACTGGGCTTCCTTGAAGGAACGAGCCAGATCCTTGATGCCGGTGACGGTGGTACCTATGCCGACCACGCAGTGAGTGTAGAACTCGCTGGAGAGGGTGTCGGAGATGGAGCTGGCGAGCTTTTCAAGGTCGCGGCCGTCGATGTCGGGCTTGACCTCCTTGACCAGCGCGATCTCCTCCTCATTGATGTTGATGACGAAGTCCTTGGACTTGTCCGGGAAGAGATTCTGCACGATGTCATAGGCGGACACATCCGTGCGGGAAACGATTTTTATCAGCAGGCACACACGGGCGACCTCGGAATTGAAGTGCAGCTCACGCGCTTTAAGATAAATATCGCCGGGGAGGATGTTGTCGAGAATGACATTTTTGATGAAGTTTGAACGGTCGTACTTTTCATCGTAGTACTGCTTGATGCTGGCAAAGGAAACAGAGAGAAGCTGAGCGTATTTCTGGGCATATTCATCGGTGCCCTGCACAAATACCGCGTAGTCATACTTCGCGCTGCTGCCGAAAGACTTAAAGGTAAAACCGTTTATTACAAAAGGAGCTGTAGAACTGAGGGTCTCGGAATTGATGCTCTCGTTTACCTCGCCGATTTTGCCGAGCTCGGAGCAGGCGATAACAACGGATGTTTCGTCGATAACGCCGATGGTTCTGTCAATGGCATCCTTCATCTGATGCACAATACCCTGAAATAATCTGTTAGACATAGTACTTACCTCTTTTTCCTGCAAATTTTGTATTATCAATGTATAGGATACATTTCTTCTCATATACATATTACACAAAAATGAAGAAAAAATCAAGCTCTATCTACAAATTTTTTAGATTTTTTTTAGATATTTTCACAAGTGGTTTTCGTTTTTCTAATTATAACCCACAAATGTGATAGAAATGTGACAGTTTTGTAACAATTAGGATATTTAGAAAAAACGGACGCTTCGCCGCAGTTGGTGAAGCGTCCGCATAAAGTTGAACAATCTTGTTATCAGATGCCTTTTTCTCTCTTGACATAAGAGGTGTGCAGCAGCTCGTGCGCCTTGTGGGAGCCGGGCTCGCCGAGGTATTCCTCATAGATAGCCTTGATTTCGGGGTTGTCGTGAGATTTTCTGTAGGGCAGGTTTACATCGTCCTCATAGAGAGCCTTTGCTCTGAGCGCCTTGAGGTCAACGAAGTTTCTGACGTGACCGGGCTGGATGGGCTGACCGCCGCCGTTGACGCAGCCGCCCGGGCAGCACATGATCTCGACGAACTGATAGTCGGCTTCGCCCGCGCGGATCTTGTCGAGTACGACAGCCGCGTTCTTAAGACCGGAAACTACCGCTACCTTTACGGTCATGCCGGCAACCTCATAGGTGGCTTCCTTGATGCCTTCGGTGCCGCGCACTTCGTTGTATTCGATCTGTTTGAGATCCTCGCCGGTAAGCTTGTCGGCAACGGTTCTCAGCGCCGCTTCCATTACGCCGCCGGTGGCGCCGAAGATAGTGCCCGCGCCGGAGCCGATAGCCATGATGGGATCGAAGTCAGCGTCCTCGAGAGAGGTGAACTGGATACCCGCGCGCTTTATCATCTTGGCGAGCTCTCTGGTGGTGATGGAGATGTCGTTGTCCTGCATGCCGTCGCGGCCCTGGTGGTCGCGCTTGATCTCAAACTTCTTGGCTACACAGGGCATTACCGATACGACAACGATGTCCTTGGGGTCGATGCCCGCCTTTTCGGCGTAGTAGGACTTTATCATAGCGCCCTGCATCTGCTGGGGTGACTTGCAGGTGGAGAGGTGCGGGATGAAGTCGGGATAGTAATGCTCGCAGAACTTGATCCAGCCGGGTGAGCAGGAGGTTATCATCGGCAGCACGCCGCCGTCCTGTACGCGGTGGATAAACTCGGTGCCCTCTTCCATGATGGTGAGGTCGGCGCCGAAGTTGGTGTCGAACACCTTGTCAAAGCCGAGCATCTTGAGCGCCGCTACCATCTTGCCGGTTACGTTGGTGCCGATGGGCATATCGAAGCACTCGCCGAGGGTGGCGCGGATGGAGGGAGCGGTGTGAACTACCACATGCTTGGTGGGATCCGCGATAGACTCGAACACCTTGTCGGTGTCGTCGCGCTCGACCAGAGCGCCGGTGGGACAAACCACGGTGCACTGACCGCAGCTTACGCAGGAAACATTACCGAGATCCTGATCGAACGCGCAGGAGATCATGGTGTCGAAGCCGCGGTTGTTGGCGCCGATGACTGAAACGAACTGGTTCTTACAGGCGGCTACACAGCGGCGGCAGAGGATGCACTTGTTGTTGTTTCTTACAAGATGCAGAGTGGTGTGATCCTCTTCGTAATGGGTCTCCTCGCCCTCAAACTTCTTTTCGTCCACGCCGTATTCCAGGCAGAGCTGCTGCAGTTCGCAGTTGTTGCTTCTGGGGCAGGACAGGCACTTCTTGTCGTGGTTGGACAGAAGCAGCTCGAGGTTCATTTTTCTGTATTTCTGGATCTGGGGAGTATTTGTAAAGATTTCGGTGCCCTCTCTGTCGATGGGATATACGCAGGCAGCAACCAAGCTGCGGGCGCCCTTTACCTCGCAAAGGCACATACGGCACGCGCCGATCTCGTTGATTTCTTTCAGAAAGCATAAGGTCGGGATTTTAATGCCGAATTTGTGGCAGGCTTCCAGGATGGTGGTGTTTTTCTCAACCTGATAATCCTTGCCGTTGATTTTGATATTCAACATTTCCATGTTTTGTTCTCCTTTCCTTAAGCCTTATAGATAGCTTTAAACTTACAGGTAGCCATACAAGCGCCGCACTTGATACACTTCTTGGGATCGATCTCGAGAGCGGGACGTCTCTTGCCGGGAGCGGTGTAGTCGGTGACGGAGATCGCCTGTGTCGGGCACTTTCTGGAGCAGAGTCCGCAGCCCGCGCACTTCTCTCTGTCGATGGTGTATTCGAGCAGGTCTTTGCAGACGCCCGCGGGACATTTCTTGTCGCGGATGTGGGCGATGTACTCGTCCTTGAAGTAACGGAGAGTGGAGAGAACGGGGTTGGGAGCGGTCTGTCCGAGGCCGCACAGGGAGTTCGCCTTGATGAATTCGCACAGCTCCTCCATCTCGTCGAGCATTTCCATGGTGCCCTGACCCTTGGTGATCTTCTCCAGCATTTCAAGCAGTCTCTTGGTGCCGATACGGCAGGGAGTACACTTGCCGCAGCTCTCGTCAACGGTGAACTCGAGGAAGAACTTGGCTACGTCTACCATACAGTTGTCCTCGTCCATAACGATCAAGCCGCCTGAGCCCATCATTGAGCCGATGGCGAGCAGGTTGTCGTAGTCGATGGGTACATCGAGGTGCTCAACGGGGATACAGCCGCCGGAGGGACCGCCTGTCTGGGCAGCCTTGAACTTTTTGCCGTTGGGGATGCCGCCGCCGATCTCAAATACGATCTCGCGCAGGGTGGTGCCCATGGGGATCTCTACCAGACCGGTGTGGTTGATCTTGCCGCCGAGCGCGAACACCTTGGTGCCCTTGCTCTTCTCGGTGCCCATTGAGGCAAACCAGTCGGCGCCCTTGAGGATGATCTGCGCGATGTTCGCGTAGGTTTCAACATTGTTGAGGATGGTGGGTTTCTGATACAGACCCTTTACCGCCGGGAACGGAGGACGGGGTCTGGGCTCGCCGCGCTTGCCCTCGATGGAGGTCATAAGAGCGGTCTCCTCGCCGCAGACGAAGGCGCCAGCGCCGAGACGGAGCTCCATGTCGAAATTGAAGCCTGTGCCGAAGATGTCCTCGCCCAGCAGACCGTATTCGCGCGCCTGGTCGATGGCGATCTGCAGACGCTTAACGGCGATGGGATATTCCGCGCGGACATATACGCGGCCCTGAGAAGCGCCGATCGCGTAGCCCGCGATAGCCATAGCCTCGATCAGGGAGTGGGGGTCGCCCTCGAGAACGGAACGGTCCATAAAGGCGCCGGGGTCGCCCTCGTCGGCGTTACAGCATACATACTTTTGGTCGGCGTCGTTCGCCGCGGCAAACTTCCACTTCAAGCCTGTGGGGAAGCCCGCGCCGCCTCTGCCGCGCAGTCCGGAATCGAGGATAGTCTGGATGACCTCCTCGGGAGTCATTTCGGTGAGAACCTTGCCCAGAGCGGCGTAACCGTCACGGGCGATGTAGTCGTCGATCTTTTCGGGGTCGATGACACCGCAGTTGCGCAGCGCCACACGCTTTTGCTTGGCGTAGAACGCGGTTTTGTTGAGGGACTTGATGGTGTCCTCCTCAACAGTCTCCTGGTAGAGCAGACGGGTTACGATCCTGCCCTTTAAGAGGTGCTCCTCGACGATCTCGGGGATGTCCTCGATTTTAACCATGGAATAGAAGCTGCCCTCGGGATATACCACCATGATGGGACCGAGCGCGCACAGACCGAAGCAGCCTGTGGTTATAACGTTTACTTCTTTTTCAAGACCTTGCTTTTTGATTTCTTCTTTCAGCTTTTCAGCGATCTGCAAGCTGTTTGAGGAAGTACATCCGGTACCGCCGCAAACAAGCACATTAGAACGATACATTCAGTGACCTCCTTTAGTTATCCATCGCGCCGATGGTGAATTCAGTTACCACGTTTTTGTTTACAAGGTGGTCGTTGACGATCCTGACGACCTTTTCGGGCGTCATCTTTACATAGGTCACCTTTTCCTGACCGGGGATCTCCACCTCGACAACCGGCTCATACTGGCAGATGCCGATGCAGCCTGTCTGGGTAACTACGATGTCATCCTGCAAGCCGCGCTTGGCGATCTCCTCGGTGAAGGCGTTGAGCACGGGTCTGGCGCCCGCCGCGATGCCGCAGGTAGCCATGCCCACCAATACGCGCGCCGCGTTGGGGTTTTCTTTTCTTAAGGCGACATTTGCTTTCGCTCTGTCGCGGATAGCCTGTAACTCGGCTAAAGATTTCATAATTCTGCACCTCCGCAAATATTTTCAGTTTGTTCTTTCAAAAATTGTTCTATCCATTCCACCACGTCGGGGGTGTCAAGGCTGACGCCCTCCAGAACCTCCCGCAGCTCGCGGGTGTCGAGCGTGAAGGAGCCGCTGTCTGTAGTGCGGGTGTAGACAAAATCGATGTCGGGATTGCAGCGGATGAGAATGGATACCGTGGAGTTGATGTCCCCCAAAGGGGTCATGTCCACGTGACTTTTGACATAGCTCGCCTGTGTGCGCGTGCCCTGTCCGAGCGTGGAACGGATGTTGAAGCTGCCGCCGGTCTGTTCGGCGGACATTTTGAAAAGCGGCACGCCCAGCCCCACCTTGCGGGTGGTGCGGGTGGTGAAAAACGGGTCGATGACCTGATTCACCTGCTCCTCTGTCATTCCGCAGCCGTTGTCGCTGATGGTGATGGTAAGAAAGTCGTCCTTGTCGCTTTCCTCCACCGTTATCTCGACCAAAGTCGCCTCAGCGCGCACCGAATTCTGCGCAACATCCATCACGTTGAGCGATAACTCACGCATCCTTGTACTTTTCGAGGATGCCGGGTACGTCGGCAACGGTCAGTCTGCCGTAAACCTCATCGTTGACGGTGAGTACGGGCGCAAGACCGCAGGCGCCGATGCAGCGGCACGCTGTGAGCGAGAACTTGCCGTCGGGGGTACATTCCTCCGCCTCAATGCCGAGCAGCTCGGAAAGCTTGTTGAGAATGTCGCCCGAGCCCTTTACATAGCAGGCGGTGCCGAGGCAAACGGAAATGTTGTATTTGCCCTTGGGGGACAGCGCGAACTGCGAATAGAAGGTGGATACACCGTAAACCTCCTCAAGCGGAACGCCTAAGCCCTCTGCCACCATTGTCTGGACCTCGATGGGCAGATATCCGTAGATTTCCTGCGCCTCCTGAAGCACGGGCATAACCGCGCCGGGGTCATCCTGATATTTCGCGATGACTTCCTTCAGCTTTGCCTCCTGCTCAGGTGTGCCCGAAAACGGGATACTGCTGATTTTTTTCTGCATAGTTTTTCCTCCCTGAATAGAATTGTCGTTACTGATTAATAAATATACCGTTACATCGGTGATATTAAATTATTCACCGAACATTATAACACAAATGAATGAAAATGTCTACTAAAGATTTTGCCTGTTTTGTCGAAATGTGCTATTTTTTTATGGCAAATGACAAAAAGTGCCGCTGTCAGTCCAGCGCCGCCAATACGTTTTCGGCGCTAAGCGACCCAAGCTCCAAAAAGTTTTCCGCTTCACGCATATTTTCAAGGTAGTGGGCGTCGGAACTTGTGACGATGTGAAGCGTGTCCAGTATAGGGTGCTGCGCCCGCAGAGCGTCAAGCCGAGATATATCCGCGAGCTCGGCGGTCCTGAAGCCGCAGGCAGGGTCGATCTCTCCCAGCACCGAGAGAATAGACAGGCTGTCGCGGTCGATATGGGCGGGGTAACAGATGCCTCCGAAATCCTTTACCTTGCGGTAGGCGGAGCCGATGCCGATGTCGGTGGCGGGCAAAAGCAGGTGCTCTATCTCCCCCGTTTCCTCATCGTGCTCGTTCATAATGACCTGTCTGCCGTAGATGTCGGGACGGTTGCGTATCTTGATGCGGTGGTCGTCGACGTAGTCGTTCCACAGCAGCGCCTGCTCCAGCGTGGGAAACAGACACACCGCGTGGATGTCCTCAGAGGTGGTAAGCTCCATCCCCGGGATAACCAGCAGCCCTATTTCCCTGCCGACAGCCATAGCCGCTGCGCAGTTGCGCGAGGAATTGTGGTCGGTCAGGGCGATAACATCCAGCCCCAGCAGCTTCGCCATATTGACGAGGTTGTTTGGGGTCATGTCCATGTCGCCGCAGGGCGACAGGCAGGAGTGCAGGTGCAGGTCGTAGAACGCTTTCATCGGAGCAAGCCGCTGATCTTCACCGCCAGCGCGTAGCTGTTTTCCTCGGTCTGAAGGATGGTGACGCCGTGGATATTCGCCTTGTTGCGCGCGTCGGTATCAAGGGCGGCGTTTTCCACCAGCACTATGCAGCTGACATCAGCCAGCGTTGCCACGGCTATGGAATTAATGTTGCCCATTACGGTCAGCCACACGCTGTCCTCGGGCGCTCTGCCCATTACCCAGCTGAGCAGGTCGCCTATGTAGCAGTCTGTCACCTCGCGGTCGAGGTCGCCCTCTACCAGGATAGTCAATTTTAATTCTTCTATCAAATCTTTTACAGTCATAGTTTTAAGCAGTCACTTGTCAAATTTTGATTGTTTGTTTCGGTCATGGGCGGTCAGGGCTTTCCGCTTAAATAGTTCCTTTAAGCTGGTCGTACACGTTCTGTATCTTCTCGCGCAGCTTAAAGATGCAGTCGGTCTCCTTCGCCTTGCCGCGAACTATGTCCTCGGCAAGCGCGCGGCAGGTAGGCGCGCCGCAGGAGCCGCAGTCGAGGTGAGGCAGCCCTTCGAGTATCTCCTCCATCTCCGACATCATGTTCATCGCCTTGGCGATGTCCTTGTCCAGACGGAAAATATCGGCGTCGTAGTTCAGCTCGTTTTCCCAGAGCATCCGCTCAAGGTCGCCGTCCTCCATATGGTTGAGCGACACGGGCAGGAACTTGCGCAGGGTCTGGATGCGCGCCTGAGCAACATATGCGTTCTCGACGTTGAGCACTCCGCCCACGCAGCCGCCCGAACAGGCGTTCAGCTCGATGAAGTCCACGCCGCGGATATGCTCGTCCTCCAGCTCCTCAAGGACGCGGATCACGTTTTCGATGCCGTCGGCGGCAAGGTATTTATCGCCCAGCATCGCCGCGGCTTCACCTCCCGAGGTCGCCCAGCCTATGCCCATCAGACCGGACTGTCCCAGCGGCTCCACCTCCCTCAGGTGATCCATAACCTGGGTGAGCTCGGGGTAGATCTTTGAAATGGCTATCGCCGCGTCGACCTCGGACTTCTCGGTGGAGTTTGGCGCGTGAATCTCCGTGACCTTGGCGGGACAGGGCGAGATGAAGAATATGCCGATCTGTTCGCGCGAAAGTCCGGTTTTTTCCATAGCCCTGCGCCGCGCAACGCGCGCCGCCACCTCGATGGGCGCCAGCAGGGGCATAACATTGTCACACAGCTCGGGGAAGCGTATCTTGATAAGCCTTACCACGGCGGGACAGGCTGAGCTGATGATAGGCTTTTTCAGCTTGTTTTCCTTTATCAGCTTGCGCGTTGCCTCGGAAACCAGCTCGGCGGCGCGGCTTACCTCGAACACATCGTCAAACCCCAGCTGCTTGAGCCCCGTGAGCACGAAGTCGATGCTCTCGAGGTTATTGAACTGCCCGAACAGCGCGGGCGCGGGGATCGCCACTGTGTATTTATATTGTATGATTTCCTCCAGCTTATTGCTGTTAGCCTTCTTTGCGTGGTGCGGACAAATGCGGATGCACTCGCCGCAGTCTATGCAGCGCTCAGAAAGGATCTTCGCCTTGCCGTCGTGCACGCGGATAGCCTCGGTGGGACAGCGCTTGAGACAGTTGGTGCAGCCGCAGCAGCGGTCGGCGTCAAGCTGGACGGAGTGATAGTATTTGTTCATAAAAACCTCAATGAAAACTGGTTGGGACGGCGCAAGTCAAGCAAGGCGGCGCTTATTGGTTGACTCTTACGGTCAAGTACAGCTTGGTTCCCACGCCTATGGTGGTGTCGATGCGCATTTCGTCGCTGTATTTCTTGATGTTCGGCAAGCCCATGCCTGCTCCGAAGCCCAGGCTGCGCACGTTGGCTGGCGCGGTGGAATAGCCCTCCTGCATAGCCTTTTCCACATCGGGGATGCCGGGGCCGCGGTCGGAAAGCAGGACCTCTACCCTGTCGGGATAGATGTCCACGTCGCAGAAACCGCCCTCGGCGTGGATGACCATGTTGATCTCCGCCTCGTACATAGCTATCGCTACGCGGCGGATGGCGTCGGGGCTGTAGCCGAGAGATTTAAGACGCTTTTTGACAGCGCCGCTCGCCTCGCCCGCGCGGGTAAAGTCCTCGCCCGAGACCTCGTAGTGAAGATGTATCGCGTTGCTCATACCTTGGTACCTCCCGACAGTCCGTTAGTGTAAAGCCGTCCGCAGGCGGTGAACATTCTGAAACGGGTTTTGATAAGGGTGATGCCGCGCTGCTCCGCAAGGCTGATGATGGATTCGTCGGGCATTTTGCCGCGCACAAAGACGATGCACGCCATGTCCATCATTTCGGCGGTGCGCACCACCTGAGGGTTCACAAGCCCAGTCAGCAGCACCGACTGATCCTTTACAAACGCCAGCACGTCGCTCATCATGTCGGAGCCGCAGGCGGTTTTGATCTCCTGATCGAGGTCGCCCTCGCAGATGATCTCACCCTCCAGAATGTCGATGATATCCTTTACGATCATAGTGATACATCCTTTCAATTCATTAAATATACATTGTCATTATAGCATAGTTATTTGTCAATGACAACCGATTATCTGTACAATATTTCCGATATATTTTTGTTGAAGTAGTCGGTCGCCAATAAGCTGCGGCGTAGCAACAGCCGCAGGCGCAGCTACCGAAAAAGACTCCCCTTGAAAAAGGGGAGCCCGTCATTGAACTCATACTAAAATTCTTTCATCACCGCTTCCACGTCGTCGCACATCACAAAGGCTACGCGCCTGCCCTTTACGCTGACCCGCGCCTTTTCGGCGCGCGGCACCTGATCGGGCGCGTAAAAGCGGTACTGCTCAATACGGCGGCTTTTGTGGGTCTCCAGACTTTCGGCAACCGCAGAGCAGTCATTCTTATCTTTTAATTCTATTACGGAAATTTCATATCCCGCGCCGTCGGCGGCGTAGTCGATGAAGAAGTCCATTACCTTGTCGTAATCCACGTCGGTTATGGTGGAAAGCTTGCGCTGCGCGTCGTCGCTTTGGGCATTGACGCTGCGCATCTCGGGCAGCTCAGCGGCGGCGAGCATCCTTTCGCGCGTTTGGCTAAGGCTGCGTTCAGCCTGCCTATCGGCAGCGCAGCCGCTCAAAAGGCAGAGCAGCGCCGCAAGGCAGAGCATAAGTGAAAAAGGCTTTTTCAATACACATCACCTGCCATAGGGGCTTGACCGTCCGCGTAATATCCGCCCTCGGTGTACGGCTGAGTCTGCATAACATATCCGGTGGCAGGCTCAGACCACACCTCGGTCGGCGCTTCGGTCTCGGCTTCGGTCGGCGGCTCGGTGGAGATCTCCTCCTCGCCGAACACATTGACAACGGCGTTGTTTATGCGCTCCTCGTCGAGGTTACCTGTGCTTTGACCTCCGCCGTCAGAGTCGTCATAATAGATGATGTTGACACAGACAAACAGCTTGCCGTCCACCTCGGCGGCGTTGAAGGTACACAGTGATACGCTGCCGCTGTAGTCGTCGGAGTACATCAGGCGCTCGCTGACGCGCGCCAGCAGAGCTTCGGCGGTATTCTTATCGTCCTGTGAGGTGACGGGAAACAGCAGACTGAGGAGGTTGGTGTGCGTGTCTGCCTGCCGCTTAATCTGCGCGGGCAGGGTGTAGATGTCCTCGCTTTCCGCGGCATTTTTGTACAGCCAGCAAAACTCATAGCTCGCAGCGGCGGGAAACGCGGCGCGCTCCCACTCCTGAGCCATCATTTCGTCGGGGATGTTGAGGTAGTAGTGACCGTCGCGCTCCTGCTCGGCGCTGTAGACGTCCACGTGATACCAATTCTCGCCCAGCTGCACCAGGTTCCAGGTGTGTCCGAGCGCCGAGGACGGCACCACATGACAGGGGATGTCGAGCATCTGCATCATCAGGCGGAAGGTGGTGGCATAGCCCACGCAAACCGCCTTCTTGTTTTTGAGCACACCGTTGGGCGCCGACACCGCGTCGGGGTCGTCCTGAATGAGGGTGAGTCCCCCGTCGTCTATCTCGATATTGCCCAGCATCCAGTCAAAGACCGCGCACTCCTTGTCATAGGGGGTCATGTTGTCCTTGACTATGCCCTTAAGCACCTCGGAGGCAAGCGAAAGCGTCTCCTTTTCCTCCTCGCTGAGCGCGGAGCTGTCGCCCGTGAGGTAAGCGTCGGAAACAGCCTTTGTAGAGCGGACGGTGTAGCTCTCGGCTATCACCGCCCCGTCCTCGCGGGGGGATTCCGAGGGAGCGGCCGGCTCACCGGCAGGCTCTGAGGCTACGACTTTTGGGGCTTTTCCGTTCATGGCTTCGACCCTGCGCAGCGTGAGTACGCTAAGCGCCAGTGTCGCCGACACCGCCAGCACCGTAAACACCGCGGCGCAGGCAAGCAGTGGTTTCATCAGTTTTTTCATATCTCTTCTCCGGTCAGCGCACGATGGCGAAGGCTATGGTCGAAAGGTAGAGCGCAACCATAACGGCGCCTTCGGCGCGGCTGAGTTTTTTAGTGAGAGTGAACACCAGCGTCAGGCAGGACACCAAAATCAGGATGCCCAGGTCTATGACGGAGGCGAAGTTGACGGCGATGGGATGGATAGTGCCCGAAACGCCGAGGATGAGCAGAAGGTTGAAGAGGTTGGAGCCTACTACGTTGCCCACCGCCATGCCGTTTTCTCCCTTGCGGGAGGCGACTATCGAAGTGACCAGCTCGGGCAGCGAGGTGCCGAAGGCTACCACAGTCAAGCCTATAAGCGTCTCGCTCATTCCGCAGGCGGCGGCGATGCTCTTGGCGTTCTCCACCACCAGATTGCCGCCCAAAACGATGCAGGCAAGTCCCACCGCTATAAGCAGCAGGCTTTTCCACACGGGCAGGGGCTTTTTTTCTTCATCCTCACTTGTAGGGTGCCTGCGCGCCATTACGATGAGGAAGGTGATATAGGCGACGAACACGCCCAGAAAAGCTATGGAAAGCGGTCTTGAGATCACGCCGACATTTTGGAGCATGGGTGTGCCGAAGCCGTAATATCCCGTGAGGACATTGATGCCCACAGACAGGAACAGGGCAACGGAGATGATAATAGACAGCGGGAAGTCGCGCTTTACTATGCCCTTGTCAACGGGGATGGGACGGATGAGAGCACAGACGCCCAGCACCATGAGCAGGTTGAACAGGTTGGAGCCCACCACGTTGCTCATGGCTATCTCATTTGATCCGGCGACAGCCGCCGAGGTGCTTACCGCCAGCTCGGGGGCGCTGGTGCCCATGGCGACGACGGTGAGTCCGATGATGACTCCCGGCACCTTGAAGGTGCGCGCCAGCGAGGAGCTGCCGTCCACAAAGAAGTCGGCGCCCTTGATGAGGGCGGCAAAGCCTAAGATAAGCAGCAGGATGTTGAGTACGATTGTCATATATTTACCTCCGATATGGTCGATATTACGGATTGTTTTTTTCTTCTATCCTCTTGATCTCTTCGTCGATTATGGTGCTCATGCTGCTGCGGTCAAGCTCCAGAGTCTCCTCGCCTATGGCGGATTTATCGGCAAAGGCGTCAAAAACCGCCTGCTTTTCCTTTAGCATGTCCATTATCTTCTCGTCCACGGTGTCGTCGCACAGCAGGCGGTAGACCAGCACGTTGCGTGACTGTCCCATGCGGTAAGCGCGGGAGATAGCCTGATTTTCGATAGAGGGCTTGAGCTGCGGCTCGCAGAGGATGATGACGCTGGCGCACTGGATGTTGAGCCCCGTGCCGCCCGACTGTATCTGAGCGGTGAGCACCGCGCCTCCGGGCGCTTTTTCAAAGTCGTCTATCAGCTCCTGACGCCGCTGAGGGCTGACAGAGCCGTTTATGGGACCCACGCAGCGCTCACCCAGCATGGCGCTGATTTTTTGGATGGTATCGAGGAAGAAGGAAAAAACGATGACCTTTCTGTCCTCTGCCCTAGCCTCCTCAAGCAGCTCGTTCAGGCGCTTTGCCTTGCAGCTTTTATCGAGCGAATCCACCGACCACGACACCCTGCGAGCGTCGGCGTAGCGGCGGTCGAGCACCGCCTGCTCGTATATCTTCTCCTCTTCGCCCTGCAGGTTACACCACTCGGGGCTGTCGGTAAGCTCCGGAAGCTCGGTGAGCACTTCCTCGCGGCGGCGGCGGTAATATACGGGCGACACCGCCTCGCGGAACTGCGGAGCGGATGCCATGAATGCCATGCTCTTGACACGGGCGGCTATCTCGGGCTGCAACACCGTCATTAGGGCTATCATCTCGTCCACGCGGTTCTCGATGGCAGTGCCCGTCATAAACAGCAGCCGCTCCGACTTTTCGCAGAGCTTTTTGACGTTTATGCTGCGGCGCGCCTCGGCGTTCTTTATGTAGTGTGCCTCGTCAACCACCATCATATCCAAACGGCAGTCCTCGGGCAGGTCGAAATGAGCGGTGGTCTCATAGGTGGTCACGGCTACCCCGCCCTCGTCAAGCCACTGCCGCAACGCCCGTTCGCGGGAGCTGCCGTGCACCGAAATGACGGAGAGGTCGCTGTGCTTGGCGATCTCGCGGCACCAGTTTGTGAGCACGCTGGCGGGACACACCACCGCAAAACGACCGACGCCGCCGTTGCGCAGGGACACCAGCGCGGCTATAGCCTGCACGGTCTTGCCCAGACCCATCTCGTCGCCGAGCAGCACTCGCTTTTGGTGCAAGATGTATTTTACGCCCCACTCCTGATAGCGGCGAAGCTCGCAGCGCAGACCCTCGGTGTCGATTGGCTCCGCCTGGATGGCGTGCGCCAGGTCCTCGGGCAGGCCGTAAACGGCATTGTCGTTGCCCAGCAGTCCCGGAGTGACCTCCTCTATAACATTGTAAAAGCGAACGGTGTTCTGCGCAAAGCTGTCCCACGCTTGCGCGGGCGTGCTTCGCGCCTGCGGCTGTACACCTGCGGAAAGCTGCCGCAGCCGCGCGGCATAATCGCCCTCCGCCATATCTTTCAGGCGGCGGTACGCTTCGCAGGCTTCCTGCCGCGTCTGCGGCGTCTCAAACTTCCATAGCACTCCGTTGCCTACGGCGGAAAGGGCGCTCTTGTCACGGGCGATGCCGTCGCCGTATTCCTTTTGCAGGCTTCGATAGGCAGCCAGGCTGTCAAACACGCGCAGATAGATGTCGACCGCCTGCACCAGCGCGGTGGCTTCGTTTGTTTTATTGTCGGTGCTCAGCTTTATCTTAACCGAGCGAGCGGACTGCTCCGCAAAGCCCGCGGCGACGCGCTTGAGCTCCGCGGCTCCCTCGTCGCTCACTCCCTTTACGGCGGCAAGCCGCGCGGGCGTGGCAGCGTAAATGTCCGCCATATTCTCAAAGCCGCTGTCGCGCAGGGTCTTGACGCGGAATCCACCCTTGCCGCGGTTGACCTCCTCTACGGGCACGCCCCGCAGAATGTCCATGGTATTCCCCGCCGCCATGCGCTGCGCGGCTGTTTTTATCTCTTTTTTACGCTCCTCAAGCGCCGCCTCCGCTTTGAGGAAGGGCTGCTCAAGCGCTTCGAGGCTCTGCAAAAGCGCGGTTATCTCAGCCACGCTGCCGCCGCTGTCGACTACCTCCCCGAGCGCTTCCGCCGCAGCTTCCCGATATTGCCCGCGGGTATTCATAAAGCCCCTGCGCGCTTTTTGCTCGTCGGCTGCCGCTATGCGCGCGGCATCGGCGGTCATCTGCTCGATTTTTTCGGGATAAGAGGTGTTGAGTAAAGCGGTAAGCGACGCAAACGCTGCCTCTGCCTCCTGCTTTTTCTGCGAAGAAGCGAACAGTCGGCGCAAACCGCCTCCGCCCTCCTGCAGACTGCGGCACTGTGACTCCACATCCTTTTGATGGAAGTCCGCCATCTGCTTGGCATAGCGCGCTATGGACGCCGCCTCCTGATAACCCGCAACGCCCGCCAGCAGCTCCTCAAAGCCCGGCATTACCCGCACGCCTCCGCCCTCAAGCTCACCGCGCACAAAGTTTGCGAAAACTCTGCCGCTGTGCATCATGCGAGCTGTCTGCACAGCCGAGCGCCTGTACCGCTCCGGCAGGGACTGCAGGTCACCAAGCTGCCTAAGCAGGGCGCGGTGACGTTCGAGCAGCTGTTTTGATTCTTTATTAGAAAATTCCCGTGTCATACGGTTCTCCTCTGTCCTAAACGAACAGACAGATACTTTCACATATCTGCCTGTTGCCCCTGATTATTTTCTGTATAGTCTCTCGGTTTCGTACACCGGCTCGGTGGTCAGGCGGATGCCCAGCTTTTTGAGTATACGCATATCGGTCTCGGAGAGGATGACCGTGGCGTGCGCGTCGGTGTCGCGCAGCTTGGGAAGCTGCTCCATCGCAAACTTAGCGGTGGGATTGGTGACCGCCGACATCGAGAGCGCGATAAGTATTTCGTCGGTATGCAGGCGCGGGTTTACTGAGCCGAAGGTGTCGACCTTCAGCTTCTGGATAGGCTCGATCACCGCCGCGTCGAGGATATCTACCTCTTTGGGGATACGCGCCAGCGACTTGAGCGCGTTTAGCAGCATAGCCGAGCACGCGCCGAGCAAATTTGTGGTTTTGCCGGTGATGATGCTGCCGTCCGCAAGCTCTATAGCGGCGGCAGGCGCGCCTGTTAGCTCCGCCTTTTTCAGCGCGGGCGCGATGACCGCGCGGTCGGAGGTGGAAAGCTTGCTCTGCTTCATCAAAAGTCCTATCTTATACGCCTCGTCCGCGGCGCCTGCGCCCTTGGTCTTGCTGCACAGCGCGTCGTAGTAACGGCGGATTATTTCCTGATTGGCGGCACTGCGCACCACCTCGTCGTCAACTATGCAGTTGCCTGCCATGTTAACGCCCATATCGGTGGGCGATTTGTAGGGCGACTCGCCCAGTATCTGCTCAAACATAGTGTTGAGCACGGGGAATATCTCAATATCTCTGTTGTAGTTTACCGTGGTCACGCCGTACGCCTCAAGGTGGAAGGGGTCGATCATGTTGACGTCGTTGAGGTCGGCGGTCGCCGCCTCGTAAGCCACGTTAACGGGGTGCTTAAGCGGGATGTTCCAGATCGGGAAGGTCTCGAACTTAGCGTAGCCCGCCTTGACGCCGCGCTTGTGCTCGTGGTAGAGCTGCGACAGGCAGACCGCCATCTTGCCCGAGCCGGGACCCGGAGCGGTGATAACCACCAAACGGCGGGTAGTTTCGACGTAGTCGTTCCTGCCGTAGCCGTTGTCGCTGACTATGAGGTCGATGTCGGTGGGATAGTTGCGGATGGAAAAGTGATGGTAGACATTGACGCCGTTTTCGGTGAGGTGCTTCTCAAACTTCACCGCTGTGGGCTGGTCGGCAAAGCGGGTAAGCACCACGGAATTGACCAGCAGCCCGCGGCTGCGGAAAACGTCGATAAGGCGCAGCGCGTCGAGGTCGTAGGTGATGCCCAGATCGCCGCGCACCTTATTTTTCTCAATGTCGTCGGCATTGATTACGATAACTATCTCCGCCTCATCCTTGAGCTGCATGAGCATTTGCAGCTTTGAATCGGGCTTGAAGCCGGGCAAAACTCGGGAGGCGTGGTAGTCGTCAAACAGCTTTCCGCCGAATTCCAAATAGAGCTTGTCGCCGAATTTCGCGATCCTGTCGCGGATATGCTGTGACTGCATCTCCAGATATTTTTCGTTGTCAAAACCTATTTTCATATGTATACCTCCCTGACGCCGTAAAAATACATATTAGTTATAGCACAAAACACCGCCGCTATAAATTCGATAAAGAAAATTTACAAAATTTTAACCCGACAATGCTCGGCGCTGCGGGCGGCGCGCCTGAGGCTTTGCCGAAAAAAATAAAGACCCTATCGACAAAAGTCGACAGGACCTTTATTTTGGCGGAGGACAAGGGATTTGAACCCTCGCGCCGTTTATTAGACGACCTACTCCCTTAGCAGGGGAGCCTCTTCACCACTTGAGTAATCCTCCGTATAGTAAAGTCGTGACTTATATATCCAATTGGCGGAGAGAAAGGGATTCGAACCCTTGGTCCCTTGCGGGATCACTAGTTTTCAAGACTAGCTCCTTAAACCACTCGGACATCTCTCCGTATCAGCAAGATTTATTTTAGCATAGGAAGGCTTTTTTGTCAATAGTTATTTTTCAAATCCGTTGCTCTGCGGCTTGACAAAGCCGTTGATTTACGATAGAATATAAAGGCAAGAGCGCCGCCGCCCGAAAAACGAGCATGCAGGCAGCGCACATCCTGCCCCAATGTGTTTGGTAATGTGGTAGAATAACCTGAAATTTAATACACGTCTTCGTAGCTCAGCCGGATAGAGCGTCCGCCTCCTAAGCGGAAGGCCGTGGGTTCGAATCCCGCCGAGGACGCCAAATACTATAGGGGATACCCAAAAGGGTATCCCCTATAGTATTTGGCATATTTTTTAGAGGCGGGATTCAAAGGCGACCGTGCCGAGCGCAAGCGAGGTAAAAACGTCACAGTGTGACGTTTTTAGACTAACTATTAAATGTAAGAGAAAAAACGATGACGATACCCAAAAGGTACCGTCATCGTTTTTGCTTCGGTCCACCGCAAGAACCGAAGTTTCATATAAGGCAGTTGATACCGCCCCTTGTCAAAACAGCTCCTTCCCCCCTGTGAAAATGAGCCGTTAATCAAGCATTTCAAGCAGCTCTTCACGGCTGAGCTGCATACTGCGCGATAGCTCGTCGTCGGGGATGACCCTGAGCACTTTGCCGTTATATCTGGACACCAGCACGCTCGCCTTTTCGCCGTTTATCTCGATTTGCTGCCGAACAAATTCCTCGCAAAGCGGCACCTGCTTGACCAGGTTCGCTTTTTCGGTCAGCGCGCCTGTCGGACAGAGCTGCACGCAGAGTCCGCAGTTGTTGCACTTGGTTTGGTCGAGCGGCAGCGCGAACGCGGGCGATATGTCGGTTTTGAAGCCGCGTCCCATCAAGCCGATGGCGTGGATGTCCATGACCTCGCGGCATGAACGCACGCACAGTCCGCAGAGGATGCACTTCGCGGTGTTGCGCTCGATAAAGGCGTTCTCGTCGCGGGTGTATTTCTGCGGCATTTCACCCTTGAAGCGGTCGGGGTCTATGTCGTATCTTTGAGCGACCTTCAAAAGCTTGCACTTGTAGTACTCTCGGCAGCCACACTCAAGACAGCGGCTCGCTTCGGCTTTGGCTTCTTCCTCGGTAAAGCCCAGGCTAACCTCGTCAAAGCTCTTGTTTCTGACCTCAGCGGGAAGCACCTTCGGGTTTATTCTGTCGCATTTTTCTCTGTCGGAATAATCAATGGTCTTTTCGTCGCGCTTGCTGATGTAGGGCACTCTTGTGTCGAGCGGTTGATCGTTGAGATATGCATCTACCGCCTTGGCGCAGCGGTCTGCTTCACCGATAGCCTCGATCGCTATCGACGCGCCTCGGTTGGTCGCGTCGCCGATGGCGAACACGCCGTCGATGTCGGTGGTGAAAAAGTCGGTATCGGCTTCTATGTTGCCGCGCTCGTTGAGCTTAAGCTCCGAAACATCACCCTGCACAAGCTTTTGACCTATGGCGAGGATGACGCTGTCGACCTCCAGCTCCTCGGTCTTGCCCTCAACGGGTACGGGTCTGCGCCGACCGGAAGCGTCTGGCTCACCCAGCTCCATGATCTGCAGCGTGATGGATCTCACCCTGCCGTCCTCGCCGTTGAAAGAGATGGGATTTGTGAGGAATTTATAGATGACGCCCTCTTCCTCAGCCTCGTCTATTTCGAGCTTGTCGGCGGGCATTTCGTTGCGCGTGCGTCTGTAGACGACGTAGACCTCCTTAGCGCCTAATCTGACCGCCGTGCGGCATGCGTCCATAGCGGTGTTGCCGCCGCCGCAGATGACCACCTTTTCGCCGATGTCGGGCGCGTTGCCCTGAATGACGGCTCTGAGGAAGTCGATGCCGCCGTAAACGCCGTTTAGCTCCTCGCCCGGAGTGCGCATAGAGCTTGACTGCCACGCGCCTACCGCGACTATTACAGCATCGTTTTCTTCTTTTAAAGAATTAATCGTGAAGTCCCTGCCGAGCTTTACGTTATTGACAAGCTTGACGCCGGATTTTTCTATAATAGAAATTTCCTTGTCCAGCACCTCTTTAGGAAGTCTGTACTGCGGGATGCCGTAGCGCAGCATACCGCCCATTTTGTCCATCATATCGTAGACGGTGACGGAGTGACCCATGATGTTAAGGTAATACGCGGCTGTAAGACCGGCGGGACCTCCGCCTATGACCGCGACCTTCTTGCCGCTGCGCACCATGAGGTCGGGAAGATAGCTTTCATTGTTCAAATCAATATCCGCCGCAAACGCCTTTAGCTGCGCGATATTGATCGGCTCCTCAACATTCTTTCTGCGGCAGGCTTTTTCGCAGGGGTGCGGACATACCCTGCCGATAGACGCGGGCAGCGGTATCTTGTTTTTGATGAGCTTTATCGCCGCGTCGTATTCGCCGTTGGCTATAAGTCCCACATACCCCTGGCAGTCGGTCCTCGCGGGGCAGTTGAGCTGACAGGGAGCCACGCAGTCGCCGTCGTGCGCCGACATCAAAAGCTCCATGGCGATCTTTCGGGACTGTACCACTCTTTCGGACTCGGTGTGGACTGCCATGCCCTCCATGACCTTCGCCGAGCAGGAGCGCAGAAGCTTGGGTATGCCCTCGGCTTCCACCACGCACAGACCGCAGGCGCCGTATATCTCAACCGCCTTATCGTAGCAAAGGGTGGGGATGTCGATGCCGTTTGCCCTTGCGGCTTCAAGGATGGTGCTGCCCTCGGGGGCTGTTATTTTTTTGCCGTTGATTGTAAGATTTATCATGTTCCGCTCTCCTTATTCCTTCACGACCGCGCCGAATTTGCAGACGGTGTAGCACTTGCCGCACTTTATACACTTGGTCGTATCGATGACGTGCGGCTGCTTGACCGTGCCGCCGATCGCGCCTACAGGACAGTTGCGTGCGCAGAGCGTACAACCCCTGCACTTGTCCGCGGCGATCTTGTATTCGATAAGGTCGGAGCACTCGCCCGCGGGACATTTTTTGTCCTTGATATGGGCTTCGTACTCGTTTCTGAAATATTTGATAGTCGTCAATACGGGGTTAGGCGCTGTTTGACCCAGACCGCAGAGCGCGCCGTCCTTGATGGAATAGCACAGCTCCTCAAGCAGCTCTATGTCTCCTTCCCTGCCCTCGCCCTTGGTTATGCGCTCGAGCATCTCAAGCATCCTCTTGGTGCCGATACGGCAGTGGATGCACTTGCCGCAGCTCTCCTTGGCGGTGAAGTCGAGGAAAAACTTCGCCATGCCTACCATGCAGGTGCTCTCGTCCATGACCACCATGCCGCCCGAGCCCATTATGGCGCCCGTCGCGCCTAGGGCTTTGTAGTCGATGACGGTGTCTATCAGGCTTGCGGGGATGCAGCCGCCCGAGGGACCGCCCATTTGAACAGCCTTGAAGGGCTTGTCGGTTTTCATGCCGCCGCCTATGTCAAAGATAACATCGCGCAGGGTCTTGCCCATGGGTATCTCAACCAGTCCCGAGCGCTTGACCTTGCCGGTGACGGCGAACACCTTGGTGCCCTTGCTGCCCTCGGTGCCCATAGCCGCGAACGCCTCGCCGCCGTTGTTGATTATCCACGCCACATTGGCGAAGGTCTCGACGTTGTTGATGTTAGAGGGCTTTCTCCAGAAGCCCGACTGCGCCGGGAACGGTGGCTTGAGTCTGGGCATGCCGCGGTGACCCTCAAGGGATTCGATCAGCGCGGTCTCCTCGCCGCAGACGAACGCGCCCGCGCCCGCTTTTATGGTAAAGTCGCAGGAGAAACCGCTGCCGAAGATGTCCTCTCCGATCACGCCGTTTTCGGTCGCCTGCCTGATAGCGTTTTTCAGTCTTTTGATGGCGAGCGGATACTCCGCGCGGACATACACCACCGCGTGCTTAGCGCCTATGGCGTAAGCGCCTATGAGCATGCCCTCGATGAGGTTGTGCGGGTCGGACTCTATGACCGCCCTGTCCATGAACGCGCCGGGGTCACCCTCGTCGGCGTTGCAGATAAGGTACTTTTCCTCGCCCGCGCTCTGCCGCGCGGCGTTCCACTTGAACCAGGTAGGAAAGCCCGCGCCGCCGCGTCCGGCAAGCCCCGAGGTCTTGATGATCTCGATGACCTCCTCGGGAGTCATGCCGAGAGCCTTTTTTAGCGCGGTGTAGCCGCCCTTTTCTGTGTATTCCTCTATTAGCTCGGGGTTGATGATGCCGCAGTTGCGCAGCGCAATACGAGTCTGTTTTGAAAGGAACTGACTGTCCTCGTCGGTGACGATAAGCTTTTCCACTTTGCTTTTGTCGCCTGTTTCAACGTATTCCGCGACCGCCTGCGCGTCGTTTTCGCTTACCCTTACAAGCCTTGTAAGCGCGTTGTCGTCGTCGTATATATCTACGATAGGCTCCAGCCAGCACATGCCTATACAGCCTGTGATCGAAATGTCGCAGCCTATGCTTTGTTCTGTCAACGCTTTTCTGATTTTTTCAGCCCCTGCCGCTATACCGCAGGAGCCCTGTCCGATAACTATCCTCACTGTGCCGCCTCCCTTAACTCCTTCAATATCCTCTTTGTCTTGTCGGGCGTAAGACTGCCGTAGGTGTCCTCGTTTATCATCATCACCGGTGAAAGCGAGCAGCAGCCCAGACAGGCTACGCATTTAAGCGAGAACAAGCCGTCCTCGGTGGTCTGCCCGTCGTCGATGCCCAGCTCATCCTTTATCGTCTGCAGAATAAGCTCCGATGAGTTGACGTGGCAGGCGGTGCCCTGACAGAGCATGATGAGATACTTTCCTACGGGCTCAAAGCGGAACTGCGTATAAAAGGTGCCCACGCCCATGATCTCCGAGGCGGCGATACCCGTCTTTTCCGATATAAGCTCGATCGCCTCCTTGGGCAGATAGCCGTATATCTCCTGCGTGTGCTGCAAAATAGTGATAAGGCTTCCCCTGACGGGAGCGTACTCCTCCAACACGCCGTCCAAAAGGGACAAATCGATTTCTTTTTCCATGAATATCCTCCGTTTTTTTAATTTCTTTCTTCGTTTCCTATATGCGGCGAAAGCGCACTCCCGCTTCTGATGAAAAAGGAGAGTGCGCTTGATATATTATTGCTGTTATCAGACAACGCCCTGCGCAAGCATAGCGTCTGCGACCTTTTCAAATCCCGCGATGTTCGCGCCTACCACATAGTTGCCGGCAAAGCCGTATTTCTTGGCGGCAGCGTCGATATTGCGGAAGATGTTAACCATGATCTCCTCAAGGCTCTTGTCGACCTTCTCGAAGCTCCATGACATCCTCTCGGAATTCTGAGCCATCTCAAGTGCGGAGCAGGCTACGCCGCCGGCGTTTGCCGCCTTTCCGGGAGCAAAGAGCACGCCCTTCTCCTGGAAGAACTCGGTCGCCTCGAGCGTGGTGGGCATATTGGCGCCCTCGGCAACGGCGAGAACGCCGTTATCGACAAGCTTCTTAGCGTCGTCAAGACCAAGCTCGTTTTGGGTGGCACAGGGAAGCGCGACCGCGCAGGGAATGTCCCAAACATTGGTGCCTTCCGCTTTCTTGTCATGGTAAACCGCCGAGGGACGTGCCGCGGCATAAGCGTCAAGACGCGCGCGCTTGACTTCCTTTATGTCCTTCAAAAGCTCGACGTCAATGCCGTCCTCGTCATATATCCAGCCGGTGGAATCGGAACAGGTGACCACCTTGGCGCCCATTTGCTGAGCTTTTTGGATAGCGTAGATAGCCACGTTGCCGGCGCCCGAAACACAGATGGTTTTGCCCTCGATCTTGATGCCGTTCGCCTTGAGCATTTCGTTGGTGAGGTAAAGGAGTCCGTAGCCGGTCGCCTCGGTGCGGGCAAGCGAGCCGCCGAAGCTGAGGCCCTTGCCGGTGAGGACGCCCTCGTAGATGTTGCGGATCCTTTTATACTGTCCGTACATATAACCGATCTCGCGTCCGCCGGTGCCGATGTCGCCCGCGGGGACGTCTGTGTCAGCGCCGATATGGCGGCAAAGCTCGGTCATAAAGCTCTGGCAGAAGTTCATTATTTCGTTGTCGCTCTTGCCCTTGGGGTCGAAATCGGAGCCGCCCTTGCCGCCGCCGATGGCAAGACCTGTCAGGGAATTTTTGAAGATCTGCTCGAAGCCGAGGAATTTGATGATACCGATGTATACCGAAGGATGCAGACGGATGCCGCCCTTGTAGGGGCCGATAGCGGAATTGAACTGGACGCGGTAGCCGATGTTAACATGCACCTGTCCGTTATCGTCGATCCACGGCACACGGAACTTGATTTGACGCTCGGGCTCGCACAGACGCTCTAAAAGAGCTACCTTCCTGTACTTCTCCTCGTTTGCCGCCACTGCGGGGCGAAGAGAATTCAGCACTTCCTCCACTGCCTGCAAAAACTCGGGCTCATTGGCGTTTTTTTCTTTTACCTTTGCCAGTACTTCGTCAACATAAGACATGTTTTTTCCTCCCATTGATCTTTGATTACTGTTTCAAAACGCAAAAAAAGACAAGGGTGCCTCAGACTTTTCTGTCTGAGACACCCTTGCCTCAATATCCCGCATTATACGCCCTTATGCTCCGTTTGTCAAGACAATAATCAAAATTTGGCAAAAACTGTTATGATTTGTCATTCAGCCGCCCGGGTTTTTGCAGGATATGCCGCCTTTTTACGGCGCAACCGTATTATCCGAAATGCCCCTCGCCCGCAGCCCCATTTGTGCTTGACACGCGCGGGCAAAGGTACTATAATGAAAACAGAAGGCGGTTTTGCAGGACATAAGCCACTTATCAGTGTCACCTGACGAAAAACTTTAGGTTCTGTTCAAATCTTCGATTTGGGAAGAAGGACCCACGCAGAGCTGATTCGCGATCCGCATAACCATATCGCGCGTTATTGGCTAAAAACTGCAAAAAAAGGATTGACAAAAAACATTTTGTGTGGTAGAGTATTAACAGAGCAAAGGTGTTCACTTAAGACATAGTCCTAAGTGTCACCTTTTTTGTTTTTTACCCAAGCCATCGGCTTGCCCGAAACGCAAAGGCTGCATTTAAGACAGATTATTATGATGAACAAAGGCGTTCATTTAGGATTTGATCCTGAATGTCGCCTTTTATTTTTTCGGCAGCAACAGGTCGCAGGGCAAAAACGACGCTTTTGTATTTCTCTGCCGAACAGGAAACGGGGTAGAAAAATGAAACAATCGGAAAGGGAACTGATGACATACATCGAGGAAGAAGATGTAAGATTCATTCGATTGACATTCTGCGATATTTACGGTGTGCTGAAAAACATTTCCGTTCAGCGCAGCGAATTACCCAGGGCGTTTGAAAAAGGGATAGGGATAGACGCTTCCTATATCTCGGGCTTTGGCGGAGATTACGGCAAGGACATTTGGCTTCACCCGGAAACCGACACGATCTCGGTGCTTCCGTGGAGACCCGAGCACGGCAAGGTAGTGCGGATGTTCTGCACGCTGACCTACGCCGACGGAAAACCCGTTGACACCGACACGCGCGCTCTGCTGCGCCAGGCGGTAAGGTACGCGGAAACCAAGGGATACCGTTTCAATTTCAAATCCGAAATGCAGTTTTATCTGTTCAAAACAGATGACAAGGGCGTAAGCACAGGTATACCTTACGACCGCGCGGGCTATATGGATATTGCTCCTCTTGACAAGGGCGAGAACGTCCGCCGCGAGATATGCCTGACGCTTGAGCAGATGGGGATAAAGCCCGAAAGCTCTCACCACGAGGCGGGTCCCGGACAGAACGAAATAGATTTTCAATACTCCGATCCCATCACCGCTGCCGATAACACCGTCACCTTTCTCAGCGTTGTAAGGACTTTGGCAGCGCGCAACGGTCTTTACGCGGACTTTTCACCTAAGCCGCTCAAGGATAAGGCAGGCTCGGCGCTGCACATTTCGGTGTCCGTAAAATCAAAATCCGGCGAGGATGTCACCGACAATGCCGTTGCAGGAATTTTGCGACATATAGCCGGCATGACCGTGTTTCTCAATCCTACGGAAGAATCCTTTGACCGCTTCGGTCACCACAAAGCTCCCAAATACATCACATGGTCCGAAAACAACCGCGCTCAACTGGTTTCCGTCAGGCGGACCGAAACCGGAAAACGCTGCGCTCAGCTGCGTTCTCCCGATCCCGGGGCAAACCCGTATTTGGCGTTCACGCTGATGATATACGCGATGCTGGACGGGATAGAAGATAAAACCGCCCTTCCGCGACCCGTTGACGAGGATGTACTGCAAATGCAGGACGAAGCCAAGGAAGAACCCCTGAGACTTCCCGACAGCCTTGAAAAAGCGCGCATAGAAGCGAAAAGATCTTCTCTTGTCAAACAATTCATACCGGCGGCTGTGACCGAGGTCTACTGCGCCGATCAAAAATCATTTGCGAAAGCGAGATGACTGCCGGCACCGTTAAGCGTACAATCCAGTAGTGTTTTAAGCTGCATATTTCATAGAGAGGAGTGCGGATTTTGAGTTATGCGGAACGACATTACAGAATGCTATTGGTTTCAACCGGAGAGAGATTCATTCAAGAGATCAACAATCTTTTGCAGGGCGATCAATTTCAAAAAGACAACTCCCGCAACGCGTCGGACGCACGCTGCAAGCTGCTCGAAAATCCGTATGATATAGTAATCGTAAACGCGCCCCTGACGGATGAATTCGGTTCACGCCTATGTATGGACGCCAGCCGCAACAACGGAACTATCGCTGTTATCTTTGCCGCTAACGATACCTTTGAAGAAATATACGCAAAAGAATCGGTCCAGGGCGTGTTTGTCGTGCGCAAGCCGACCTCCAGAAGCCTTATTTCTCAAGCGCTTTCCCTTACCGTGTGCGCGCGCGAGCGTCTGCGCATCTTGGAAAACAAAGCGGTAAAAGCAGAAAGCAAGCTGGATGATTTTCGTATAGTTAACAAAGCCAAATGGCTGTTGATAGAGCATGAGGACATGAGCGAGGCCGACGCTCACAGATATGTTGAAAAATCGGCTATGGACGCAGGCATAACCAAAAGGCTTGCCGCTCAGATAATTATTGATACATACCTTAAGTAAAGATATTACTCTCTTTTCCATGCAGGGTTTGATCTGCCAAAAAACTTCCCTGCTCCCCAAATTTGCTATCCAACCGGATAGGTTAACGTATGACAACGCAATGGCGTACTCTCCTTCGGGTGAGTGCGTCATTGTGTTTTTTGCGCTTTTTTTGACAAACAAAACTCCGCCGAACCGCAAAGTCTTTATCAGAGGCTGTTCCCGTTGTCGGCAAATCCCGCGTTTACGTCTTTCGGCTTTTGGCGGCGCACCGTTTTATTGACAATAAACAAAAAATATGATAATATTTTTGTAATATAATGTCATATGACAAATACGATGAAGCAAAGGAAGTGTACTATGAATCCGCTTGAACATGTTCTCTATTTCTTGTCCGCTCAGATGGAACGCCCCTACGGCTACGGCACCTTTCACCTGATATGCTTGGTCACGGTGGCGGCTGTCACGGCAGCCCTGTGCCTGATTTTTCGCAAGGCGTCCGCAAAAACGGAAAGGGTGCTGCTGATGTCTGTCTGGGGTCTGCTGATAACGCTGGAGATATACAAGCAGCTTGTGTTTGCAGTCCACTTTGAGGACACCGTTTACTGGAAGTACCGCTGGGACTCATTTCCGTTCCAGTTCTGCTCGTCTCCGCATTATCTGCTGCCGCTGGCGGCGCTGCCGAAAAACGAGCGCTTCCGCGACGTAGTGCGCGTATTCTTCGCCTCGTTTTCCCTGTTTGCGGGACTTGCGGTGATGTTTTATCCCGACGACGTGTTCTCTACCTACATCGGCATCAGCTTCCAGACCATGATACATCACGGAGCTATGGTGGCGATAGGCGTATTTCTCGGCGGAAGACTGCTCAATGAGGGCAAAATGACCCTGCCGCGCTTTCTCAAGGCGGCAGCGATGTTCGCGTCGCTGGTGTTGATAGCGCTGGTGTTCAACCTCTGTGCCCCGGCCGTGACCGACATGACCTTCAATATGTTCTTCATCGGTCCGCATTTCCCCTGTCAGCTGGTCATCCTCGACATGATCTATGTCAACGTCCCCTATCCCCTGTTTTTGATGATATACACCCTCGGGTTCATCGGCGTATCGTTCCTGGTGTTTTGTTTGCAGCTGGTTTTGCGTCCCGCCTGGTACAAATCTCTCAGGTCGCGCAGGAACGCCTAGCATTTTGTACGGTTTTTATTGACATTTTGCGAGAATTATGATACTATTGCGGTAGTATAGTATTGCTGTACCATAATATTTATCTATGTTCCAAAGGAGGATGTTCAATGGGCAAATTTGTTATGAAGAGCACCGCCAACGGCGGCTTCAAGTTCGACCTCAAGGCGGGCAACGGCGAGATAATCGCTTCGTCGCAGATTTACAAATCCGAGGCTTCCTGCAAAGCGGGCATCGAGAGCGTAAGGACCAACTGCGCCGCCGCTGTGGAAGATCAGACGGTCGAGGGCTTTGAGACTCTCAAACACCCCAAATATGAGGTTTACACCGACAAGGCGGGCGAGTTCCGCTTCCGCTTAAAGGCGAAAAACGGCGAGATAATCGCCACCTCCGAGGGCTACAAGGCAAAGGCGAGCGCTATGAACGGCATCCAGAGCATCGGCAAAAACGCCCCCGACGCAAAGGTAGAGGTCCAGGAGGCGTAATACTCTTCGCAGTAATCAGCGGCGCACGAAAACGTGCGCCGCTTTCTTCATCAAAGCGCCGGTGGGCGCTCCGATTCAAAAAGCCGACGGCGAACCGTCGGCTTTTGTTATTATGTATTATAGGATCAAACGACACCCAGAGCCTGCAGACCTGTGATTACAAACATCAGTATAAACAGACAGCAGATGACATACATAAGGGGATGCACTTCCTTGAACTTGGCTCTTGCAACCTTAACGAGCACATAGGAGATGAAGCCGAAGGCGATACCGTCGGTGATGGAATAGAAGAACGGCATGCCTACCACGGTGAAGAAGCAGGGGAACGCGATCTCCAGGTCTGCCCAGTCGATGTCCTTCAAGGCGGAACACATCATAATGCCGACGATGATAAGCACGGGCGCTGTAGCCGAGGTGGGCACAAAGCCGAGCAAGGGAGAAAGCACCAGAGCGAACGCGAAGCAAAGACCCGTGACGGTGGAGGTCAAGCCGGTCCTGCCGCCTGCCGCGATGCCTGAGGTGGATTCAACATAGGTGGTAACTGTGGAGGTGCCGAACACCGCGCCCGCGGAGGTCGCGAGGGCGTCTGCCAGCATGGCTCTTTCAATGCCGGGCAGGTTGCCGTTTTCGTCCAGCAGACCCGCCTTGTCAGCCGCGCCGATAAGGGTGCCGATGGTGTCGAACATATCTACCATAAGCAGGGTGATGAGCACCGCGAGGATAGACGCGATAGGTGCGGTAAACAGCTCGCCGAAGCCGACGAAGCACTGACCGAACATGGAAAGGTCCACGTGAGGAGTCCAGTTAGTGGGATAGGTAACGCCCATATTGATGCCCCAGCCGAGCATATCGGAAAACACCTGCAGCACATTGGCGATTATAGCCGTGAGCACCATGCCGATGAAGATGGCGCCGGGGACCTTTTGGATGACCAAAACCGTCATCAAAACCAGTCCCACCAAAGACAGGATAATGGTAGGCTGTGTGAAGCTAGCCAGATCGACAGCCGTTGCCGCGCCGTCGCCCTGACCGATAACTATACCGGCGTTGCCAAAGCCGATAAGGGCTATGAACAATCCGATACCGGCGGAGATAGCCTTTTTGAGGCTCATGGGTATAGCCTCAACGATAGCCTTTCTGGCGCCCGTGACTGTCAGCAGAATGAAGAACACGCCGCCGATGAAAACGGCAGCCAATGCCGCAGCCGGAGAAAGCCCGAAGCCGATGCAAAGGGTATAAGCGAATACGGCGTTGAGTCCCAGACCCGGAGCCTGAGCCATCGGGTAGTTGGACAGCCAGCCGACAAGCCAGGTGCCGAGCGCCGCGCCTATGCAGGTAGCGGTGAACACAGCGCTGTCCGCCATCGCTCCCTCATAACCCACCTTGGCAAAGGCAGGGTTGCTTTGACCGATGATGGTAGGGTTCAGAAAGATGATATACGCCATGGTAAAAAAGGTCGTTAAACCGGCGATTATCTCTGTTCTGACGTTTGTTCCATGCTCTTTGAGATGAAATAGTTTTTCCAAAGAAATTCCCTCCTGAAAAGATTTGCGGAAAACAGTCGAAATTTTCCACTCATACATTATATACAAATATCATAGGCTTTTCAATCACTTTTTAGAATTATAGCACATTGTTACAAAACTGTAAGGTTTACAAAATAATAACAGCCCTCTCCGTCGGAGAAGGCTGTGAAAGATTACGCATTAAGATATTTTACCGCCTCGGTGGCGGCTACGGCGCCGTCTGCGGTGGCTGTCACAAGCTGGTGCACTTCCTTTCGGCGGTTGTCGCCCGCGACGAACACGCCTGCGGTCCCGGTAAGGCAGTCCTCGGCGGCTACGGCATAACCCGCGCTGTCAAGCTCGATAAGCGAGGCGAAGTTTTGGTTTTCGGGCACCCTGCCCACCGCTACAAACAGTCCGCTGACTTCCAGCACGCGAACATTACCCTGCCTGTCGGTCACCTCAACGCTTTGCAGCCGCCTGTCGGCGTTCAGCTTGGTGACGACGCTGTTGAGCACAAACTCCACGTTATCGCGCTCGCGCAGCTTTGCCACGCCGGCTTCCTCGCCGCGGAAGGCGTCGCGGCGGTGAACGAGATACACCTTGTCGGCTACATCAGCCAGATAGAGCGCGTCCTCGATGGCGGTGTTGCCGCCGCCGACCACCGCCACATCCTTTTTGCGGAAGAAGGCACCGTCGCAGGTGGCGCAGTAGGATATGCCCCTGCCGACCAGCTTGTCCTCGCCTTCGACCCCCAGCTTGCGGTTTTCGCTGCCGGTGGCGATGATCACCGCCTTTGCCTCGTATTCGTTTTTGGCGGTGATAACGGTTTTGGTGTCGCCGTTGTCGCGCAGCCCTACCGCCTTTTCAAACTTGAATACCGCGCCCAGCGCCTTTGCCTGCTCATACACCTTGGTGGCGAAATCAAACCCCGAGATATGCGCCGCGACGGGATAATTTTCGATGTCGGGAGTGTTGATGATCTGTCCGCCGTAGCTTTTCGCCTCAAGCACAAGCACGCTTTTGGCGGCGCGGCGGGCGTAGATGGCAGCGGTGAGTCCCGCAGGCCCCGCGCCTATGATAATAATATCGGTCATAACGTTTACCCCAGCATATCCTCAAGCGCTTCACGCGGTACCAGACCGATGCTTCTGTCCGCCTCGGCTCCGTTTTTGAAGAGGATGACGCAGGGAATGGAGCTGATGTCGAACTCGTCGGCGAGGTCGGGATTCTCGTCGATATTGACCGCCGCGACCTTTACGTCGCTTCTGTCGGCGGCGATAGCCTCAAGAGTGGGTCTGAGCATACGGCAGGGGCCGCACCAATCGGCATAGAAATCCGCCAGGACCGGAAGGTCGGCGTTGATTATCTCTCTTTCAAAATTGTTTTCGTTTACGGGGATCACTGACATAATAAACTTCCTTTCATTACAGTTGTTATCGGCGCTGCGGTTTTGCCGTCGGGCGCCGCTCAAAGCGGCAGAGGCAAACCTCATCACGCATTATTTTCTACATTTTGCAGTATCTTATACAATATCCTGTACAGTGTCGCCGCCTCGTCCTCGGTCAAATCCATGCAGCGGCACATTTCGGCGGGCACATCAAGCGCCTTGTCGCGCAGGGCTTTTCCGCTGTCGGTCAGCTCAAGCAGCAGGTTGCGCTCGTCTTCCTTGGAGCGGGTGCGGGTGAGATATCCCTTTGCCTCCAGCTTTTTCAACAGGGGCGTCAGGGTGCTTGGGTCCAGCAGCAGCGTCTTTCCCACGGACTTAACATTGGAGCTGCCGTGCTCCCAAAAATACATCATCACCACATACTGGGTGTAGGTGAGATCGAGCGCCTTAAGCAGCGGGGTGTAGCGGCGCTGTACTTCCTTGGCGCAGAGATACATGGGAAAGCACAGTTGATTTTTCAGCCGCAACGCCTGATACTTGTCCTCCATCACAGCAGCGCGGCGATTTCGCCCTCGAGCTTCTTGGGCTCAACGGTGGGGTTGTATCTGCCTGCTACCCTGCCCTCGCGGTCAATTAGAAACTTTGTGAAGTTCCATTTGATGTCGCTTTCCGACTTGGCGGTGTCGCTTAGCTTGGCTATCGCCTTTAGCGTCGCCTTCGCCTTCAGTCCCTTGACCTCCTCGGTGGGCTGCTGAGCCTTGAGGAAGGTAAAAAGCGGCTCCTCGTTTTCGCCGTTGACCTCCACTTTCTTCATGCGCGGGAACTGGGTTTTATAGCGCAGGGTGCAAAACTGCTGTATCTCAGCGTCGCTCTCGGGCGCCTGGTTGCGGAACTGGTTGCAGGGGAAGTCGAGTATCTCGAAGCCCCGGTCGCGGTACTGCTCATAAAGCGCCTCCAGCCCCTTGTACTGGGGCGTGAAGCCGCAGCCCGTGGCGGTGTTGACTACAAGCACCACCTTGCCCCTGAGGGCGGAAAGGTCAAAGTCCTCCCCCTTGTTAGTCTTTACCGTATGATCGTAAAATGTCATCTGCACAGCCTCCTTTTAAATTATTTTGTTTACAAATTAATTGTATCACAACTAATTTAACTTGTCAATACTTTGGATAAAATTATTTTGTGCACAAAGCAATTACTTCCTCACGAATTGTATAAATCTTCTTGTAAAATCCTTAAAACTATGTTACAATTGTAACAAGCAAACCCCAAAATATACATTTAACGGAGGTAAAACCATGAACGTAACACAAGACATCAAATATGTCGGCGTAAACGACCACAAAATCGACCTGTTTGAAGGTCAGTACGACGTACCCAACGGCATGGCGTACAATTCATATGTTATCCTTGACCAAAAGATAGCGGTCATGGACACTGTTGACCGCAACTTCAAGTTTGAGTGGCTGCAAAACCTTGACGAGGCGCTGGGCGGCAGAAAGCCCGATTTCCTCATTGTGCAGCACATGGAGCCGGACCACTCCGCAAACATCAAGAACTTTATGGAGAGCTATCCCGAGGCGACCATCGTGTCGAGCGCCAAGGCGTTCACTATGATGAAAAACTTCTTCGGCACCGAGTTTGAGGACAGGCGCATCGTCGTAAAGGAAGGCGACACCCTCGAGCTTGGCGCGCACACCCTCGCCTTTGTCGCGGCGCCCATGGTCCACTGGCCCGAGGTCATAATGACCTACGACACCAAGGACAAGGTGCTGTTCTCCGCCGACGGCTTCGGCAAATTTGGCGCGCTGGATGTTGACGAGGACTGGGCTTGCGAGGCAAGGCGCTACTACATAGGCATAGTCGGCAAGTATGGCGCCCAGGTTCAGAACGTGCTTAAAAAGGCGGCAAAGCTGGACATTCAAACCATCTGCCCGCTGCACGGTCCCATCCTTTCCGAAAACCTCGGCTACTATCTTGACCTCTACAACACCTGGTCGAGCTACGGCGTTGAGACCGAGGGCATTATGATCGCCTACACCTCTGTTTACGGTCACACCAAACAGGCTGTGGAGCTGCTTGCCGAAAAGCTCAAGGCAAAGGGCTGCCCCAAGGTGGTCGTTAACGACCTCGCCCGCGAGGACATGGCAGAGTGCGTGGAGGACGCCTTCCGCTACGGCAGGATAGTGCTTGCCACCACCACCTACAACGCGGACATCTTCCCCTTCATGCGCGAATTCATCAACCATTTGACCGAGCGCAACTTCCAGAACAAGACCATCGCCTTCATCGAAAACGGCTCCTGGGCGCCGCTGGCGGCAAAGACCATGAAGAAAATGCTGGAAGGCTGCAAGAAGCTGGAATACGTTGAGCCGACCGTAAAGATCATGTCTGCTCTCAACGACGACAGCAAGGCGCAGATAGAGGACCTCGCCGAGGCGCTCTGCCACGACTACATCGAGCAGGACGGCGAAAAGGCTAACAAAAACGACCTCAACGCGCTGTTCAACATCGGCTACGGTCTGTATGTGGTCACCTCAAACGACGGCAAGAAGGACAACGGCTTGATAGTCAACACCGTGACCCAGGTAACCAACCAGCCCAACCGCGTGGCGGTATGCATCAACAAGCAGAACTACTCCCACCACACCATAAAGAACACCGGCGTTATGAACGTCAACTGCCTGTCTGTAGCGGCGCCGTTCAGCGTATTTGAAAACTTCGGCTTCCAGAGCGGAAGAAACGTCGATAAGTTTGCTAACTGCGAGCCGCTGCGCTCCGACAACGGTCTGGTGTTCCTGCCCAAGTACATCAACTCCTTTATGTCGCTGAAGGTCGAGGACTACGTTGACCTCGACACCCACGGCATGTTCATCTGCTCCGTCACCGAGGCGCGTGTTATCGACGACAGAGAAACCATGACCTACACCTACTACCAGAACAACGTCAAGCCCAAGCCCGAAACAGAAGGCAAAAAGGGCTGGGTATGCAAGATCTGCGGCTATATCTACGAGGGCGAGGAGCTGCCCGAGGACTTCATCTGCCCGCTGTGCAAGCACGGCGTAGCGGACTTTGAGCCGATAGAAGGCTAACGCGGAATAAAACCATAGGAAAGGCTTCTTGAAAAAGGAGCCTTTCCGTTTCAATGACTACTGACTACAGAAATATGAAGCAATACATTCTCGCCCTTGACGAGGGCACTACCAGCGCGAGGAGCATACTGTTTGACCGCGACTGCCGTGTGGTGAGCGTGGCGCAGCATGAGTTCCCGCAGATATACCCGCAGCCCGGCTGGGTGGAGCACGACCCGATGGACATCTACGCCAACCAATACGCTTCGCTGACCGAGTGCGTAGCCAAAAGCGGCATATTGCCCGAGGAGATTGCGGGCGTAGGCGTGACCAACCAGCGCGAGACCGCCATAGTCTGGGACAAAACCACGGGCAAGCCCGTGTACAACGCCATAGTGTGGCAGTGCCGACGCACCGCCCCTATCTGCGAGAGTCTGAATGACTACTCGGGGATGATCGCCGAAAAGACAGGTCTTAAGCTCGACGCGTACTTCAGCGCCACCAAGATAAAATGGATCCTGGACAATGTAGACGGGGCGCGTGAAAAAGCAGAACGAGGCGAGCTGCTGTTCGGCACCGTGGACACCTGGCTTATCTGGAAGCTCAGCGGCGGCGCCATTCACGTCACCGACCGCACAAACGCCTCGCGCACCATGCTGTATAATATCCATACGCATAAATGGGACAAGGCGCTTTGCGACCTATTCGGAATACCTGTGACCATGCTGCCTCAAGTTAAAAGCAGCAGCGAAGTTTACGGCACCGTAAACCTCATGGGCGCCGAGGTGCCCGTCTGCGGCATCGCGGGCGACCAGCAGGCGGCGCTGTTCGGACAGGGCTGCGTAGCGCCGGGCGATTTGAAGATCACCTACGGCACGGGCTGCTTTTTGCTTGCGAACACCGGCGAGCAGCCGGTCGGCAGCCGGCACGGTCTGTTGACCACCGTTGCCGCCACCGCCGCCGATGAGCCGATACAGTACGCGCTTGAGGGCAGCGTATTCGTGGGCGGCGCGGTAATACAATGGCTCCGCGACGAGCTGCGCTTCATCAAGGACGCCGCCGACAGCGAATACTTTGCCCGCAAGGTGCCCGACAGCGGCGGCGTATATGTGGTGCCCGCCTTTGCGGGGCTGGGCGCGCCCTACTGGGATATGCGCGCCCGCGGCACAATAACGGGACTTACCCGCGGCTCGGGCGCCGATCACATCATACGCGCGGCGCTGGAGAGCATAGCCTACCAGAGCGACGACGTGATACGCGCCATGCAAAGCGACTTCGGCGGAGCTGTCACCGCCCTGAAGGTTGACGGCGGCGCGTCGGCAAACAACCTGCTGATGCAGTTCCAGGCGGACATCTCGGATTTGGAGGTGCACCGTCCCGCGCAGAAGGAAGCTACCGCAGCGGGCGCGGCGATGCTTGCGGGACTGGCGATAGGCTTGTACCGCCGCGACGACCTTTTCGGTGACACGGCGCTGAGTACCGTGTTCCGCCCCCAAATGGACGAAGCCGAGCGCAGCCGCAAACGCGAGGGATGGCAAAAGGCTGTAAAAGCAAGCCTTGCTTAACGTCCTGCCCGTTTTATGCGGCAAATCAAAACGCCCGCAAAAAAACCATTATTTGTAAAGGAAGTTTTATATGGAGATCCGTGAAACAACTATCCCCTCCGCAGACGGCGAGCATCAGCTTTTCTGCCGCGTGTTTGTGCCGGAGGGCGAAATAAAGGGACTTCTTCAGGTCGTGCACGGCATGACCGACCACATCTGCCGCTACGAACGCTTTATGCGCGAGATGGCTGAGCAGGGGCTGGTCTGCTTCGGCATAGATAACCTGGGGCACGGCCGCACCGCCGAAGCGGACAACAGCTTCGGCTACATAGGCAAATGGGAATGGATGGTAGACGACGTGCGCAGCACCGTCAAGATGATGAAGGAGCAGTACGGAGCCTCTCTCCCCTGTGTGCTGCTCGGTCACAGCATGGGCTCGTTCATAGCCCGCTGTGCCACCACTCCAAAGCTTTGGGACAAGGCAATATACATGGGCACCGGCGGTCCTAATCCCGCGTCGCGCGCGGGTCTGGCTTATATTAGAGCCCTGATAAAAAAGGACGGCGAACACGGCTACTCATCCTCGGTGGAAAAGTTGATGTTCGGCAGCTACGCAAGTCATTTCGAGGGCGAAAATGATTTTATGGCGATGCTGAGCACCATTGACGAGGTAAAGCAAGCCTACCGCGAGGACAGATACTGCACCTTCCGCTTCACCCTCAACGGTTTTTATGTGCTGGTAAAGCTGCAAATGCTCTGCAACCGCAGCACCTGGTATAAAAACGTGAGCGCGAATGTCCCGATCTTTCTTATCTCGGGCAGCGAAGACCCCGTCGGCAACTACGGCAAGGGCGTTCAGGCGGTGTACAGGCTGCTGCGCAAAAACAACAAGAACGCCGAAATGAAGCTGTATCAAAACTGCCGCCACGAGATCCTAAACGACACCTGCAGCGAAGAGGTAGTCAAGGATATACTGACTTTCATTTTTCAAGGCACTTCCGCATGATCCTCACGCCGCGGATTGCGCGGCGTCGCCTCAACTGTAAATAAAAAAGCTTCTGTCAAGCGGATACCCTCCGCAGACAGAAGCTTTGTTTTTTTGATTGGAAAATGCGTATACCCCGTTTGACCTGTCGTCACTTTCGGGACAGCCGTTCGTGTTATTCTTCGTTCACCAATTCCAGATCGCCGAGCTTTACGGTACCCCAGGTGCGCTGCCAGGGCTGCTTTAGCGTATCGCTGACCTGGCGGCGGAACGCAAGACCCATTACATCCTCGATGTCCTCATAGGCAGAGCTATCGCTCTTTTTGTTGAAGAACACATATCGCGTAACAAATCTGCCCCTGCGGAACTGAGAGACGTTGATGCGGAATTTCTGCTTGTGCGTTTCGCCCTTTTTGCCGCTGTAAAAATCCTCCAGCACAAAGGAGGTTATCGGCTGGCGCTGCGGCGTCTGCACCTCGATGCGCATTGAAAGCGAGGGTATATCCTCAAGGTTTTCCCACTCCAGCTCCAGATTCATCGGCTCTCCGTCGTAGAAAAGATTGGTTGTCCTGCCGTTGAATTTCACGCTCTTCATATTGAGGTCGTGACGCTTTACGGGGAACTTCAGACGATCGTCTTCGTAATTGAAGTGGAAGAACTCGTCGTTGGCGCCGCCCATATAGAGCTTGATAGCCTCGTCCACGTCTCCGTCATAAACCTTTTTGCCCTTGTCAAGCACTATGCAGCGGCTGCAAAGGTCCTGTATAGTGCCCATGTTGTGCGACACATAGAGCACCGTGCGGTTTTCGTCGATAGCCAGCTCGCGCATTTTGCTGATGCACTTTTTCTGGAACTTCATATCGCCGACCGCCAGCACCTCGTCCATTATCATGATCTCCGCGTCGAGGTGCGCCGCGACCGAAAACGCGAGCTTTACGAACATTCCCGAGGAATAGCGCTTAACGGGGGTGTCGATGAATTTCTCGCACTCGGAGAACTCGATTATCTGATCTATCTTTTTGTCTACCTCAGCCTTGGTCATGCCCAGTATCGCGCCGTTGAGATACACGTTTTCTCTGCCCGTCAGCTCCGGGTGGAAGCCCGTGCCGACCTCAAGCATACTGGCTATCCTGCCGCGGTAGGCTATCTCGCCATCGGTGGGCGAGGTTATGCGCGAAAGCAGCTTTAGCAGGGTGCTTTTGCCCGCGCCGTTCGCGCCGATTATGCCGACGCGCTCGCCGCGCTCCACCTCAAGCGCCACGTCGTCCAGCGCCAGAAAGGTGTCGCCCTTTTCGTAATCCCTGGCACCTATGCGGCGGTTTGGGTCCTCCTTGCCGCGCTTTTTGGCAAACCAGCTCTGCAAATCATGGCGCAGGGTGCCTGTGCCTATAACGCCCAGGCGATACTCCTTTTGCAGATGTTCTGTTTTGATTACATAATTATTTTCAAGTTTCATAATCACACCGTATCAATAAAGTTCTTTTCCACCTTGTTAAACACCAGCAAACCGAACAATACAACCAAAGCGGTGACGGCAAGGCTGATAAGCCAGTACATCATCTCAAAGCTGCCGCAGCCCAAAAAGGCGTAGCGATAGCCTTCGACGATAGGCGCCACGGGGTTTGCCATGAACAGCGGATACAGCCATGAAACGCCGGAATCGGCGATTTTGGAAGCGGGAAATACCACGGGGGTGACATACATCCACAGCGATACGCTGAAGCTGACAAGGATGTTTAGGTCGCGGTATTTCGTGGTGATGGAGGAGATTATCAGACCTACGCCCATGCCGAGCACTGCGGTCTGGACGACCATTATCGGCACAAGACAAAGGTAGATATTGGGCTGCACGTTAGGATTGGTAAAGGCGTAATAGACAACCAAACCGATAAAAACCACCATCTGTATCAGATAGTTGATGAAGCTGAAAATAATATCCGAGATAGGCGAACACATACGCGGGAAATACACCTTGCCGAATACCCTGGAATTGCTTATAAAGGTCGCGGAGCCCTTGCTGAGGCAGCCCGAGAAGAAGCCCCAGAGCAGGTTTCCCGACATATAGAACAGGAACTGAGGGATGCCGCCCGGTGAGGTCTTGGCTATGACGCCGAAAATAACGGTGAACACCACCGTTGAGATAAGCGGATTGATGATTATCCACAGCGGTCCCAGCACCGTCTGCTTGTATGACGTGGTGATGTTGCGCTTGACAAAAAGCATGATGAGGTCGCGGTAACGCCAGATCTCCTTAAAGTCGATCTTGTACCATTTGCTTTTTGCGGAAATATAGGTGATCTTTTCGTTTTGCATACATTCACTTCCGATTATAAAAATCCAAATGATATTTTATCACATCATCAATGCGGTGTCAATGCTTGGGACTCGGTAAAGTTACGCTTGATTTCCTTGCGGTAACGTGTTACAATAGGAACGATATACTTTTTGGAAAGGACAAAAAACCATGATAAGAAAAACGACAAAAATCATTTGCCTGATCCTTGCGCTCGCACTCATCCTCTCCTGCCTCGCGCTGGCGGGCTGCGGCACCCCGAAAGAAGTAAAGGGCATAAAGGGAGCCAAAACCTCCGAGGTTTCGATCGCTACCGGCGACGGCGCTTCTCCCTCGGGACAGGATAACATCGACATAAGCGACGCTTCCTACGTGGCGATAGACGTCAAGGACTACGGCACCATCACCGTTGCTGTCTATCCGCATGTAGCGCCTATCACGGTTGAAAACTTCCTCTCGCTGGTAAAAAGCGGATTCTATGACGGACTGACCTTCCACCGCATAATGGAGGGCTTTATGATCCAGGGAGGCGACCCCAAAGGAAACGGCTCCGGCGGCAGCGACAAGGAGATAAAGGGCGAGTTTTCCTCCAACGGCGTGCAAAACGACCTAAGTCACAAGCGCGGCGTTATCTCTATGGCGCGCTCCAACGCTCCCGACAGCGCCAGCTCACAGTTCTTCATCTGCCATAAGGACAGCATCTTCCTCGACGGCAATTACGCGGCGTTCGGCGAGGTCACGGGCGGCATGGAAGTGGTAGATAAAATCGCCACCGACGCCAAACCCACCGACAACAACGGCACCATACCCAAGTCGAAGCAGCCTGTGATAAATTCCATCAAAATCGTAGAATGAAAAAAAACACGACCCGCAGCCGAACCTTCAGCTGCGGGTCTGCTTATGCGCGCCGTATCTGACACCAAACCGAATCCCCGGCACGCAGGGCATTATGTACCTGCCGTACTATCGCGAATAACAACCTGCGGAGGGTCTTTACCTCGCTTCGCTCGGCACGGTCGCCTTCGATTTCCCTTATCTTTTTTTGCCGAAGATAACACTTCCATATAACACCTGCCACGCTTGTTGCGGCGTGTGCAGAGCTATAAGCATCTGCAACACTCTCCCTAAAAACAGTCCACAGGACTGTTTTTACCTCGCTGTGCTCGGCACGGTCGCCTTCGATCCCCCTTATCTCTTTATCACCAAATAAAAACGGGTACCGAAGTACCCGTTTTTATTTGGTGGAGATAAGGGGAATCGAACCCCTGACCTCTTGAATGCGAACCAAGCGCTCTACCATCTGAGCTATACCCCCACGTAGGTATGAAATTACCGTAGAATATAATATACCATAACGGGAGGTTTATAATTCCTAAAACGAAATTTAGGAAAAATATTTTAGTTGAGTCCCAGCGAGATGGAGATGGCGTTATTGATCGCGGTCATTGATCGTTCGTCTACCGTGCCCATTTTTTCGCGCAGGCGGCGCTTGTCGATGGTGCGCATCTGTTCAAGCAGCACCACGCTGTCCTTTGACAGTCCGGCGGTGTGCGCGTAAAGAGGGATGTGAGTGGGCAGCTTGGCTTTGGACTGCTGGCTGGTTATGGCGGCGGCTATGACCGTGGGGCTGAATCGGTTGCCGACGTTATTTTGCACGATAAGTACAGGCCGCACGCCTCCCTGCTCCGAACCCACCACGGGGCTCAAGTCCGCATAATAAATGTCTCCGCGTTTTATATTCAAGGCTTTCACGCTCCAAAAATGTTCTGTCTGTATTCTTGCCCGCTTTCGGGCTTTTATTCTATACTACATATTATTTTTGAAACGCGCGGAGGTGAACTATTCGCCGAGCGGCGCGGCATGGCAAAACGTGAGCGTACAGCCGAGGTCGGGTGCTAAGAGCGTTTTCGGATAACCCGCGCTGTCGCAGGTGAGTACGCAGTCGATGCCGCCGACGCGCAGGAGCAGCTCGTTTTTGCCGCTGCCCTGACGGTAATCGCCCGCGGCGACGGCTCTGAAAACGCCTCGCAGCAAAGCGGGCAGGCTGTCGGGCGGCAGACACGCCTCGTCGGCGGAGGCGGAAAAGCCCTTGCAGCCGAATGTGAGCGAGCTGTCCCTGTAGGAAAACCTCGCGTCGCACAGCGACGGCGGGCGGCTGAATGTGACAGAGCATAGCCCCCGGCGGCTGCCCGAAAGCTCCCCTTCGAGCTCAAGTCCGCGGTATTCCCCTTGAAAGGACGCGGTGAAGTCGGTAACGGGCGCCGCTTTCGCACCATGTCTGCCGCAGCCGCAGCACAGCACAGTGACCACGGAAAAAAAGACACATAACAGCTTCAAAACCTTGGCGACCATAGAGCACCTCCTTGTTTTGTTCTATTATATGTCTGAAAGCACTGAAAAATCACCCGCGACGCATATGACGTTTTCCTCTATAGCTGCATTTTCCAAAGGCGGGCCGATGCAACGTTCCGTTGCCCGCCGTTGATGGAGCTTTATGTAAACGCTAAGTCATCCAAAGGCGGAGAAAGCGCCCACCGGCGCTCGTTCATGACATGCTAAAGCAATTCCCGCCCGACTCCTAAAAGTCAGGCGGGAAATCATTTTTATACACATTCCCGAAACGCGTTCGGTAATTCATCGATGATGTCGCTCGGCAGCATGGAGATTTTCCCCAGCCGTTTGGCGGCGAGGTCGCCTGCCAGTCCGTGGAGATACACCGCGGCGGCGGCGCAGTTGAAGGGAGCCTTGCCCTGTGCGAGGAGGGCGGCGCAAATGCCGGCGAGCACGTCGCCGCTGCCGCCTGTTGCCATGCCGCTGTTGCCCGTGGTGTTGAGCAGGGCGCGTCCGCTTGGAGCGGCGATGACGGTGCCTGCGCCCTTGAGCACGGTTATTACATTATACCGCGCGGCGAACTCACGCGCGGTCTTGGCGCGGTCGGCGTTGACCTCCTTGGCGGTAACGCCGAGAAGCCTGCCCATTTCTGCGGGGTGAGGCGTGATGACGACGGGAGCCTTTGCCTGTCTGAGCACAGACGGGTCGTCGGCAATACAGTTGAGCGCGTCGGCATCCAGCAGCATTGGGCGCTCAAAGGAGAGCAGCAGCCGTCTTACCAGCGCGCGGGTGTCGTCGCAGACGGACAGCCCGCAGCCCATAAGCAGGGCGTCGGCGTCCTGCACAAGCAGGAAGTCCGCGTTATCGGCGGCTGTTTTTCCGTCGCAGTTTTCCCTTAACGGCAGATATACGCTTTCGGGCACGCGGCACGCAGCGATGGGATATACGCTTCGGGGCAGGGCGCATTTGAGCAGCCCCACGCCGCTGCGCAGCGCCGCTAAGCTGCTGAGTACGGCGGCGCCTGCCATGCCGTAGCTGCCGCATACGCTCAGCAGTGTGCCCATAGTGCCCTTGTGAGCGTCGTCGGGTCGGTCGCCGACGGCTCGAAGAACAAAGTTTTTATCGGTACGTTCCATAGCTTATTTCTTTTTATAATAGGTTTTCAGCAGGACGTCCTTATTGACATAGGGCTTCATCGCCTGCATGATGGTATCGTTGGGGTTGAACACCAGCATACACTTGCCGTAAGCCGGCTCGGTAAATACGGCATAGGTGTTTATCTCGGTGTCGTTGGGATTTTTCGCCGCGAGATACACCTTGCGGAACGCCATGTTTTTTATCTCGCTGTCGCCGACTTCAATGCGCTCGATGTCGCGGATGTTGATTCGGCAAACGCGTTTGCGCTTGCGCAGCGAAATGATCTTGGCGATGTCGAGGACGTCGCCGTTGACGGCGTACTCAAACTCTACCTTTTGCAGAGAAAAGATGTACCAGACGACGTAGACACCTCCTATGAATATAAAAAAACCCACCAGCGCCAGATAAAACACATAGCGCGCGAAGAATACGAAGGTCAGCGGAATGACGAACAACAAGATAACCGAAATGATCTTGATGACCAGCGACTTGGCGGTTTTGTCGCGCTTGACCACCTGTTCAATAAAGCCTTCCATAGTTAAAGCTCCTTTTTCTGAGATTCCTGTCTATTGTAACATATCGGCGCCGAAATTTCAACAAGGCGTTTGCGCCCTATGGTAAAGGGAGTTGAGCGCCCCTCACCTTGCGCACCGCTTTTTCTATCTCGGCGGCGACCGAGGCGTCCTCAAACACGCTGACATAACCTTGTATAGCCTGCGCCTTGGCGTATAGCACGCCCGCGCGGCGGTAGACAAAGATACGCGCCTCGCGCTTGCCGTTTTTCGCCTCCTGAATAGTATTGGCGCCCGCAGAATTGCCGTCGAGGGCTATGACCACCGACGGTCGGCGCTTGAATATCTCATAGGCAAAGCTCTTGTAAAGTCCCATGCGGGTCGGCTCAATCGACACCCTCACCCCTGCCCCGCTTTGCCTTATGCGGCGGGCTTCGTAGGGTGTGATGAGAGTAGGCACGATGGCGAATATCTCAAACCTGCCGCGGGCAAGCTCTGTAAGAGCGCGCTCGTAGCCCGTGAGGCGGTTGCCTATGACGAAGCAGACCTCCTCGGGGTCGAGCCGCCGCGTCAGCTCGCCCAGCAGCTCAAGCAGCTGAGGCTTGGTGCGGGTTGCGTGACGGCTGCTGTTGAAGCTGCCTCCCAGCAGGATGACGGGCACCTTGCCCGGGGGTATCTCACGTATCTGCTCACGCAGGCAGACGGCGCTGTCGAGCTTGCCCGCGGAGAGCGCCTCGCTTTGCGGGGCGGCGGTCATAAGCTCTATCCGCCGCCTCAGATAGGCTTGCGTGTCCTCACCTGCAAGGCGGCTGAATCTCTCCTTCTTCTCGCGGAACACTCGGCGGCTCTCGCGCAGGATGTCGTCCTCGGCGGCGCGCATGGCGCACATATCCTCGTAGGACAGCTCCAGCAGGCGCTCCAGCGCAAGCTGCTCGTCAATGGAATCGGTGCCGTATATAGCGCCTCCGTCGGTGCCCTGCACACAGTAAACGCCGCTGTGCAGGTACTGCTTGAGCGGATGGCGGTCAAGGGCGGTGAGGTTGTTGAGGCGGACATTTGAGGTGAGCTGGAACTCCAGCACGACCTCGCTTTCTATCAGGTCGCTTATTAGCTGCCGCCCCTTTTTGGAGTTGAGATTGGCGGTGTACAGCCCGTGACCTATGCGCAGCCGAGGCATAGACTGCCCCTCGGAGAGCGAGGCGCGCACACAGGCAAGGGAGTTTGCGACGTTGTCGCGCAGGCTGTCGTTTTCGCCCGCATGGATGCGCAGCACAAAGCCCTCGTTCTCACCCGCTATCGCCACCAGCTCCTTCAAAACAGGCTGCAGCTCGCGGATGTCGTTGATCTCCTCGCCGATGATGTCGCTGCCCGCCACATATGGGTCGGCGGCTACCGCGCGTATTACGCCCAGCATGCTCTGCACGTCCTCGCGGACGGCTGCCTTTTCGCGGACGATGGTTAGGGGTATGCGGCGTATCGCCGCCAAAAAGCGCAGCATAACACCTGTTTCGCGGGTCACGGCAGGCATGACGCTGTGAACCTCTCCCAGCATTTTTGCCGCGCCCTCGGGCTTTACGAGGGTGGTGTCGGATATTTCGGCGTAACGCACGCCGCGACGCTTAAGGCTTCGGGCTATCCACAGCAGCTTGTTTTGGAACAGCGTAAGGCTTTTATAGGCAGGCGTTTCGGCGTCGCGCTGCATCTGCTCCACCGCCTCGACGATGTCGCGGTCGGGGATGGCGCGCACGTTTTTAAGGCTGACGCGCGTGTCGAAGGGCTGACCCTTTGAAAACACATAGCGGTAGAGATATACCTTTTCGAGGTTGGTAAACACCGCCTGACCGTCCTTTAGGATGGTGAGCGAGGCGCGGATGCGCGGCAGGTTGAAGGCTGCGTTTTCGAGGTTGCCGAGTATTAGGTCGGCAAAGTTTATAAAGGTGTTGTCGTCTATTTTTCGGGCAAGGTACTTGCCGCTGAGCGGCGCGTCCTTAAAGAGAGCCGCGACCTCGCGGCGCTGCCGCTCGAGCATGGCGGTCTGAGCCTCGGTACAGCGCAGGCGCAGCTTTTTCACGTAGTACAGCGGATAGCGTATCTGGTGAAAGATGCCCAGCGAGATGAGTATATCCGCGTCGAGATTGGCGTTCATGTGGGTGTGCAGGTCGGTGCGAAACTTGTACTCGCGGCGGATGTAGGTCTTTACCAGCGTTTTGCGCACGTCAAGACGGTAGTCCTTGGTTTGGCTCATAAGAGTTTTGGAGATCGCGGGGATGTACGCCTTGCGCTCTATCGCGCCGTCCGGGTAGATGTTGGCTACCTTGGTGTCTGCCAGCCGCAGCACATATACCTCGCGGTTGCGCTCGTCGATGTAGCAGGGCACCTCGCCGCGGATGACCTTCAGCCCGTCCGCGCCTGTAGAGAGCGGCAGACCGCAGAGCCGCGCGAGATTGGTGATGAGATTGCCCTTCGCGTGGTTGGGAGTGCGCAGCAAATAGCGCAGCTCGCCTTCCGTCATTTCCAGCTCGATTATTATGTCCTTTTCCTTGTCCAGATAAAAAGTGCCGAAATACGCCATAAGCCCCTCCCGCTTCAGGTTATTGATACTATAATAGCAAAAACGGGAGAAAATGTCCAGTGATTCGAGCGCGGTTTACCGCGATTGAAAATTTTTAACGGACAGACCTAAAAAGCAGTCGCCGCTCCGTGAATCGTACGGTGTTGCCTAAAAAACAAAAGCGCCCGAAGGCGCTTTGTCATGGCGGCGCCGCGCTGTTAACGGCGCGCGCCTGAATGATGCGGTATAACTTTAAACCTCCGCGATGACCTCTACCTCTACCAGCACATTCTTGGGCAGAGATTTGACCGCTACGCAGGAGCGCGCGGGCTTTGAGGTGAAGTAGGTGCCGTAAACGGCGTTAAACGCAGCAAAATCGCCCATATCCGCAAGGAAGCAGACGGTTTTTACCGCTTTGTCAAGCGAGCTGCCGGACGCTTCGAGAACGCTTTTGAGGTTTTTGCAGACCTGCTCGGTCTGAGCCTCGATGGTGGTCGCTTCGACCTCGCCGGTGGCGGGATCGATGGCTATCTGACCCGAGGTGAACACCAGTCCGTTGACCTTCATCGCCTGTGAGTAGGGTCCGATGGCGTCGGGAGCGCTTCTTGTATACACTTTTTCCATAATAATTCCTCCTAGTATCAAACCAGTTTAAAGCCCGCGCCCGTGAGCGCCTCGGTGATTTGGCGCACATGGTCAAAGTTGCGGGTTTCTATTACGATGCGCAGGTATGCCGCGGTGACGTCGCTGCCCTCGCCGGCTCTTTCGTGGTGCACGGAGATGACATTGGCGCCCAGGTCGGCGATGATCTTGGACACCGCCACCAGCTGACCGGGCTTATCCTGCAGCTCGATGCACAGGGTCTGCTGTCTGCCCGAGCGCAGCAGTCCGCGCTTGATAACGCGGTTGAGGATGGTTACGTCGATGTTGCCGCCCGAAACTATGCACACAACCTTTTTGCCCTTGACGGGGAGCTTGTCAAACATGACCGCCGCCAAAGGAGCGGCGCCGGCGCCCTCGGACACCATCTTCTGCGACTCGATCAGCGCCAGGATCGCCGAGGCGATCTCGTCATCGGACACCGTTACGATGTCGTCTACATATTTTTGGATATATTGGAAGGTATGCTCACCCGGCTCCTTTACCTGGATGCCGTCGGCGATGGTTGAAACCTTTTCCAGACGGACGGGCTTGCCCTGCTTGACGGACTCGACCATCGAGGGAGCGCCCTCTGCCTGAACGCCGTATACCTTTATGCTGGGGTTGAGGTTCTTGATGGCGCAGGCGACGCCCGAAAGCAGTCCGCCGCCGCCGATAGCCGCTACCACAGCGTCAACGTCGGGCATTTCGTTGAGGATCTCCAAACCGATGGTGCCCTGACCCGCTATGACGTTTTCGTCGTCAAAGGGATGGATGAAGGTGTAGTTCTTCTCGTCGCGCAGACGCAGCGCCTCGTTGTAGGCGTCGTCATACACGCCAGGCACCATGCAGAGATCGGCGCCGTAGTGCTTGGTCGCCTCGACCTTGGAGATGGGCGCGCCGTCCGGCAGACAGATCAGCGACTTTATCCCGTATTTTGTGGCGGCGAGCGCCACGCCCTGCGCGTGATTTCCCGCCGAGCAGGCGATAACTCCGCGCGCCTTTTCTTCGTCGGAGAGCTGGGAGATCTTGTAGCCCGAGCCCCTGACCTTGAAGGAGCCTGTGATTTGCAGATTCTCAGGCTTCAAATACACCTCGCAGCTGTCGGTGATGCCCGTCGTCCTGACCAGATTGGTGGGTCGGATGACGTCCTTGAGCACATAGGAGGCGTGATAAATTTTGTCCAGTGTAAGCATTTTGAACCCTTCTTTTCATAATCATACTCCCCTATTTTATACCAATTGCTCCAAGAAATCAAGTATTTGTTCCGCAAGACGGAAAAAGGCGCAAAAAGCGGTTGAAGTTTGCTGAGTTTTATGGTATATTTGATATATATTTGTTTAGGAGTGATAAGGGTGCAGTTAAAAGAATCGGGAGAAATGTACCTTGAAACAATATTGGTTTTGAGTCACAAAAAGGGCTTTGTGCGCTCCATAGACGTCTGCGAGGAGATGGGCTACTCAAAGCCCAGCGTCAGCCGTGCCGTGGGACTGCTTAAGGAAGGCGGCTATCTTACCGTCGGCAAGGACGGCGGTCTTACCCTCACCGAAGCGGGTCTGGAGGTCGCCGAGCGCACCTACGAGCGCCACACCGTGCTGAGCGAGCTGTTTTTAAAGCTGGGCGTCAGCGAAAAGCAAGCCGTGGCGGACGCCTGCAAGATAGAGCACGTAGTAAGCACCGAAACCTTCGCGGCGCTAAAGGAGCTAAACCAAAAGCTTTAGGCGCCGCCGGATTAACCTATCCACCAAGCTAAGGATGTGATGAAATGATAGTACTTGCCTCCAATTCCCCAAGACGCAAGGAGCTGCTGCGGCTTATCTGCCCCAGCTTTGTAATAGAGCCCGCCGACATTGACGAGAGCGTCAGCGAAAACCTGTCGCTCGCGGAGATACCTGCGTATCTCGCGCGAAAAAAGGCGGCACACATACACCAAAAACACCCCGACGACATCGTGATAGGCTGCGATACGGGTGTGTTCATCAACAATATGATGATCGGCAAGCCCAGCTCAGACCAGAGCGCGTTTGAGATATTGAAGCTGCTCTCGGGCAAGACGCACAAGGTAGTAACGGGCTGCGCGATTTTCAAAGGCGAGCAGGAGCTTGTCTTTTCGCAGGTGACCGAGGTGGAGTTTTATCCCCTGACCGACGAGGAGATACGCGCCTACATAGCCACGGGAGAGCCTGCCGACAAGGCGGGTGCTTACGGCATACAGGGCAAAGGCGCCCTGCTGGTAAAGCAGATCAAGGGCGACTACAACAACGTGGTGGGACTGCCCGTAGCGCTGCTGAGCAAGAAGCTGAAGGAGCTTGATTTGCCCGAAAGCGACGATACCCTTTGAAGGTCAAAACCGTAAATAACTGATTTTTAAAGCTGAAAAATGCATCTTACCGCCTTGAAAACGCAACTTGGCGGTAGATGCCTTTTCTTTTTGCGCGCCGTGTGCTAAGATAAGCGTGTGAGGTGAACAGAACATGAAAAACATTATCGAAGTAAACCATCTGGTCAAGAACTACAAGGACGTAGAAGCGGTGCGCGACATCAGCTTCAGCGTAGAGGAAGGTTCCTTCTTCGCCTTTCTGGGCGTCAACGGCGCCGGCAAAAGCACCACCATAAACATCCTTTGCACCGTACTGCAAAAGACAGCGGGCGAGGTGAAGATAGGCGGCTTTGATCTGGACAGAGAACCATTTAAAATAAAGGACATCATAGGCATAGTATTCCAGGGCAGCGTGCTCGACAAGCAGCTTACCGTCAGGGATAACCTGGTTTCCCGCGCGGCGTACTACGGGCTTTCAGCCTCGGAAACCAAGGCGCGCGTGGCAAAGGTCGCCGAGACCTTTGAGCTGCAGGAGCTGCTCAACCGCAGATACGACAAGCTAAGCGGCGGTCAGAAGCGCCGCGTCGACATCGCCAGAGCGCTGCTGAACCACCCCAAGATACTCTTTTTGGATGAGCCTACTACGGGACTTGACCCCGCCACCCGCGTCAAGGTGTGGGAAGTCATCCACAAGCTGCGCGAGGAAACGGGGCTGACGGTCTTTTTGACCACCCACTACATGGAGGAGACCGCCCTGTGCGACAAGGTAGTCATCCTCGACGCGGGACGCATAGCCGCCTCGGGCACGCCTCACAGCCTAAAGCAGGAGCACGCCGGCAGCCGCCTGATATGGTACACCCCGAAAAACGCGGAAACGGACGCGCTGCTTGAGGGCGAAGGGCTGCAATATGAATACCACCTCGACTGCTACCGCGTAGCGCTGAACAGCAGCGAAGAGGCGACCGCGCTGATAAAGAAGCACAGCTCCATAAAGGACTATGAGTTTATCAAGGGAAATATGGACGACGTATTTCTCACCGTAACAGGAAAAAGGTTGGGTGACTGATATGAACACAGTAAGAACTATTCGCGCCTTCAAGGGCATGACCGTGCGCAACATCAAGGTGTACGGCAAGGACAAGATAGCGCTGCTGCTGTCAATGCTGACGCAGATAATTGTGCTGGCACTGTTTTTGCTGTTCATAAAAGACTCGTATCTCAACGAGATAAACAAATCTCTGGGCGACTTGAAAAGCCTGCTCTCAAAGGGCGAGGTCGAGGCGATAGTGAACTCCTGGCTGGTGGCGGGTGTCGTGGGCACCTCGGTGGTGACCTCCGCGCTCAACGCGCTGTCGGTGATGGTACACGACAAGATGGAGCGCATCGACTACGACTACAGCGCCGCCGCGGTAAAGGGCGGCACCGTGGTAATGTCATACTTCTCGGGCGCTATGCTCAGCGCCTTTCTCACCAGCGCCGTACTGCTTACGGTCGGTCTGCTGTTTCTCGCCGCCACGGGTCCCTTCCTCTACACATTTTTTGATGTGCTGATGCTCTACGGGCTGGTGTTCCTCGGCTCTGTTTCCTCAACTATGGTACTCATGCTCTTTGTGTCCTTCTTCAAAAAGGACTCCACCCTATCGGCGTTCGGTATTCTGGTATCGGTAGCGATAGGCTTTGTGGTGGGCGCTTATATGCCCGTTTCGCAGTTCAGCGAAAATGTGCAGACCGTGGTGAATCTGGTGCCCGGCTCACAGATAACCGCCATGATGCGCCGCGTACTGATGCAGCCCACGCTCGACAACGCCGACAAGGTGCTAAACGGCGCCGACAACCACGGATTTGCCAAGTCTATGGGCGAGATGTTCTCTATGAAGCCCCATATCTTCGAGAACGAAACAGGCATGAAGTTCATGCTGGTATACACCCTGGCGGCGATCGCGCTGTTTTTGGCGCTCAACATCGTCCTCTACCGCTTCAGCTCCAAAAGAAAAGACTGATATTTCACTGCACTGCATTTACGGGAAGCATTTACAAGCTTCCCGTTTTTTGCTATAATTAAAACATAATCACGGTATCATCAAAGGAGTTTGCCATGGACATCACGCCTATCGCGCGGATATACAACGACTTTCCCACCAAATTCGGACTGCCGCGGCAGAGCGGCATGAGCGAGCACCTGCTGTCGAAGATAGTTATGGAGCCCGCCTACGCGAATATCGACGCGTTCCGCGGCATAGAGGGCTTTGACTGCCTTTGGCTTATCTGGGCGTTCAAGCCTATGGGCAAGCGCGCCTGGTCGCCCACGGTGCGGCCGCCGAAGCTGGGCGGCAACAAGCGCACGGGCGTGTTTGCCACGCGCTCACCCAACCGTCCCAACCCGATAGGACTTACGCGCGTGCGGCTTATTTCGGTGGAGCAGAACGACCGCGAGGGCGTGGTGCTGACAGTCGCCGGCGCCGACCTGATGAACGGGACCGAGATACTGGACATCAAACCATATCTCCCCTATGCCGACAGTGTTCCCGACGCGGCGTCGGGCCCCTACGGGATAGACATGCGACCCGCGCTTGAGGTGGTCATCCCGCCAAAGATCGCCGCGCTGTTTGACGAAAGACAGCTTGCGGCGCTGAGGGAGGTACTCTCCTTCGACCCTCGCCCGGGCTATCAGGACGACCCCGAACGGCAATACGGCTTTGCCTACGGACAATATGACATCCGCTTCCGTATAGCGGACGGCACGGTCACCGTCACCGAAGCGGAAAAACGAGCATAGACAGGAGGTACCATGAAATCCAAACGAATTATTTCCCGCGTTATTTTCATCTTTTTTTCGGCGCTGCTGTTGCTGCTTATGCTCACGGTGCTGGAGCTTAACAAAAACACCGTTCTCGGCTTTGTGCTGGCCGCCTTTGCCGCCGCCGCTTTTTTCATGGGCTATCGGCTGGTTAAAATAAGGCGCAACAAGTGGTACCTAAAGCTTGCCCTGTGGGTCGGCTGGGTGGCGGCGTTTGCGGGCGTGCTGTTCCTCACATGGCCGCCTGTTAGGGCGGTGCCTGCCGTCAAGGTCAAAAACCCCGCCAAAACCGAGGTGCGCACCGTAGCTCAGGGGCAGGTGCAGGGCGTTTTCAACGCCGACAAAAGCGTTGAGGTCTACACAGGCATACCCTACGCTCAGCCCCCTGTGGGCGAGCTGCGCTGGAAGGAGCCGCAGGACCCCAAACCGTGGAGCGGCGTGCTTGCGGCAAACAAGTTCGCGCCCATGAGCATGCAGCCCTCAAATCTGCCTATCTACGATTCGCTGGTGCAGATAATAGGCTATCACGACTACCGCATCTCCCTCGACGATAACTACACACCGCCCATGAGCGAGGACTCGCTGTATCTCAACATCTGGAAGCCCGCGGGCGACAGCGAACACCTGCCCGTGCTGGTGTACATACACGGCGGCTCGCTGCAAACGGGACAGCCGTGGTACGCCGACTACAGTGGCGAAGGGCTTGCCAGGGAGGGCGTTATAGTGGTTAACATGGGCTACCGTCTGGGAGTGTTCGGCTACTACGCCAACGAGGAGCTTGCGGCTGAGTCGCCCAACGGCACCACCGGCAACTACGGGCTGCTGGACCAGATCAAGGCGCTGGAATGGGTAAAGCGCAACATCACTTCCTTCGGCGGCGACCCCGCCAATGTGACCCTGGCGGGAGAATCCGCGGGCGCGGCAAGCGTAAGCGCGCTGTGCACCTCGCCGCTCGCCAAAGGGCTGTTCAAGCGGGTCATCCTGGAAAGCTCCACCGTCGCCTCCGTCAACCCTCCTCACTCCTTCCGCACTATGGATGATGCGCTTGAGGCGGGACAAAAGACCATGCGGCAGCTCAACTGCTCCTCGGTGGCGCAGCTGAGAAAGCTATCGGCGAAGGAGCTGGTGGCTCAGGCGAGCAACCATCATCATATGACGGTGGACGGCTACGCGCTGACGGAAACACCCTATGAGTCCTATCAAAAGGGCATACACAACGAGCAGGCTATCCTGCACGGCTACAACGAGGAGGAGAGCGCGGCGTTCATCGTGTTCGACCACGCCAAGCTGAGCAATTACGAGAGCAAGGTGCGCGGGTACTTCAAGGACAGCGCCGATGATATACTCGACCTCTACCCTGCCAAAAGCGACGCCGAAGCCGACCGCAACTGGGCTGAGATATACGGCGCGGTGTTCTTTGATTATCCGCACTACTGCCTTAACCGCCTGGCGGTAAAAAACGATATACCCGTCTATGAGTACCTGTTCGCAAAAACCAACGGCAGGCTGGGCAACTGGCACAGCGGCGAGGAAGTTTACTGCTACGGCAACATCCCCGGCGACTCGCGCCTTTACGACTCGCGCGACCGCGAGCTGAGCGCCGAGATGGTGGGCTACTGGAAAAACTTCATCACAACTGGCGACCCCAACGGCGGCGGACTGCCGCAGTGGGAGAAAAACACAGGTTCCGACAGGGTGATGTACTTCGGCGGCGACACCGAGATGCGCGACGAAAAAGAACACGCGCTGTTTGCCGTTTTGGACAAAATGGACGGCTGGAAGCAGCAATAGCCCGCGCCGATTTCAAAGACCATATAATCAAAAATAAATCTTACAATATACAAATCGATCACCGGTGTGACAAAGAAAGCAATACTCCGTGAAGCTTTCGCTGTCACGCCCACAGCGAAAGGAGTCAAAGATGCATCCCGAAAACGATTACAGAGAAGCGCTGCGTATCGGACAGAGAGAAGTGCTCGCCGCGCCCGTAAAAAGCGAGAGCAACACCCTTCCGGTGCTCGACAATATCATCCGCCCCGAAAAAGCTTCTACCGTTCACATCGGCGTTGAGCAGATACCGATGAACCTGATAGTCGGCACTAAAACCGAGGGCAGGGTAAACGCCTTTTCGCCGGGCTTTATGCCGCTTCTGCCCGAGGACACCGAATTTGCCTCTAAGTGGAAGTCGCTTTACAGCTCGCACATCAACGAGGGCATCCACGACCCGATAAAGGTGTACGAGTACCTCCACCGCTACTACGTCGAGGAGGGCAACAAGCGCGTAAGCGTGCTGAAATACTGCGGCGCGTACAGCATAGCGGCCGACGTCACCCGCGTCCTGCCCGAGCAGACCGACAGCGACGAGGTCAAGCTGTATATGGAGTACGTTGAGTTCAACCGCAGCAGCAAGATAAACTTCATTGAATTTTCCAAAAGCGGCAGCTACCGCGAGCTGCTGCGCGCCATAGGCAAGTCCGCAGACGGCCCTTGGAGCGACGACGAACGCATGGAGCTTTCGAGCGTGTATTACCGTTTTGAGAAGGCTTACTACAAAAACCGCGGAGAAAAGCTGAAAACCACCGTAGCCGACGCCATGCTAAGCTACATCAAGGTCTACGGTTACGCGCAGCTGCTTGAGGAGAGCAGCGAGGACATAGAAAACAACCTTAAAAAGATGTGGGAGGAGGTCGCCCTTAACGAACAGAACGAGGCGATCGAGCTGAAAACCGTGCCCGGCGAGGAAAAGGAGATAAAGCAGTCGGTGCTTGCCAAGGTGCTGCCCATTGCCAAGCCGGCAAAGCTTAAGGCGGCGTTCGTATACGATGTATCTCCCGAAAAATCCGGCTGGGTATCCGACCACGAGGCAGGCAGGCAATACGCGCAGACGGTACTGGGAGAGCTGGTAGAAACGCAGGCGTACACCTGCGGCGGCGAAGCCGTCTACCCCGAGGTGCTGGAGCAGGCGATTGCCGAGGGTTGCGGGCTTATCTTCACCACCTCGCCGCGCATGCTGCAGGCTTCTCTGCGCACGGCGGTGGAGCATCCCGATATTATCGTTATGAACTGCTCGCTCAACACCTCTCACCGCTATCTGCGCACCTATTATACGCGGATGTACGAGGTGAAGTTCATTCTGGGGCTTATCGCCGGCTCGCTGACAAAAAGCGGACGGCTGGGATATGTATGCGACTACCCCATTTACGGTCAGATCGCGGGCATCAACGCCTTTGCCCTGGGCGCGCAGATGGCAAATCCCGGTTCAAAGGTATGTCTGGAATGGTCGTCGGTAAAGGGCGCTAAGGAAGCGGCTCTGGCGCTGAACCGCCAAAACATACACCTTATCTCATCTCAGGACACCTCGCGCTACACCGAGGACGACCGCTCAAGCTTCGGGCTGTCGCACATAGACGGCGACAAAACCGAGCTGCTCGCCGTGCCGGTGTGGAAATGGGGCGTGTACTACGAAAAGCTGCTGCGCTCTGTGCTTGACAAGACGATAAAAAGCGAGTACGACAACACGGCGCGCGCGCTGAATTATTACTGGGGAATGTCGGCGGGCGTGGTCGACATAGAGTACGCTCCCGCGCTGCCGCTGGCGTCAAGGCGCTTTGCCGACTTCTTCCGCAGCAGCCTGATAAACGAGGCGGGAAAGCCGTTTTTGACTCCGTTTTACACTCAGAGCGGCGAGATAATCGGCGAGGGTCAAACAGAACTTACCCTTGAGCAGATAATCAACATGGACTATCTGGTAGACAACGTGGAGGGCAGCATCCCCGTATATCAGGAGCTTACCGATATGGGCAAGGCGACGGTGGAGACCGTCGGCGTACGCCAGGCAAAGCAGGAAGCAGAGGTGGAAGCATGAGAATACTTGCGGTCTCGGACGTTCCGTCCGACCGGTACTACAAGTTCTATCAGCCGGGGCGGCTGAACGGTTTTGACCTTATACTATCCTGCGGCGATCTAAGCCCCGAATACACCGAGTTTCTGGTGACGCTGGCAAACTGTCCGCTGGTTTACGTCCACGGCAACCACGACTCCTGCTACAAGCGCGATCCCGAGGGCTGCATTTGCGCGGACGGCAGACTGGTAGAGGTGAACGGGCTGCGCATTTTGGGTATGGGAGGCTCATACCGCTACCGCAGCGGCAAATACATGTACACCGAAAAGCAGATGAACCGGCGCATCGGCGGGATAGAGTCGCTGCTGCGCAAGACCCACGGCTTCGACATCCTGCTTACCCACGCGCCCGCCTTTGGGCTGAATGACCTTGACGACCTTCCGCACAGGGGCTTTGAGTGCTTTAACACCCTGCTGGAAAAGTATGAGCCGTCGTATTTCATCCACGGTCACATCCACCTCAACTACGGCTACCGCATACCGCAGAAAACCACGAAGGGAAACACCATCGTCATCAACGCCTTCGACCATTGTATAATCGAAATATAGCAAGTGCCGCGAAAGGCAAAAGGGCTGTTGCAAACGCAACAGCCCTTTTGATGTGTGTTATTGTTTTGTATCGATCTCACTTTTTGAAAGGCTTTGTCCGCCTTTTAGCCAAAGAGCGCGAATCAGGTCTGTATACGGAACACCACGCGGCGCGAAGCCTCGCTGTCCACGCTTCCGTCCGCCTTCATCACGGGGAAGTCGCTTGAATAGCCCTTAGCCTCGAGATAGTTGTTAAGCTCGGGGTGGATCTGCAGGCAGTACGACTTGACATTGTTGGCGCGGTTCTCGGAGAGGGTCTGGTTGTACTCGTGAGTACCCGTGGTGTCGGTGTGTCCCTCAATGATGATCTTGCTGATCTCGTCCTTGGTGCCGTCGGTAAATACCGCCTCCACATAGGCGTCCAGGAAGTTCTTCATGCTTGTTTTGCCGTCTTCGGACAGCTCGGCGCTGTCAAAGCCGAACAGCACGGCGGAATCGAGCGTCACCGCACCTGTTTCATCGTCGATGGTGCAGCCCTCTATGCCCTGCAGTTTTGTGTGCAGTTTGGGTATGGTCTGCTCTCTGACCTCATAGGACGGGATGTCAAAGGTTATCTGCTGCAGAGTGAATGTCTCCATGGTGTATTCCTTCACGGAATACGCCTCAATGGAAAGCGGCGCCATAGTTTGCAGCTGCAAGGCTGAAAAGCCCTGCGTCTCCGCGGCGCTGCCCGCAGTCGAGGCGGATGTCGCAGCGGTGCTTGCGGCGGTCGAGGGCGCGGCAGTGGTGTCCTGCTCGGCTTTGGAGTCGTTCTTTTTAGAGGTGCACGACGTGGCAGCCGCGATCGCCATTATCACCGTCAGCGCGACGGCGGCAACAGCTGCCGGTTTCTTGTTTTCTTTCATGTTTTCATCTCCCGAAAATATTTATCCGCGTTCGCGGAAAGTGTTCATATCCATTATACACCGCAGCTTTTAAAAAGTCATCCCCAAAACGGCGGAATCATTCAAAAAACTCCACAGCGCCGTCTGCAAGGTGATATATCGCGCCGACCACGCGCAGCCCGTGCTCCTCTTCCTCGTGGATGGCAAGGCTGCTTTCGATTACGTCTATACTGCGGCGCACGTTCAAGCGGCACGCCTTGTCCTCATCGGTCTCGCTGCCGATGGCAAGGCGTATCTCGTCGGTGATAAACTTGATGTAGCCGTCGGGGTCGTGGTGGATGGCTGCCTCCACTGCTCCGCAGTGATCGTGTCCCATCACGACGATAAGCTTTACGCCGAGGTGCGAGGCGGCGTATTCCACCGAGCCGAGCTGATGGTCGTCCATCACATTTCCCGCCACACGGATAACAAAAAGCTCGCCTATGCCTGCGCCGAAAATGCTTTCAGGTATTACGCGCGAATCCGAGCAGGATATTACGACAGCGTACGGATGCTGCCCGTTTTCGCAGGTGTCAAGCCGCTTTGCGGGCGAAAGGTCGCCGCGGCAGCAGGCGCTGTTTAAAAACGCCGCGTTGCCGAGCTTGAGCTTTTCCAGCGCTTCGGCGGCGCTGAGATTTGGCTTATTGTGTCCCATATTATCAATCTCCTTATAGATTTCGCGTCGGCTTTTCAGCTTCCGGCGCTCTCATATGCGCGTATTCCCCTGTGCCAGACGAAAACGCCCAGTCCCATAAGCACCACCGCCGCCAAAACGGGCATGCCCAGATTGAACAGCGGATCCTTGCCCTTTAGGATGAACAGCGCGGGATAGTAAGAGGTGAGGGCAAACGGGATGATGTATGTGATGACGTTCTGCACCACGCGGCTGTAGATGGACGCGGGGTACTTGGCGAAATCGCTGAACATATAGAACATATAGATCACGTTGCCGCTGCGCTTCGTCCAAAACGCCACCGAGGCGGTGATGGTCTTGACGCCGGTAAAGATCAGCGTTATGAAGGGAATCATAAAAATCATCGCCAAAACCCTGAACACATCCCAGTCCGCGCTTATCGCCGGAATCGAGACGCAGACCAGCGCTATGCCCATTATCAGCTCGCCGAGCGCGTCTATCTGTATCTTCTCGGAAAGCACATGAAACAGGGTGTTTACAGGTCGGGTGAGGTACTTGTCAAAGTCGCCCTTCCTAACGATGAAAAAGCCGACATTCCACAGGTTGTCAAAGTAAAAGTGGTCGATGCCCTTGGGTATCAGCGACAACCCGTAGATGAAAATGACCTCGTTGACGCTCCAGCCCATAAGGTCGGGCACCCTGCTGAAGATTATCCACAAAAACAAAAGGTTTGAGAGCTGCACCAAAAAGAAGCTGATTATGCCGACGATGAAGTCGCCCTTGTACTCCATCATGCGCTTAAATTCCTGCGCCATGAAAATGCGGTGGATTCGATACATCCTCTTTAGTTTTTTCATAGCTCTATCCCCCCTGTACCGTCAGACGCTTTACCGAGCTTCTCCAAAGCAGCTTGGACAGCCCGAAGAAAAACAGCGCCCAAAACGCCTGCAGCCCCAGGAAATACAGTAACTCTGCCCCACCGTACTTGCCCATATATATCATAACGGGCGTGTAGTTAAGCGAGGCGAAGGGCAGCAGCAAAAACACCTTTTCCAGCGCGCCCGGCAAAAACGAAAGCGGGATGACAGTTCCCGACAAAAAGCCTATGACGGCGTTTTTCATCATGTTGGCGCCCCACAGGTATTTGATTATAAAGGCGATGAAACCGAAGCAAATGTTAAAATAAAAATTTATCAGGTAGGCGAGCACGCAGCTGAGGATGTAGAGCAGCAGGCAGGTGATATTGAACTGCACCGCTCCGCCCAGGACGGTGCGGATGATCTCTACCGCGGCTATCATAGGTACGGCGATTGCTATCTCGGTCGGCAGCTTGTTGCCCAGCTCCTGAAACAGAAACGTCGCGTTGTAGCTAACGGGCTTTATGAGCCGCATGGCAATAGCACCGTCGCGTATCTCCTCGCCCACCACATAGGCGCCGTCGCTGGCTATTATCGTGCCGGTCAAAAACATAAGCACTATATACACCACCATCTGCGGCATGCTAAAGCCGCTCATGGTACCGCCTCCGCCCGACCTGTACACCGCCGCCCAGATGAAGTACGCCACAAAGCAAGCCAGAGCGTTGCCCAGCATATAGAATATCCAGTTGACGCGGTAGGTAGCCACCTCCTGTATTCCCGCATTGATAAACGGAAGGTAGATTTTCAGCTTGCGCTTCATCCATCCACCCCCTGCTCGTACAGTCTGCGGATGATCTCCTCGATGTCGGCGTCCTTGACGCTTATGTCGCTGACGCTTATCTTGCCCAGCGTGTATGACAGCATATCCGACACCGGCACGGCGGCGCTGTTGAACCGCACCTTTACGCTTTTGCCCTCGCCCTCCAGGCTGAGGTCGTCCGCGCCCAGCTTGAAGTGACCGGTGTAGTCAAGCGTCTTTACGGCATTGGGCGTTCCCGTTTCAAAGGAAAGCTCGCGTATCTGTCCGTACTCGGCCTTAAGCGCGGCGATAGTGCCGTCAAAGACCTTGCTTCCCTTGTCGATCATTACTATGCGCTTTGAAAGCTGCTCAATGTCCGCTAGGTCGTGGGTGGTCAGGATGACGGTGGTTTTTTCGCGGCTGTTGATGTGCTCTATCGCCCTGCGGATGTTGTCCTTGACCACCACATCCAGCCCGATGGTAGGCTCGTCCAAAAAGAGCACCTTGGGACTGTGAAGCAGCGAGGCGGCTATGTCCGCCCGCATACGCTGACCCAGCGAGAGCGTGCGCACGGGGCTCGAGATGAAATCGTCCAGCTCAAGCACCTCGTTGAGGAAAGCCATGCGCTTTTTATAGCTGTCGTCGGGCACCTCGTATATCTCCTTCAGCACACCGTAGGTTTCCCTGAGCGGCAGATCCCACCACAGCTGTGTGCGCTGTCCGAAAACGACGCCGATCTCCTTTACGTAGCTTTTGCGGTTTTTTACGGGGTTTTTGCCGTTGATGGTGCAGCTGCCGGAGGTGGGCGTCAGTATGCCCGTAAGCATTTTTATCACGGTGCTTTTGCCCGCGCCGTTAGGACCAATAAAGCCGAGTATCTCGCCTTCGGCGACCTCAAAGCTGATGTCGCGCACGGCTGTTACCTTCTCGGTCTTCGGCTTGAACAGCGACTTTATGCTGCCCTTCAAGCCCGGCTCCTTTACAGTCTTTTTGAACTCTTTTCTGAGCTTGTCTGCCGTTATCATGTATTCACTCCGTTTTTACGAGGCGGCTGCGCGCCCTTTGGTACTTATCAGTCATTATCATACCAGATTTGCGGGTATTTGTCTATAGAATGACCCGCCGACCTTTTCATAAACCTTCAAAAAACAATAAAACTTCCTAAGTTTTTTAATCATTTTTTAAGTTTTCCGTTTTATGATGGTCTTGAACAAGAGGTTTTGTCGCGCAGAAGCTTACGGCAAAATCAAAAAGATAACCGAAAGGAGTTATTCATATGACAAAGAAAATCTTCTCCGTGATACTGGCTCTGGCGCTGGTATTGACCTTCACCGTCTCCGCCGCGGCGGCGACAGCCGAAGATTCCTCAGCCGTCGGCGACACTGTCGCCCAAAGCGCGGTGCTGACCTTTTCGGACACCGCGATAACGGAAACGTCCGCCGGCAGCGGCTACGCCATTGACGGAACAACGCTTACCATCACGGCGGCGGGCACCTACCGCATAGGCGGAAGCTGCTGTGAGGGCGCGATCGTCGTCGGCAAGGGTCTGAGCGGCGTCACGCTCATTTTGGATGATCTTACCCTCACTTCCTCGACTACGGCGCCTATCGTCGTCAAAAAGTCGGCGACCGTAAACATCCATCTTGAAGGCACCTCAACTATCACCGACAACGAGGATCCCGCAAACGAGACCTCAACCGACACCACTGTAGCGGAAGCCTTTGAAGGCGCGGCGATAAAGGTAAAGAGCGGTTCCGCCGTTACCTTCTGCGGCGACGGAAGCCTTGAGCTCGCAGCTAACGCGAAGAACGGCATAAAGGGCGGCTCGACCGCTTCGCTGATCTTCAACCAGAGCGGCACCATCAACGTAAGCGGCAGCGCCAACTACTACGGCGCTTCTACCTCAGGCGCGGCGGTCAACAACGGCATCGCCTGCGACGGCAGCATAGTCATCAATCGGGGCACCTACATCATCAAAGCCGCTAACGACGGCATCAAGAGCGCGCCCGACGCGACGAATGAAACCGAAGGAACGGTTATCGACACCGATTCCGCAGGCACCGTGACCATAAACGGCGGCACCTTTGATATTGACGTAGACGGCGACGGCATACAGGCGGATACCGAGCTGAACATCAACGGCGGCACCTTTGACATCCAAACCTGGAAGGGCAGCAGCGTATGGAACGATACGCTTGCGGCTTCCTACAGCTGCAAGGGTCTTAAAGCCTCGGGCGACCGCGCCGCAGAGGCGGAGCTTGAGCCTGCGCTAAACATCACGGGCGGCACCTTTACGCTGAACACGGGCGATGACGCGATCCATTCCGACGCCTACGCCACCGTTAACGGCGGCACCTTCACCATTTCGACAGGCGACGACGGTATGCACGGCGACACCTCGCTTATCATCGGCACAGAGAACGGATATGAGCGCGACCCCGACATAACCATCAACAGCTCTTATGAGGGACTTGAGGGCGGCACTGTCTACATGTATTCAGGACGCGCTTATGTTGTCGCGAGTGACGACGGCGTCAACGCCGCAGGCGGCAGCGGCAACGGCTCCGACCCGGGCGCGGGCGGCGGAAACACGTTCAATCCCGGTGGCGGCGGCCCCGGCGGACGTCCCGGCGGCGGCTTCAACCCCGGCGGCGGCACTGCTCCGGGCGGCGATCAGTCATCCTCCTCGGGAGATTACAACATTTATATCTACGGCGGCGATTTGTATGTTAACTGCACCGGCGACGGCATTGATTCCAACGGCGGGCTGTATCTCTACGGCGGCACCCAGGCTGTGTTCAGCATGCAGTCCGGCGGCGACAACTCTGCCCTCGACGCAGACGGCACCGTATCTATTCAAGGCGCGACTGTCTTTACGGCGGGCACTACCGGAATGGACGGCTCCGCTCAGTCAAGCTGGTTCGGCAGCGATCAAAAATACTCCGCAAACTCCTCAAGCTATTCATCCGGCAAGATCATCAACACCACCGCGGGCAGCGGCGGCAGCACGGTATTCAGCTATACGCTTCCGAGAAACGTCAACTACATCATGGCTTCATGGCCTTCAACAGTATCCGGCAGCACGCCTTCGTTCACGACCGCTTCAAGCGTAACAGCCTGCAAGGGCGGCTCTTGGAGCCATAACTGGGACACAGGCACTATAACGACCGCGGCGACTTCCGCTTCTGCCGGGGTAATGACCTACACCTGCACCAAATGCGGCGCGACAGAACAGCAGACCATACCCATGACGATTTCCTTTGACGCCTGCGATCACTCCGTAGAGCAGGAGACGATCGCCGACGAGGGCTACACGGTCACCTTTGCGGGCGACAGCGGCGTAAGCTCCGTCACGGTATATAAAACGCAGGACTATAACGGCGAAAGCGAATCCGTTTCCGCGACCGGAACGACCGTTTCGCGCAGCAGCTCCACCGGAGAACCCGACTCAAGCGGCGACGGTCAGGTGAATTTCACCGTCGTGCTAAAGGGCGGCTACACCTTAAGCTCGGTGACCGCATCTGGCTCTTACAAGAATCTCAAGGATACAGACGTTAAAAACACCTACCGCGTCACCAAGATCAACGGCGAGGTGACTGTCACGATAACGACCGAACAGGCTGAACCGACCGTAGAGTATCTTATCGGCGATGCTGACGGCAACGGCAAGGTAAACGTCAACGACATAACCGCTATACAAAGACACCTTGCTCAGGTAGAAACGCTTACAGGCACCTGCCTTGCAAACGCCGACGCGAACTGCGACGGCGAAGTGGACATAAACGACGCAACGCTTTTACAAATGTATCTGGCGGAGTTTGATGTTGTGCTTGGAGCGTCGTCGTGATGCTCCCGCGCTGCCAAGGCATTGATATAATATAACCGTATATAGCGAACTGCTCTCCCGTAAAACAGGAGAGCAGTTTGTTGTTATTTTTATTACTATTCGTCCATCCTCTTTTCAAAACGGAACATACCCGCCGGAAACTGACTGTCAAGGTCGCTGTCAGGCTCGTTTTCCATAGGGTGACGGCTGTTGTAAAATTCCACTATACGGAAGCCGCAGCGGTTGACGTAGAAATGGATGTTCCGCGTTTCAAAATACGGGGTTACGGTCTCCCACACCTTCACCTGCGGATACAGCTTTTCCGCCTCGCACCACGCGGCATAGCCGATGCCCCTGCTGTGCTCCCCGGGAGCTACAAAGAGCAGCTCAAGCTCGCCGTGAGCACCGTCGGTTTTCACTATAATGCCGCCGACCTTCCTGTCGCCGCAAACTATGCGGTAGGCTTCGCCGTCGTCGATACACCGCTCGATGGTTTCTTTTGAGATTATCTGATCTTCTTCTTCAAAATGATCGTCGCGGCGTCCGAATTCCTCCAACGCGCCGTAATTGAACGCCTCCTGATTGTCGAGAATGAACTGCTCCCTGTCATCAGGCTGCAGCGGTATCAGCTTTACCTTTTCCATATCGTCACCTCTGTTTATCAATGCTTCGCCTTGCAGGAAAGCTTATTGACCTTAAGCTTAAAAACGGCTGTCTTTTTCAGCGCCGATTCATCATACGAAAAGCCGACGTTGCCCGTTGCCTGCTTCATTATCAGCTCCAACGCCTCTGTTTTTTCTTCGGTATCATTGACGAGCGAAAGCACGCCGTTGCCGATAACGCTTTGATAGCACGCGGAATAGCTGCAGGCTTTTTCGGCGGGCAACAGTCTGTACTCGCCGTCTATCTCAAAGCCCACATCGGGGTTTGACAGCGCAAGAACATACTTACGCCCCGCGTTCGCTCCGTGAAAATAAAAGGTATATTCGCCGTTCTCGGTTTTGAAGCCGTAATTGACCGGCACGATATACACCTCGCCGTCATCATAAAAACCGACCCTAATTATCTGCTGTTCAAAAAGGAAACGTTCTATTTCCCTACTGTCGGTGATCTCTCTGTCGTTTCTTCTCATCTTGCACCTCCGTGCGGTCAAAATAACGGTGCGACCGTATAGCCGTCACCGAGCATCGCTTTACCCAAGCTGTTGTCGTTCACGTCATCCTCCGCAAATGCTTGTTTTTCATATTGTATCACTTTCTAAGACGTCGCGTCAAGGCTTGACGAACCGATAAAAAAGGCATATCATGTATACGGGAGGGATACAGATGAAATACGTATTATTGTCCGTCGCGGCGCTTGTCCTCTGCTTTGGTCTTAGCTTTTTTATAGCGGGTCAGGTACGAAAAAGAATGAAGCGCAAGCCGCCGCATGCGGTGCATATTTTGATTTGCGTCGCCGCCGGGCTGACTGTAATCGGCGCTGCCTGCGCGATTTTTTTGAATATCCATTACAAGGCGGACCGTAAAGCAATAGCCGCCTTTGCCGACAGCAGCGCGTCGAAGGTCACAAAAATCGACGACGGTTATTTTATCGACGGCAAGGGTGAGGACACCGCGCTGGTGTTTTATCCCGGCGCGAAGGTGGACACCGACGCTTATCTGCCGCTGATGTATCAACTTGCCGACAACGGCATCGACTGCTTTCTGCTGGAAATGCCTTTCAGGATGGCGATTTTCAACCCTAACGCCGCCGACAAGGTGATGGGTCGCTATGATTACGACACATGGCTGACCGCGGGTCATTCCATGGGCGGCATGATAGCCGCAAGCTACGCCGCCGCTCACGAAAGCGTAGACGGCGTGGTGCTGCTCGCCGCCTATCCCACCAAGCAGCTCCCCGAGCACACCGCTCTGCTGTCGGTTTACGGCACCAACGACAAGGTGCTGGACCGAGGCGCTTATGAGAAATCGAAGAAATACTTTCCCGCCGACGCGGCAGAGGTAGTCATTGAGGGCGGCAACCACGCGCAGTTTGCCAACTACGGCAAGCAGTCGGGCGACGGTGAAGCGACGATCTCGCATGATGAACAGCAGGCGCAGACCGTCAGCGCGATAATCGAATATGCAGAAAACATCAAAGGCTCGGAGTGACCCGAGCCTTTTTTATATGATAGTAAAGCACGACATTCCGCAGGTCTGCCGGTCAAAACCCGCGCCGCGCAAAGCAGCCGGCACAGGCGCGTTTTTACTCTCTTGAGATAAAGTGCTTTGTTTCCCTGTCGTTTTCAAAATCGACGGTCCTGTAAAAATCGGGATATATCGTCACGCCGTCGCAGTCATCGAGGTCTATCCATTCGAGATACTCGCCGCCGGGTCCTCCGTCGGTTTTATGACCGTTTTCGATTTGCAGGAGCTTTTCGTTCGGCTTCACGCAAAAGAAGCAGGATACCTCATGGAAGAACACGCCGTCGTCATCGGTGAAGAAGTTCTCGTGTATACAGGCAAGGCGATCAAGCTCGCAGTCAATGCCAGTTTCCTCCTTCAGTTCGCGCAAGGCGGCTTCCTCCATACTCTCGCCAAAGCGAACACGTCCGCCGACTGAATAGTAAAACGCGCGTTCCTCGTTTGGGTTTCGCGCCATCAGTATTTTTCTGCCGTTTGTTACGATCACGCCCACACGGTAATTGAATTTTCCAAGCTCCGTCATAAATGTGCAGTCCATAATGCCCCTCCCGTTTATGCGGCTTTATCTTTGTCGGAGATAAACCATAATCAAAAATCCTGTCAAAAAACGAGCTGCCGTAATCAAAGAAACTCGTCTTTCCCGATCTCCATTTCAATGACGTTACAAGGCTCGCCTTTTGTTATCCCTGCGTCAGCGAAGCCGACCTTTTGATAGCAGCGGTGCGCTATGGCGTTGTTCTCAAAAACGCCGATAGTCACCTTTTCCGCACCGAGAAAGTCAAAGGCGTAGGTGAGTCCCAGACGGAGCATTTGTGTGCCATAGCCCTTGCCCCTCGCGGCGCTGTCAACGACGACCCAGCCGAAGCGGAGCAGCTTCCTGTCGCCGTTGAGATACCTCATTATAAAGTGTCCGACAATACCGTTATCATCAAACGCCGTCCACGGATAAAAGTTATCAGGCTCTGCGCAGTCGCCGTTATTCTTACGGTATTTTTCATCAATGGTTTCCGCTGATATCGGGTATTCTCCGAAGCGTTCTCCGCCCCACTTTGTGAACACGTCTTTATCTTCCACCCATTTCGCGATCGTCTGCGCGTCGCAGCTTTTATATGGTCTTAGCTTCAGCATAACCGCATACTCTCTTTCACATGTTGATACTGATTATTGTACTCTGTTTCGCGTCAATGTCAAGAGAAAACGGTTGGCTTTTTCCGCTTTCCGTGGTATGATAATAAGGGAGTGAGGAGAATGATAATCTATTTCAGCGGAACGGGCAACTGCAAATATGTCGCCGAACAGATAGCGGCGGCGACGAATGACAAAGCCGTGTCGATCGAAAACTGCGGCAAACAAATCCATATCAAACACGGCGAAAACCTCGGCGTGGTATTTCCCACTCACTTTTGGGAGGTACCGGCGATCATGCGCGATTTTATGAAGCAGGCGACTATCACCGCCGACAAGAGCGCCTACGCCTTTACCGTCGCGACCTACGGCACCACGCCCGGGTGCAGCGGTACGGATATGAAGAAGCTGCTGCAAAAACACGGTGTTGATCTATGCGCGGCGTTCAGCGTCAAAATGCCCGACAACTGGACGCCGGTGTTTGACCTCAGCGACCCCGAAAAGGTGCGACGTCAAAACGAGAACGCCGACAAACAGCTTGCCGCCGTGATCGGCAAAATCCAATCAAAAGCTACAGGCAATCACGCGAATCCGAAAGCGCCGTATGCCGTGAGAAAACTATCCGACAGGCTGTACGACAAAGCGCGGCGCACCTCCAATTTCACGGTGGAGGAATGCTGTATCGGCTGCGGCATGTGCGCGAAAAAATGTCCGGTGCAGGCGATCGAAATGCAGCACAAAAAACCTGTTTGGACAAAGGCACAATGCACCCTCTGTCTGCGCTGTCTGCACTTCTGCCCGAAATTCGCCATTCAATACGGCGACGGCAAAACCAGGCAGCACGGTCAGTATCATCATCCGAAGGTTGATATTTAGGAAAGACAAATCCGGCAGGCTTTGAGACCAAGGCCTGCCGGTAGATTTGTGCCGCAAACAAAGATAGCCGCAGACGACATTCCCGCCGCTTTTCTGCGTCATTATCCCGCGTATATGGCGGGCAAAATGGATTTGCCGGAGCTTGGGAGGGTTTAAGGGGTGAGCAGAACGGCGGGTTGGCAGTGGTTTGGGCTTTTAGATAGGTAAGAAACATTCCAAATCTTTATTGTCCTATTATCATTTTTTCTATATTAACAAACTCTTCTTCGGTGATTTTTCCACTATCCAATAGTTTTTTATAGTACTCTAATTTGGTAATTTTTCCACTATCCAATAGTTTTTTATAATACTCTAATTCTTCAATTTTACTTTCTTCCATATTACTACTGTTTTCAAAACCTATTCTCTCTTTGTCGTTTTCGGTTTTGTTTCCAAAACGGAAACTGTGGACATCATCTACCAGTTGTCCAAACCCAAAAACTAACCAAGACGACATAAAAAGAACAACTCCTCCTCCTAAAAAAATGAACGGCATTCCAATAAACATTTCACCCTCTAACGCAGGCGACAACAGAATAAAACCGACAACTACCTCAATCAGTCCTATTATTCCGAATAATCTTGCGAGAACACAAATCTTCTTTCCGACATTTTTATACATCTTTTTTCCTCCTTAGTTTTTCATCTTACAACAGCCTATATTATCATTTTAAAATTAATTGTTTTATGGGAGGAGAATAGCGACTTGACCATGCGAAAAGTCATGATAGGGATTGATAAATAAGCGATTTTTAAGATCTTTCTGTAAAAGAATTCCGCCCGACGAGCCATAATCGCTTTTCTTATAGCCATTATCAGTCAAATAGGAAACGTATTTTTCCAAATCCTCTGATTTGCAATCATAGGTATACAGAGCCATATTCGGCTCACTGGTTCTGGTTTTATCGGAATAGTTAATGCCGGTGATACTTGTGAATGTCGGAATTGCGGTTGTTTCATAGCATTCTAAATCCTCTATAGATTTGCTTTTTTGTTTGTTGCCACCACTACCTCCGCAAGCCGCGAGGGACAGCACCAATACCAGTGCCATTACTAATGCTAATACTTTTTTCATTGGGTTTTCCTCCTTAAAATAAAAAATGTGTAGTCCCAAATGGAACTACACACCCAAAACGCATAGCCCCATTTGTTACCACACAAACTTCTTGACTATTTACCAACAGGAAAAGTCTACGAAGGAGCGTCCGCGTTTTTGCCAAAACAAAACGCAGACTATTTCTGTTGGGAAAAATAGCCATAGTTATCCATATTCAAGAAGTAAGTGTGGTATCATTATAGTATCACAATCAACTAAAATTTTCAATACCTTTTGAAAAAGATTGAGTAGAATAATCAATAGTTTTTCAAAAGCTTTGCCGCTGTCGCTTTTCTTTCTCTGCCCGTTCAAGCCTTTTGGGGACATAACATCAGACCTCCTGCGTCAAGCGTTTTTCGCAAATGACGCAGGAGGTCGAAGCTTTTTTGAGAGAATAGAGAAAACCCATATAAACACTGAGCTTATGCGAGTTTTTGTGGGAAATGTCGGACTCGATGCAGTGACCTCTTGCTTCACACATAGGAGGTCTGATGCTGTTATATAAAAAGGAAACGGCATTGTCCCGCGCTCAATGACACCAGCCACTGAGAAAGATTCGTTCACAATGCCGTTCAAAGCCTTTCCGCTACACCAAGTGAAATGAATCCTCTCGCAAACGTCCTAAACGCTTAGCGATACAGCTTTTGATGGTGGAGAATGCTTACGTTCATCTTGAGAAACGCTCTGCCTCGTTTGCTGCGGCGTGTGCATAGCTATGCTTTCATCTGTCCCCGTCCGCTAAAAACGTGCCCCCGGCACGTTTTCTTTACGGGGTCCGTTTGAAACATGGTCGTTCAGCGTCGTACCTAAAGGTACTTCCTCGAACTCCCTGTTTCTGCGCTTCCTCGTTCTCCCTTCATCCGCCACCGGCGGCGGTCGAACTCGTCACCTTCGAGTCCGGCATTCTCTTTTTGGTTTGCTCGATTCATTAATGGTGGAGAATGCTTACGTTCATCTTGAGAAACGCTCTGCCTCGCTTGCTGCGGCGTGTGCATAGCTATGCTTTCATCTGTCCCCGTCCGCTAAAAACGTGCCGCCGGCACGTTTTCTTTACGCGAACCTTCGAGTCCATCATTCTCCTTTTGGTTTACTGAATGAAATAACGGACAGTCCGTTGGACTATCCGTTATTTCATGGTGGAGAATGCTGGACTCGAACCAGTGACCTCCTGCGTGTGAAGCAGGCGCTCTATCCAGCTGAGCTAATCCTCCGTATTTGGTCGGAGTGAAGGGCGTTTCATCTTGCGAAAACTTCCGTTTCGCTTGTTGATAATATTTCTTAAAGGCATTCTCCGAATACCTTTAAGAAATATGGTCGGAGTGAAGGGACTTGAACCCCCGACATTCTGCTCCCAAAGAGATAAAATAGATTGGGAATAAATCCATGCCACAACATATAGTGGTATCTGTTCCGGAAAAATGCTCTTTGGCGGTCTTTGCCGCACTGTTTCCGTGTGCCCCAAAGCGCGTTATGGTCGGGTATGTGGTCAGAGTTCCTCAAACTATTTGTTCAACCTCTTGAATCCAATCCGGTCGATAGCCGTTTGTATAAAACCAAAGAGCACAAAATGAAAATCAATAGCATTCCGAAAAAGTCAACAAATATTCCAAAACGGGAATATTTTTCTTGATTTCACATAAGTTTTCCCATTTCGGAATATTTCATTCTTCCTTCGCGCGTAAGTTTATCGCCGATTTTTTCAGTCGTCGATAAATCCGCTCCGATCAACAGGTAACGTTTTTCAGCTCGTTATTTTCACCGAGGATCAGATTTCTGAAAAACTTTTGCCTCATCACGGAAAAATGTGGGATAACGAAAATTAAATATTGAAAAAGAGCATAGGAAGCTCCATAATTGTAGTTGCTCAGAAAAACAATAAGG
>CADBHB010000003.1 GCA_902794395.1 uncultured Ruminococcus sp.
GCTGCGCCAGATGGATTTCGTAGACGCGAAGATCATCGGCTTCGTCTACAACGCCAAGTCCCTCGACGGCAAAATAGGCAAGGACAGCAAGTATTACAAATACTACAAGTCCTCCTCTTCCGACAATAATAAAAAAAGCGCCGGCTGACCCGACGCATGAAAAAAGGCTGACTCCTTTACGGAGCCTGCCTTTTTTGTTATTTTGCTTCAGGCAGCCTTACAAAGAAGGTGGTGCCGTTTTCCTCGTTGCTCTCGGCGGTCAGCCTGCCGTTCATCTCCTCGGTTATGCGGCGGGCGATGGATAGCCCCAGCCCGTAGCCCTTGGTGGTGCGTGACTTTTCGGCGCGGTAGAAGCGGTCGAAAATGTGCTCCATGTCCTCCTTTGAGATCACGCTGCCGCGGTTGTTCACCGAAAACTCCGCGCGGTCGTTTTTGCGGTGCAGACAGATGGTCACGGCGGTGCCGCTGTCCGCGTATTTCACCGCGTTGTCTATAAGGATGTGCACAAGCTGGTTTAGCTGAGTACGGTTGCCGTTGAGGATGACGCCCGACGCGATGTCGGTGTCAATAAGGATGTCCCTTTCAAAGGCTACCGGCTCAAAGTTGAGCGCCGCGGCTTCAACTGTCTCGCTGAAATCCACGTCACTGTACTGCACCGCGGTGCTGCCCGCGTCGGACTTCGCCAAAAACAGCATTTGGTCTATAAGCTGCTTCATGTGGCGGGCTTCCTCCTGCGTGCTTTCCAGCCACTGCTTTTCCTGCTCCACGGTGGAGTCACTGTGCGACATCATTATGTTGTTGTTGGCGAGTATGACGGTCAGCGGGGTTTTTAGCTCGTGCGAGGCGTCCGCCACAAACTGCTTTTGCTGCTCCCACGCTTTTTTTACGGGCTTTACGGCAAGCCCCGAAAGCAGCAGGCTTATCAGGAATATCACCGTAAGTCCGCCCAGGAACACCGCGCCGCTTATCAGCAGCGAATTGCGCAGCGAGGAGTAGATGCCGCTGTTGCTTGCAAGGGCTATCTTTTTTTGCTGCGCCGTGTCCTTTGCTACGTACATCAGGGAGTAGTCGCGCAGCTGACCTGTGCCGCCGCCGTTTTTAAGTATTTCGCTCACACATTCCTTAAGGTCATCCTCGTCCATGGTCACGTTGTTGGTCTGCGTGTCGGCTATGCTGCCGTCAGGGTTCACCGTGACGATTATGTATGAGGAGATCTGCATGGGCTCATCGCCGTCAAAGCGCTTTTTCTCGAATTTTAAGCTATTGTTGTCATCCTCGGGCGGTTTGTTGCCGTCGGGAGGCAGCTCGTGAGCGTTTTTGTCGAGCAGCATTTCAAGACCGCGCTCCAGCGACTTTTTTGAGTTGGAGTAGCTGTTGATGTTGACCGTAGCCACTATGACCAGGATGACCGCGCTGACCATCACCATATTTATAAGTATGATACGCCGTCTGAGTTTTCTAATCATGGCACTGCTCCAATCTGTAGCCCATCTTTTTTATCGCCTTTATCTCGGTTTCGGATTGAATAAAGTGGAGCTTGCGGCGCAAAAAGGAGATGTACGCCTCAACGTTGTTGGAGCCTGCGTCGGAGTCGTAGCCCCACACCTTGGTGATGATGTCCTCCTTTGAGATTATGGCGTCGCGGTTGGCAAGCAGCAGCTTTAGTATCTCGGCCTCCTTGAAGTTGAGTCGGACGGACTTGCTGTCCTTGCTCAGCTCGCAGGTGGAGGCGTTGAAATTAAAGTCGCCGAAGTCGGTTTCGTCCATCATTACCTCGCCTTTGCGCCGCGTCAGCGCCTTTATCCGCGCCAGCAGCTCCTCGGGGGCGAAGGGCTTTGTCATGTAGTCGTCCGCTCCGCTGTTATGGCCGCTCACCTTGTCGGGTATCGTGTCCTTGGCGGTCAGCATAAGCACAGGCGTGTCTATCTTTTGCCTGCGCAGCTCATAAGCCACCTGAAAGCCGTCCTTATAAGGTATCATTATATCCAGTATTATAATGTCGTATATACCGCTCAAGGCGTAGTCAAGTCCGTCGTTGCCGTCGTAAACCACGTCTACCATGTACTTCTGCTCGGTCAATATCTGCCTGAGCGCCTGAGCCAGACGCTTCTCGTCCTCTACTACCAAAATCTGCATACGATTGCCTCCTTTTCCTAATTATATCAGTTAAAAGACTAGCGCACAAGACTTAAAAAAAGCTGAAAGAAAAAACTTTCGGATTTTTTTATTTTTTTAAGGCTTTTTTAAGGTTGACAACGTACAATACAGCCAGAACAAACGGAAAGGGGAATGAAAAATGACTATTCAAACCGTTTTTGAAAGGACAGAAAAGAAATACATTCTTACCCTCGGCCAGCGTCGGGCGCTGCTGGAAATGATAGAGAGCTATATAAAGCCCGACGAGTACGGCGAGAGCACCGTGTGCTCGCTCTATTTTGACACACCCGACAGCCGCATCATCCGCAGCTCGCTCGAGAAGCCGGTATATAAGGAGAAGCTAAGGCTGCGCAGCTACTCGACGCCGAAGGCGCAGAGCAACGTGTTTTTGGAGCTTAAGAAAAAGTACAACGGCGTTGTTTACAAGCGCCGCCGTACGCTGACCTACACGCGGGCGATGGAGTATATAAACAAGGGCGTGATGCCCGACGACTCGCAGATAATGCGCGAGATAGACTGGGCGATGAAGTACTATCCCGACCTTGCGCCGCGGATGTTCATAGCCTATGACCGCACCGCCTTCTACAGCAGGACCGACCGCGAGCTGCGCATCACCTTTGACCGCAACGTGCGCTTCCGCACACAAAACCTCGACCTCTCCAAGGGTCATTACGGCGAACGCATTTTGGACGCGGGGCTGTGCATAATGGAGATAAAGGCGCTCAGCGCCATGCCGCTTTGGCTTACAAGCGCGCTCGGCAAGCTCGGGGTGTTCCCGGGCACCTTCTCAAAATACGGCACCGCTTATCAGCTTACCGAACAGAGAAAAAAGGATTATAAAGGAGGTCAGAACTGTGCTTGACACTATTTTTCAACCCGTATTTTCATCATCATCCGAACTCACCGCGTCGGTTTATCTGATGTGTACCCTGGTCTCACTGGCGCTGGGCGCGCTGATAGCCTGGGCGTCGGGGTTTAAAAGCAGACAGAGCAAGAGCTTTTTGCTGGCTATCCTTTTGATCCCAGCCATTGTGCAGATAGTCATTATGCTGGTCAACGACAACGTAGGCGCGGGCGTCGCGGTAATGGGCGCGTTCTCGCTGGTGCGTTTCAGAAGCGCCCCCGGCTCTGCCAAGGAGATAGTAAGCATCTTTCTGGCGATAGCTACGGGTCTTGCGACGGCAAAGGGCTACCTCACACTCGCGGCGGCGTTCGTCATCGTTATCTGTGTGGTAATGGTGCTCTCGAACTTTGTAAAATTCAAAGAGTCGGACGATTTGCAAAGGGAGCTTAAGATCACTATACCCGAGGAGCTAAGCTACGCGCACGAATTTGACGATCTGTTTGACAAATACACAAAAAGCAGCAAGCTTATGAACGTAAAGACCACCAACATGGGCAGCCTATACAAGCTCAGCTACCGCGTGGAGCTGCGCTCGGAGGACGACGTGCAGGACTTCATAAACGATCTGCGCTGCCGCAACGGCAACCTTGAGATAAGCATGATGATACCGCCCGTTGAGGATAGGGTGCTGTGACTTGGGCGAGGCTTTGACCGAAGCGAAAAACACGCCTCGGCAACATTAATCGGATTTCCACGTTTTCTTAATGTATCTCCTTGAAAAACCGAACGGAGCAGGCTTTTGTCTGCTCCGTTTGGTTTGATTTATAAGCTTGTGTGCCGCGGCTAACAGCCGACGGAACGAAAGCTTCATCCGTCTGTCTTGTCTATGCTCCTCACGTTCCTCTCCGAGAACTGGATAAGATTGAACAGCGACGACGCTCCCTTTTCAAAATAGCACGAGAGGATGTCGGGGGACAGCGAAAGGGAGAGCTTTTCGCGCTCTATCACCGCCTTAGCCGTTTCAAGCTCCAGCATCATCGAGGCGGCGGTAAGGTTTTGATAGCGGCTTTTGTCAAGTGAAAACAGGGTTTGGCTGTTGCTGTCCTCGGCGCTGTATACGGTGCGGAAAACCTGATACTCCGCGCTCATCAAATAGTTGCTCACGGCGTTTGTAAGGCGCTTGCTGCCCATCTGCGCCAGCAGATCGTAGATCACCGTGGTGGTGTTCATCAGCAGCTTGCGGTTTATTTGGTTTATCATGTTGCCCTTCAGGTGGCGGATGTCGTCGCTGTCCGGCATTTCAGCGGCGGCTGAGGGGTTGCGCTGCACCGTGCGCCCCAGAAGATAGTCCGTTGACACCTCGTAATAATCCGCTGCCCTTACCAGAAAATCAAGCCCGCACTCGCGCACGCCCTTCTCGTAGTGCGACAGCAGCGCCTGCGAAATACCCAGGTCCTTAGCCGCCTGCTTTTGGCTTGTGCCGCGCTCTTTTCGCAAAAATGTCATAATTCTCGGAAAATCCTTGTTCAAAACCTTGACACCCCTTTGTAAAAAATAGTATAATAAATGCAACACCGCGCATTTCGCGGCGCAGACCTTGCCGGCGCATCGTTCCGTCAGACTGCCCAAAAATCGGCGTCCGTACATCGGTTAGCAAGCTGTTTATTTGGTCACCATGACGAAAACACGCGCTCAGTCGTCTGCTCTGCTCAAACTGTATTATCGTAAGTTGCTATTACTTTACGTATAGTATATTTCATTTTCAACCATTTGTAAATACGCTTGGGAGATTTTTATGAAATCATATGTCATTCATTTTATCCGCCACGGCGCTGTAGACGAGACGCTCTCGGGCAAGTACATCGGCACCACCGACGTGTCGCTGTCCGACAAGGGCAGGGCGGCGCTGCGCAGGCTCGACTATGAAAAAAAATACCCCGGTACCGCGGTGGTATTCACAAGCCCGCTCAAGCGCTGCACCGAGACCTGTAAGATACTTTACCCTGACATCACGCCGCTTGTCATAGCCAATCTAAGCGAGTGCAATTTCGGCGAGTGGGAGGGCAAGACCGCCGAGGAGCTTAAGGGCGACGAGGACTTTCAAAAGTGGCTTGCGGGCGACAACAGCGTAAAGCCGCCGAGAGGCGAGAGCAACGCCGACTTTGTGCGCCGCATTTGCAGGATGTTTGAGAGCATAGTGGAGGGTCTGATGAAAACAGGCACCACCGAAAGCGTCATAGTTACCCACGGCGGCGTAATAATGACCCTGCTGGCTGTTTACGGCCTGCCGCAGGCAAAGCCCTTTGAGTGGCGCATGGAAAACGGCTGCGGCTACTCGGTGCGCATAACGCCCATGCTTTGGCAAAGGGACAAGGTGAGCGAGGTGTTTCAGCGCATACCCGCCGAGCCGCAGGAGTAAATTGTTGAATTTATTTTTATTATAGAAGGAGTAATCAATCATGGAAAATTACAAAATCACGTTGTTGAAGGGCGACGGCATCGGACCCGAGATCGTCAATCAGGCTGTTAAGGTGCTTGACAAGGCGGCTGAGAGGTTTGATTTTACCGTCACCTATGACGAGGCTCTTTTGGGCGGCTGTGCCATCGACGCCACCGGCGTTCCGCTTCCCGAGGAGACTGTCGCCAAGTGCAAGGCGAGCGACAGCGTCATACTGGGCGCGGTAGGCGGCCCCAAGTGGGACGATCAGCCCGGCAGCAACCGCCCCGAGGCGGGTCTTTTGGGCATCCGCGGCGCGCTGGGACTCTTTGCAAACCTCCGTCCCTCGGTGATTTTCGGACCGCTTAAAAGCGCCTCTCCCATCAAGGATGAGATAATCGGCGACAACATGGACATTATGATAGTTCGCGAGCTTACCGGCGGTATCTACTTCGGCGAGCGCGGCAGAAAAGAAGTTGACGGTCAGCCCGCGGCGTGGGATACCGAGCAGTACACCGTTTCCGAGGTGGAGCGCATAGCCCGCGTAGCCTTTGACCTGGCTTTAAAGAGAGACAAAAAGGTCACCAGCGTTGACAAGGCTAACGTGCTCGAGTCCTCCCGCCTGTGGAGAGAGACCGTTATCCGCGTAAGCAAGGACTATCCCGAGGTCGAGCTCAACCATATGTATGTAGACAACTGCGCCATGCAGCTTGTGCGCAACCCCAAGCAGTTCGACGTTATCGTCACCTCAAACATCTTCGGCGACATCCTCTCCGACGAGGCGTCGATGATAGCCGGCTCCATCGGCATGCTGGCTTCCGCCAGCCTTTCGGGCGGCAAGCTGGGTCTTTACGAGCCAATCCACGGCTCAGCCCCCGACATAGCGGGTCAAAACATCGCGAATCCGCTTGCCACCATCCTCTCGGTCGCCATGATGCTGCGCTATTCGCTTGACCGCCCCGACGCCGCCGACGCCATTGAAGCCGCGGTGGCAAAGGTGCTTGAAACCAACCGTACACCCGATATTTACGAAGAAGGAATGAACAAGGTCAGCTGTGAGGAAATGGGCGATCTCGTCTGCGCGCAGCTTTAAGGTGAGTTATGGAACTTTATGATATGCATTCTCACATTCTTCCGGATTTTGACGACGGCGCCAAAACGGTGGAGGAGAGCCTGAAGCTTATCAACGAGTTGAGAAAGCAGGGCGTGAGAAATATTTGTCTGACCCCGCATTTTTATACAAACGAGATGAGTTACGAGGACTATCTCGAGGACAGGGAGCGCGCTTACGAGGCGTTTTTGCCCTATGTTCCCGAGGATATTAACGTCGTGCTCGGCTGTGAGGTGTATATCACCGACTACATCTTCAACAACAGCGACCTGTCAAAGATAACCTACGGCAAGTCGCGCTACATCCTTACGGAGTTTTCCTACAACACGCCGTTTACCGAAAAGACCATCCAGCGCTTTTATATGCTGACGCAAAACTACGGTCTGTGTCCCGTTATCCCGCACGTGGAGCGCTACAGCTATCTTATGGAGCACCCCGACGTTATCGCGCAGCTCAAGGATATAGGTGTGGTCATCCAGACCAACGTGACCTGCTATACCAAGGAAGCGCCGTTCTTCAAAAAGCATAAGCTGCTCAAGCTGATAAAGCACGGGCTTATCGACATTCTCGGCACCGACACCCATTCCATGAATCACAACCCGCCCACGGAGTTCAGAGAGGCGATGAGCACCATCTCTCAAAAGTGCGGCTCACGCGAAGTGAAGCGCATGATGATGACGGCGGAGCGTATGTTCAAAAAGGCGTCCGGAGTCACGCGTTCGCGCGATCTCTATTTGTGACAGGCGGACAAAAATACAAAGCAAAACCCTCGCAGACATGTGCCTGCGAGGGTGTTTTTTTGCGGTATGATAATCTAAAGCCTCCAAAGAAGTTTGCGTTATTTCGCTTCGTCGGCTATGCAGTCGTCCAGAGCTTTTATAATGGCTGCCTTGTCCATGTTCCTGCCGATGAACACCAGCTTGTTGGCGCGGTCGCCGTAAACGGGGTGCCACGCGGCGGCTATGTCGGGGTTCATCTGAAGTATCTCGCGCCTGTCCTCCTCGGGGAAGGCGGCTATCCAGTCGCCGTCGTCGGTGGCGTACTTCTGCTTTCCGCTCTGCTCGAAGATGTAGGCGGTGTTGGGCGCTTCGGTGACCCAGAACAGTCCCTTTGCGCGGATTACCTCCTTGGGCCAGGCGTTGAACACGAAGTTCTCAAACTTCTCCTTGTTAAAGGGCTTGACGTTCATATACACAAAGGTGCCTATGCCGTATTCCTCGGCTTCGCCCTCTTCGTGGTGGTGATGGTGGTGATGATGATGACCGTGTTCGTGCTCGTGCTCATGCTCGTGCTCGTGCTCATGCTCGTGCTCGTGCTCGTGATCATGCTCGTGTTCATGCTCGTGCTCGTGCTCGTGCTCGTGCTCATGCTCGTCATCGTGCTCGTCGTGCATGGTTTCCGAGTTTTCGCCCTCAAGCTCCATCGCCTTTACCCAGCCCGCGCTCTGCATTATCTTGCGCATGTCGAAGCTGTTGGTGGCGAGTACCTCGGCTACGTCGATCTTGCCGTAGTTGGTCTCGATGATCTTCGCCTCGGGCTGCAGCGCCCTGATTACCTCCAGCACGGCTTTCTTTTCTTCGGGGGTGACCAGATCGACCTTGTTGAGGATGATCTTGGTGCAGTATTCTATCTGCTGTATCAGGAGGTTTTCAATGTCCTCCTCGTCGAGGTCGTCGTTGAGCAGCGCCTTGCCCGAGCCGAACTCGTCAGCCATGCGCTTGGCGTCGACGATGGTGGTAATGCTGTCCAGGTATGCTACTGCGGGAAGATTGGCCTGCGGCTGGGTGCCGTCGAGCATGCAGATAGAGCCTGCTATCGGACCGGGCTCGCAGATGCCGGACGCCTCTATCAAAATGTAGTCGAATTTTCCCGAGCGCGCCAGCTCGATTATCTGCTTCATCAGGTCTACCTTGAGGGTGCAGCAGATGCAGCCGTTTTGAAGGGGCACCAGGTTTTCGTCCTTCTGGGTCACCGCGCCGCCCTTGGCTATGAGCGAAGCGTCGATGTTGACCTCGCCGATGTCGTTGACGATAACGGCTACCTTGTAGCCCTGTTGGTTTGAGAGAATGTGATTAAGTACGGTGGTTTTGCCCGCGCCCAGATAGCCTGTCAGCAGGGAAACGGGAACCAGCTTCTTTTGCTTTTTCTTAAACATAACTTTCCTCCTGTTTTTTTCTACGCTCCTTATAATAACGCTTTTTTTCGGATTTTGCAAGCCTAATACTAAACTCAAATAAAAAATAGACAATCTTTGCGGTCTGTTTTCCGCAATACTTCGTTGTCGTCCTTGCAAGGCGCCAGCCTTGCGGCGTCCTTCGCCTCGTCTTGCGAAAATTATCCTCGCAAATCTTTGTCCACTTTTTATCTGAGATTAGTGTAAAAAGAGCGGGAACCGAATATTTTCAGTTCCCGCGGTGTGGCTTTATCTCAGTTTTTTAAAAAATTCCTTCAATATCCCCGCACATTCCTCCGCCAAAATTCCGCCCTCAAACCTCGGCTTGAAGCTGTAGGGCATTTCAAACAGGTTGGTCACGGTGCCGCAGGAGCCGTTTTTGAAGTCGTAGGCGCCGAAATACACCTCGGGGATGTGGGCGTTGAGTATGGCGCCCGCGCACATGGGGCAGGGCTCAAGGGTGACATACAGGGCACAGTCCCACAGCCGCCAGCCCCTAAGGGCGGTGCAGGCGTTGTTTATCGCGTCGGTCTCGGCGTGCCAAAGGGCGTTTTTGGTTTTTTCGCGGCGGTTCCTGCCGGTGGCGATAATGTCGCCCTTCCTCACTATCACGGCGCCCACGGGCACCTCGCCCTCCTCAAAGGCGGCGCGCGCCAGCTTCAGGGCTTCGCGCATATACAGCTCTTTATCGTTCATGGCTCACCTAAAAGGGCAAAACGCTCGAAAAAGCCGAGGTCATTGTTTTGCGTATCTCCGAGGGCAGCAGGTAGTATACCGTTTCCGCGAAGAACAGGCACAGCGAGATTATTACGCCCGCCGAGGTGAAAAACAGCCTGAGCTTTTCGCGGAAGGAGAGGATGTCGGTGGAGGAAAAGCTGTTTTTGTCGCCGTTGGCTGTCCTGAAAAAATGACTGTCGGTTTTGGCGAAGAACACGTAAGACACAAAGCCCGCTGTGCAGAAAAACAGTATCAGCCCCATGCGTATGAGCTGGATGGTGCCTTCATCAAAGGCGGAATTGCTGATGAGAATGTCCTCGACCACAGCGTAGAAATTATTGATGAAGTGGATGGTCACAGAGGGGATGATAGAGTTTGCCTTGCAGTCCGTAAAGGCGAAAATAAGCCCCAGCACAAAGGCGAAAACTATCTGCGTGGTGTTGCCGTGCATGGCTCCGAACAGCAGCGCAGAGGCAAAGATGGCAAAGGCGTCGCCGTATTTTCTCAGCGCGCCCATGACTACTCCGCGAAACGCAAATTCCTCCGCAAGCGCGGGCACAACCGCCGTTGAAATCACGTAGAGCACCATTTCGGGCACGCCCCGGGTGTCGGTGGACTGCTGGGCGTAGTTTTTCAGCATGAATATCGAGATGTTGCTGTCAAACAGCGCCGCCATGTTGTTGGCTATCATCGCGGCTCCCATTCCCAGCAGCACCAAGGGCGCCAGAACGCCGGGCTTCACAAAGCTCTCGGTAAGACCCTCGCTCAGTTTGCGGCGGAAGATCAGCTTGTAAAAAAATGCCGCAAGCAGGGGCGCGAACACGCAGGCTGCGGTCTGTATCAAAAACAGTAACGCGGTCTGATTTTCCTCGGTGGCGATGCGCATCGAGGAGACCAAATCCGCAAGCGAGCCGGCGGTCTGCTGCAGGGTGAGGTAGTAGATCAGCACAAAAATGCCGATGGCGGTGCACGTCCTGCGCAGAGAGCGCTTTTCGCCGAGCCTCAGGGCTTCCTCGGGGTCGGCGCCCGCAAAAGCGGGGGACGCAGAGCGCGTGCCGTACAGATTATCATTATTTTGCATAGTATCACTCCGTTGTAAAATGCGGCGCGCACCTCGGGCGTGCGCCGCGATATATATTGTATCATAATAAATCGGGATTTTCAAGGGAGAATAAAAGGTGCGTACGCTTGTTTACAAGACTGTAAATTGACAAAAGACGCTTTTGGTGGTACAGTGATAATAGCTAATAGTGTAACTATGTCCAAAAGGAGTTATGCGCATGATTACCGCGATGTTATTTGCCGGCGGCAGCGGCGTAAGAATGGAATCCTCAGATCTGCCCAAGCAGTTTTTGGAGGTCGGCGGAAAGCCCATCATCATCCACACGATGGAGCATTTTGCGGGCCATCCCAGGGTGGACGCCATCGTTGTTGCCTGCAAGGAGGACTGGATAGATTATCTCAAGGAGCTTATCGTAAAATTCAACGTGCCCAAGGTAAGGGCGATAGTGCCCGGCGGGCCAAACGGCTTCGACTCTATCCACAACGGTGTGGTCGCCACGGCGCAGTTTTCCCTTAACGGTGACGACCTTATTTTGATTTGCGACGGCGTGCGTCCCATGCTCTCGGAAAAGCTTATCACCGACTGCATCGAGCACACCATTAAATACAAGACCGCGGTGCCCGTGACTCCCAGTATCGACTCGCTGCTCTACAGCACCGACGGCGAGACCTGCGGCAAAAGCTACGCGCGCAACACCATGTTCATCACCCAGGCGCCGCAGGGCTATACGATGGAGCGGATACTGTGGGCGCACGAGGAGGCTTACAAGCGGGGCATCCTCAATCCCGTGTCGTCCAGCGAGCTGTTCATAGAGCTGGGCGAGAAGGTGCATATCTTCCGCGGCGAGCGCTTCAACATCAAGGTGACCACCCCTGAGGACCTCATCACCCTGCGCTCGCAGTTCTATTATGAAAACTACAAGAGATTTGCCAAGGAAGAGCTGAAATATGGAATATAAGGTTAAGGACTGCGTAAAGCAGAGCGTGTTTTCCGATCTGCTCGAGATCGCCGACTGCGACAGCTTAAAGCCGCTCAAAAACACCTCGGTGCTCATTACGGGCGCAGGCGGCTTCATAGGCTTTTATCTGGCGGCGGCGCTGCTGCTGCGCAACGATCTGTTTGACGATTGCATCAAGGTGACGGCGCTGGTCAGGAACAAAGAAAGGGCAGAGGCAAAGTTCGGCAGGCTGCTGTCGCGCGGCGACATTTCGCTGTGCGTGCAGGACGTGACCGAGCCGATAGCGGCTCAGCCTGCGGACTATGTGATCCACGCCGCCAGTCAGGCGAGCAATATACAGTTTGAAAACGACCCCGTGGGCACTATAAACGCCAACCTCACGGGCACCTCAAACGTGCTGGAGTATGCCCGGCGCAGCCAAAGCCGCGCGGTGCTCGCGGTGTCCAGCCTGAAGGTGTACGGCACCGTTTACGGCGGCGCCGAAAAGCTGAGCGAGAGCGACAGCGGCTATATCGACTTCACCTCATACAAAAACTGCTACGCCATGGGCAAGCGCGCGTCCGAAACCCTGGCAGCCAGCTACTGCAGCGAATACGGTATGCACGTTAAGATCGCGCGTCCGGCGTACATCTACGGCGCGGCGTCCCTCGACGACGACCGCGTGTGGGCGCAGTTTATCGCTAACATCGTGCGCGGACAGGACATCCTGCTCAAATCCAACGGCGCGGCAAAGCGCTCCTTCTGCTATGTGACGGACACCGCCTCGGCGCTGCTGCACATCATGCTTTACGGCGAGGACGCCGTGCCCTACAATATCTCTAACGAAATGTCCGACATAACCATAAGGGGCTTTGCCAAGGCTGCCTGCGAGGCGCTGCCCGAGCGCGGCATAAAGCTCAGCTTTGCCGATCCCGCCGACGAAAAGGAGCCCGAGCAGCTAGTCACTCCGCTGGCGCAGGTGCCCGAGATACTCGACAACTCACGCCTGAGGGCGCTGGGATGGGAGCCCAAGGTGGCTTTGGCAGACGGCATCCGCCGCTCGGTGAGGGTTTTGGAGGAGAGCCCCGCTGACCGATGATTCATAATATTTTGCTGCCCCTGTCCTTTTTTCGGTTTATTTTGACAATTGACCTTTACAATGGGGTATGGTATAATTATCATTTGAGAAATACGCTCAGGGCGCTGCCTCGCGCGGCAAAAAGCGCGGCGCGGCCCCGGTGACGCAGACATATTGAGGAAAGGAACCGGATAGCATGAATACCGCCATTATCCTTGCGGGAGGCGTGGGAAGCCGCATGGGCGTTGACCGTCCCAAACAGTTTTTGATGGTACAGGACAAGCCCATCATCTCATATTGCTTCGATATTTTTCAAAAGCACAGCGAAATCGACTGCATCGTTGTCGTTGTCAGCGAACAGTGGCAGGGCTTTGTGGAGGAGTACGCCGCGAAATACGGCGTCGACAAGATCCGCGGCTATGCCCCCGCGGGCAAGACCAGACAACATTCTATATACAACGGGCTTAAGTGCATCGCCGAAAACTGCCCCGACACCGACATAGTCATCGTTCACGACGCGGCGCGTCCGCTGGTGTCCGACGAGATAATCTCCGAGTGCGTCAGGGGAGCCGAGGAGTACGACGGCGCCATGCCCGTTATCACCGTGAAGGACACGGTGTACCGCAGCAAGGACGGCGTCATCATCGAGCAGCTGCTCAAGCGCAGCGAGCTGTTCGCGGGTCAGGCGCCCGAGAGCTTCAAGTTCAAAAAATACTATCAGATACATAACGAGGTCACCGACGAGGAGATCGGCGCTACGGCGGGCAGCAGCGAGATAGCTTACCGCCACGGCATGGAGATCCGCATGGTCAAGGGCAGCGAACGCAACCTTAAGATAACCACCATAGAGGATCTGGAGACCTTTGAGTCTATTTTGAAAGGCGGGAACTGAGATGGAAACCATGAAAGCAAGAGTGCTTCGCGGTGTGGGCGAGCTGGAATACTGCGACTATCCCATGCCCGAGGTAAAGAGCGACGAGGTGCTGTTCAGGGTACGCGCCTGCGGCATCTGCGGCTCCGACATCCCGCGCATCTTCGTAAACGGCACCTATCACTTCCCGACCATTCCCGGACACGAGTTTTCGGGCGAGGTCGTCGGTGTGGGCGACGATAAAAACAAAGACCTTATCGGCATGAGGGCAACGGTTTTTCCGCTTATACCCTGCATGCACTGCGAAAACTGCAACAACGGCAGCTATGAGATGTGCAAGAGCTACGACTACCTCGGCTCGCGCAGCGACGGCGCCTACGCGCAGTATGTGCGCGTGCCCGTTTGGAACCTCGTGCCCATACCCGACAACGTATCCTTTGAGGTCGCCGCCATGACCGAGCCCTGCGCTGTGGCGCTGCACGCGCTCAGACGCGCTCAAATCGAGGTGGGCGACAACGTGGTCATCTACGGCCCCGGCACCATAGGTATGCTTATAGCCCAGTGGGCGAGAGCCTGGGGCGCGCGCGTGCTGCTGGTTGGCACCGACGTCAACAACTGGGATTTTATTGAAAGCCTCGGCTTTACCGAATACTGCAACTCCTCGCGCGAAAACGCCATCGAGTGGGTCAGGAGCATGACCGGCGGCGTCGGCGCGGACGTAGCTATAGAGGCGGTGGGTATACCGCTCACCGCGTGCAACTGTCTTGAGTCGGCTGCGTCGGGCGGCAAGGTCATCTTTGTGGGCAATCCCCACGGCGACTTCACCTTCCCGCAGAACACCTATTGGCAGATACTCAGAAAGCAGCTGCAAATCTTCGGCACCTGGAACTCAAGCTACAGCGACACCCACAAAAGCGACTGGAACATGGTGGTGGACGCGCTGTCAAAGGGCACGGTAGACGCCGAAAAGCTAATAACACACCGCTTCACCCTTGCGGATATGGACAAGGGTCTGGATATTATGAAAAACAACACCGAATTTTTCGCAAAGGTCATGGTCGTAATAGAGTAAGGAGCTTTTATGAGAGGGTTATTGTCTCCGTCGCTGATGTGCGCCGATGTGCTCAACCTCGAGCATGAGCTGACGGTTCTCGACAATCTGGGCGTGGAATACATCCACCTCGATTTTATGGACAATCATTTCGTCCCCAACATAACGCTTGACACGGGCTTGATAAAAGCGACAAAAACCGTGCTCAGACACATGAGAAGGGACATACATATCATGGCGTTTCATCCGGAGCAGTACTTCGACCGCATGGAGATAGGCGAGGGCGACATAGTTTCCGTGCATTATGAGGCGTGCGACAACCTCGAGGAGGTCATGGCTGACATCCGCAGCCGCGGCGCTTCGCCGTTTCTGGCTATCAGCCCCGACACCGACGCCGACGTTATAAAGGACTATTTCGACATCATCGACGGCGTGCTGGTAATGACGGTGTACCCGGGCTTTGCGGGGCGCCCCATCGTACCGGGCAGCTTTGAAAAGCTGACCGCCGTTAGAAAGCTTATCGACGAGAGCGGACGCGACCTGCTGATGGAGGTCGACGGCCACGTAAGCTGGGACCTGTGCCAGAGGATGCGCGCCTGCGGAGCCGATATTTTTGTAGCCGGCTCCTCATCTCTGTACCAGAAGGGGCTCGACATTGTTGAAGCCGTTGAAAAAATGAGCGAGCTGGTCAAGTAAATGCCGCGCGCGGCTGCTTGATTTGCCCGACTGAAAATCTTACCGTGCAATACCGCACACCCTTTGCGGTGTTGCCTCAATCTGATTTGGGGTGTACTTGTGGAATACCAAATTGAAGTCAAAGAGCTGTTGATAGAGGAGGACAAGATGATCCTCACCATCATGGGTACAATTACCGATGACTGCATCAACTCGCACTTTGTTTCCAAACCAAAACTAATACTGCATTTCGATAACGGAGAAGAGGACAGAAGGATACCCTTTGTATTGTCAAACGTGATACATACCGAGGGAAAGTGCTATTTTTCGGGACGCTACACCTATCGTCTGGATCTGCTGTTCTGGAAAACGCGCAACAGGTATCTTCCCTTTGATATGTATTTGAACTTTTCCTTTGTAGACTACTACGAGGAGAAGCTCGATGTGGACATGACTCCCGAGGTGATCGAGGCGGACGAGCACAAGTTCCGCTTTACCTGCAGCGGCAACCATTTTTCCTTCCTGCCGGTCAAGCGCTCCATCATGCGCCCGCTGCCGGTACGCTTCTTTGTCAATTTCATCCACAAGCTCACCAAGTTCGTCGAGTATATGTGCGCTGTACTGATGTTCCCGCTGTTCCTCATAGAATCGCTGATGCATTTCACGGGCGTTTTGCGCCTGCCCACGCGTTTTAACGACGAAAGCACTACAAAGCGCTTTTTCGCTTTCACCTTGTGGCGGTTTTCAAACACCTCCAACTGCAAGGTGTCGCTGTGGACCTTCAAGCGCTGGCTGTTCAAGCAGAGCTACCAGTTCTTTAAGCTGTTCAGGATAAAGAAAAACAAGCTGACCTTTATTTCGCTGAGAAGAAACGACATTTCGGGCAACTTCGCCTTTGTATACGACAAAATAAAGGACGACAAAAACCTTAAGATACACTTCATTTTAAACGAGCACACCATCTCGTTTATGACCTTCAGGGAGATATTTGACTTCACCTTCTCCTGCGCCACCAGCAAGATCGTGGTGCTCGACGAGTTCACTCCCATGATCCACTATATCGATCTGCGCAAGGACACCAAGCTCATCCAGCTTTGGCACGCCTGCGGCGCGTTCAAGACCTTCGGCTTCACGCGCCTTTCCAAGCCCAAGGGCTCTCCGCAGACCACCAGGAACCACAGAAGCTACGACTATGTTACCGTTAGCTCTACCTACTGCAAAAAATGCCATTCCGAGGGCTTCGGTATCTCTACCGACAGTATCGTGGCCACCGGCATCCCCAGAACCGACGTGTTCTTCGACGACGCCTACAAGGAAAAGGCGAGGGCGCAGTTCTTTGAGGCGCACCCGCAGTTCATCGGCAAGAAGATCATCCTCTTCGCGCCCACCTTCCGCGGCACCGTGCGCGAGACCGCGTTTTATCCCACCGAGCTGTTCGACGTGGGCAGGGTGTGCAGAAGCGTGCCCGACGATTACGCCATCATCATAAAGCACCATCCCTTTGTTACGGATGTTCAGCCCATCCCCGAGGAGTTCTCCGACAGGGTCATCGACCTTTCCGAGGACACCGAGCTCAACGACCTGCTCTTTATCACGGACGTCATCATCACCGACTACTCCTCGCTGGTGTTCGAGGCATCGCTGCTTTATATCCCGATGATCTTCTACGCCTTCGACCTCGAAAAGTATATTAACGAGCGCGACTTCTACTTCGATTTCAAGCGCTATGTCCCGGGCAAGATCGCCTATTCGCTGGACGACATCATCGACGCCGTCAACAACGAGGACTACTGCACCGAGAAGATAGGTCCCTTTGCGGATATGTTCTTCGATCACCGCGACGGCAAGGCTACAGACCGGGTGGTAAAGCTCCTTTATGATAATTTAAAGTGATTTGAACCATAAAAAAACACTTGACAAGAGATAAAATTTATATTATAATAGCTTGGTAAAATAAAGCAAAGCAGAAATGCTTTCACCTGTGGGGTGTCGTCTGCACGGGTCAATACCATGCTATGATGTGTATTGCTGCGCGGACGGAGTATTTCTGTCCGCGTTATTTATTTAATGCTTTGGAGGTGCTTAACCATCGGCAAGAAAGATAATCACACTCAGATCAATGAGGAAATTCGTGACAAAGAGCTCAGAGTCATCGGCTCTGACGGACAGCAGCTCGGTATTATGTCGGCAAGAGATGCTTTGAACATCGCGGAGCAGAAGAATCTTGATTTAGTAAAGATCGCTCCTCAGGCGACGCCGCCCGTATGCAAAATCATGGACTACGGAAAATACCGTTTTGAGCAGGCTAAGAGGGAAAAGGAAGCGCGTAAAAATCAGCATATCGTAGACATCAAGGAAGTCAGACTCTCCCTGAACATCGATACGCACGATTTCAACACCAAGCTCAACAACGCCCTCAAGTTCATCAAGCACGGCGATAAGGTAAAGGTTTCCATCCGCTTCAGAGGACGCGAAATGGGTCATCCCGAAATAGGTCTTGACACCATGAAGCGCTTTGCGGAGGCATGTGCGGAAGTGGCAGTAGTTGAAAAGCCCGCAAAGCTCGAAGGTCGCAATATGTTGATGTTTCTTGCGCCAAAGCCCAACAAGTAAATCATTAAGGGAGGATATATATTATGCCTAAAATCAAAACCCACAGCGGTGCCAAAAAGCGTTTTAAACTTTCTAAGAACGGTAAAGTAATCCGCGCTCACGCTTACAAAAGCCACATCTTGAACAAGAAAAACAGAAAGCGTAAAAGAGGACTTCGTCAGACAGTTGTTGCTGATAAGACAAATACGCCTCAGATCAAGCGTTTGATCCCCTACAAATAAGTAAAGCTTGTTCTGCTAAACTAATAACAATTCGGAGGTAATAGATAATGGCACGAGTAAAAGGCGCGATGATGACTCGCAAAAGAAGAAAAAAAGTATTAAAGCTTGCCAAAGGCTACTGGGGTGCAAAATCCAAGCACTTCAAAATGGCAAAACAGGCGGTAATGAAGAGCGGCAACTACGCGTATGTCGGCCGTAAGCAGAGAAAGAGAGATTTCCGCCGTCTTTGGATCACCCGTATTTCCGCCGCCTGCAAGGCGAACGGCACCAACTATTCCACATTTATGAACGGCCTGAAGAAAGCCGGCATCGTGCTCAACCGCAAGATGCTTTCCGAGATCGCCATCGCCGATCCCGCTGCCTTCACCGCTCTGGTGGAGCAGGCTAAGAACGCCTAATTGAACAAGACCGTAACAGCGTTTGGATTTCCCAAACGCTTTTACTGTATATGGAGATTGCCATGCTGACTATCACAAGCAAGGAAAACGCGCAGATAAAAAACGCGGTAAAACTAAAAAAGAGCGCCAAATACAGAAAAGCCACGCAGTGCTTTGTGGCAGAGGGCGTGCGCGTCTGCGCGGACGCGGCGTACAGCGGCGCCGACATACTGTCGCTGTTCTCGACGCAGGCGGCGGCGGACAAAAACCCCGACAGCTTTGCTCTGCTTAGTGAAAAAGCGGAAAAAACCTATATGGTGCCGCCCGAGCTGTTCGCGCTGCTCAGCGACACGCAGACGCCCCAGGGCTTTCTCTGCGTGATAAAAGCACTTGACAAAAGCGCTGATTTTGATACAATAAAGAATGGCGGAAAATTCCTTGCGCTTGATAACGTGCAGGACCCCAACAATCTCGGCACCATCCTGCGGTCTGCCGAGGCTTTCGGCGTTGACGGCGCCGTAATGTCCTCTGACTGCTGCGATGTGTATAACCCCAAGGTGGTAAGGGGCAGCATGGGCGCGGTTTTCAGGCTTCCCATACTCTCGGTAAACAGCCTGAGCGACTGGCTTTCGGCGCGTCCTCAGCTCAACACCTACGCCGCCGTGGTCGAGCCTTCCGCCGTACCCGTAACAAAAATAAGCTTTCATACGCCGTGCGCGGTCGTAATCGGCAACGAGGGCAACGGCATCCGCCCCGAAACCGCGGCTGTATGCAGGCACAGAATAACTATACCCATGAACGGCAAGGCAGAGTCGCTCAATGCGTCTGTCGCCGCCGCCGTGCTTATGTGGGAAATGGTAAAATAAATGATTTCCGAGAACGCGAAATACTGGATACTGCTTACTAAGGCAGTGGGGTATAACACGCCCAAAATCAAAAAGCTTTATAAAAAGTATCATAACATCGCCTCCTTCATTGAGGGAGGAGAGCGTGAGTGGCGCCTTTGCGGCATTTTGAACTCCATTGACATAGAAAGGCTCTCAAAGCTTTCTATGGACTATCCTGCCGCCGTCCTCAGCCGCTGCCGCGCTTTGGGATATTCCGTTCTCACCATTGACGATATGGACTACCCCTCGCGGCTGTACAATATCTACGCGCCGCCCGCGGTGCTGTATATCGACGGCAGGCTTCCCGATTTCGACGACAGCCTTTGCGTAGGTATAGTCGGCACTCGCCGCGCTTCGCGGTACGGCGTCGCAAATTCCTATAAAATAGCCTATTCTCTGTGCAAGTACGGCGTCACCGTAGTAAGCGGCGGAGCACTGGGCGTGGACTGCGCCTCTCACAGGGGAGCTTTGGCGGCTGACGGCGTTACTGTCTGCGTGCGCGGCTGCGTCATCAACAGCCGCTACCTGCCCGACAACATGCAAATGCGCAGATCCATCGCCCGCAGGGGCGCGGTCATCTCCGAGTACCCGCCCGACGAGGAGCCGCGTCCGTATTATTTTCCCGCGCGCAACCGCATTATTGCCGCGCTTTCCGACGGTGTGCTGCTAATTGAGGCGGGCGAGAAAAGCGGCTCGCTCATCACGGCTGACCTGGCTTTGGAGATGGGCAGGGAGCTGTTTGCCCTTATGGGCAACAACAGCCCGCAAAACAACGGCTCCAACGGTCGCATAAAAGAGGGCACCGCCGTGCCTGTCACGGATTTTATGGATATACTTGCCGCCTTTGACCGCTTTAACGGAGATGAGTCGGAGATCTTCTTCGACTCATCCCTCAACAAGGACATAGATGCTGTCCCCGTTAAAAAGCAGCCCGAAGAAAGCGGCGGGGAAGAGGAAAAGCAGCCTAAGCCCCGGCAGTCCCGCAGAAAAAAACCGACCGCCGCACCGCCGAAAACAAAACCGAACATAACGCTGAACGGCGACTCAAAGCTGGTGTTCGATCGCCTGACCGAGGAGCCTGTTCGTATAGATATAATCGCGGACGATCTGGGTATCTCCGTGAGCAGAGCGCTCAGCGCGCTCACCTTTCTGGAAATGAACGGCTTGATACGTGTGCTTCCGGGAAGATATTTCGCACTTAAATGATTTAGGAGGAAAAGAATGTCAGACTTGGTTATCGTGGAGTCACCTGCCAAAGCAAAGACGATAAAAAAATACCTGGGCAGCAATTATGAGGTCGTCGCCTCTATGGGGCATGTGCGCGACCTGCCCAAGGCGCGTCTTAGCGTGGACATCAAAAAGGATTTCGCGCCGAAATACGACATCATCAAGGGCAAGGAAAAGCTGGTAAAGGAGCTAAAGGGGCTCGCCGAGCAGAGCGACAGCGTATACCTCGCTACCGACCCCGACCGCGAGGGCGAGGCTATCTCCTGGCACCTTGCGTATATCCTCGGTTTGCCCGAGGACTACTGCCAGCGCGTTGAGTTCAACGAGATAACGAAAACAGGTGTGCAAAACGGCATGGCGCACCCCAGAGAGATAAATCAGGATCTGGTAAACGCGCAGCAGGCGCGGCGTGTGCTGGACCGTCTGGTGGGCTACAAGCTCAGCCCCTTTATCTCGCAGAAGATACGCCGCGGGCTTTCCGCAGGCAGGGTGCAGTCGGTGGCGCTGCGCATCATTGTCGACCGCGAAAACGAGATCAGAAAATTCAAACCCGAGGAATACTGGACAGTAGACGCCAAGTTCATCCCCAAGGGCAGCCGCAAGAGCTTTGCGGCAAGCCTGTACGCCGATCGCAACGGCAAGCTCAAAATCACCTGTCAGGAGCAGGCGGACAAGATAGAGGCGGATCTGCAGGACGCGCAGTATGTCGTTACCAAGGTAAAGCACGGCACGCGCAAAAAGTCTCCGGCGCCGCCGTTCATCACCTCCACCCTGCAGCAGGAGGCTTCGCGCAAGCTCGGCTTCCAGTCGCGCCGCACCATGCGCGTGGCTCAGGAGCTGTACGAGGGCGTTGAAATACAGGGCATGGGCGCTACGGGTCTTATAACCTATATGCGTACCGACTCGCTGCGTATCTCAAACTACGCCGTCGAGGAGGTCACCAAGTACATCAAAGGCGCCTACGGCGACGCTTATCTGCCGCCTAAGCCCCGTTTCTTCAAATCCCGCAGCAACGCTCAGGACGGCCACGAGGCTATACGTCCCTCAATGCCGGACCTGACTCCCGACAGCATCAAAAGCAGCCTGAGCTCGGACCAGTACAAGCTCTACAAGCTTATCTGGAGCCGCTTCACCGCTTCTCAAATGGCGGACTGCGTACAAAAGACCACTCAGGCAGACATCGAGGCAAACGGCTATATCTTCAAGGCGTCGGGCTACTACGTGGACTTCCCGGGCTTTACCGCGCTGTATGTAGAGGGCAAGGACGAGGCAGAGGAAAAATCCTCTCAGCTTCCGCCTTTGGAAAAGGATATGCCCGTAAAATGCAAGGAGCTTAAGAAAAACCAGCACTTCACCCAGCCGCCCGCCCGCTATACCGAGGCGTCGCTGATTAAGACGCTGGAGGAGTACGGCATAGGCAGACCCTCCACCTACGCCGCCACCATCACCACCCTCACCGGCCGCGAATATGTGAAGCGCGAAGCCAAGAGCCTCGTGCCCACCGAGCTGGGCGAGGTCATCACCAAGCTGATGAAGGAGCGCTTTCCGGATATAGTCAATGTGAAATTCACCGCCGAAATGGAAAACGACCTCGACAAGGTCGAGCACGGCGACGTAGAGTGGGTACAGCTGCTCAAGGATTTCTACGGCGGCTTTGAGGAGACCCTCAAGAAGGCTAAAGAGGATATGGACGGCGTAAAGCTCAAGCTCAAGGAGGACGAGACCGACATCGTCTGCGATAAATGCGGCAGAAAAATGGTCGTAAAAATGGGACGCTACGGCAAATTCATCGCCTGTCCCGGCTACCCCGAGTGCAAAAACATCCTCAAATATGTGGAAAAGACGGGCGTAAGCTGCCCCAAATGCGGCGGCGACGTCATCGTAAAGCACACCAAATCCAAGCGCGTCTTCTACGGCTGCTCAAATTATCCCAACTGCGATTTCGTCAGCTGGAACGAACCCTCAAACGAAAGATGCCCGCAGTGCGGCGAGATACTCTTTAAGAAAAAGGGCAAAAAGCCCACGCTCTTCTGCGCCAATACCGACTGCGGCTACACCAAGACCATAAAAGCGGAAGAAAAGTAATGTATATAAATGTCATAGGCGCGGGGCTGGCAGGCTGCGAGGCGGCTGTGCATATCGCCGACCGCGGCATCGATGTGAGGCTTTACGAAATGAAGCCCCACAAGCGTACCCCCGCTCATAAAACCGATCTGTTCGGAGAGCTTGTGTGCTCCAATTCCCTCAAGGCGATGCGCGTCGAAAGCGCCGCGGGGCTTTTAAAGGAGGAAATGCGCAGGCTGGACTCCTTTTTGCTCAAGTGCGCCGACAAATGTCGGGTGCCTGCCGGCGGAGCGCTGGCGGTAGACCGCGACATCTTTGCCGAGCTGGTCACCCAAGGGGTGCAGGCGCATCCCCGCATAACCGTCATCCGCGAGGAGATCACCGCCATACCCGAGGACGCGCTAACCGTCATCGCCACGGGACCCCTTACCTCAGACAGACTGGCAAGGGACATAGAAGCGCGCTTCGGCGACTCGCTCGCCTTTTTCGACGCGGCAGCGCCAATAGTCACCGCCGACAGCGTAGATATGGAACACGCCTTCACCGCCTCGCGCTATGACCGCGGCGGCGGAGACGACTACATCAACTGCCCTATGAACAAGGCGGAGTACGAGGCGTTTTACGACGCGCTGGTGCATGCCGAGCGCGCTCCGCTGCACGATTTCGACGTCAGCGACCCCAAGGTGTACGAGGGCTGTATGCCGGTGGAGGTGCTGGCTCAGCGCGGCGAAGGCACCCTGCGCTTCGGTCCCATGAAGCCCGTGGGGCTTATTGATCCGCGCACGGGGCACAGGGCGTGGGCGGTGCTGCAGCTTCGCAGGGAAAACGCCGCCGGCACCATGCTAAACCTGGTGGGCTTTCAAACCAATCTTAAGTTTCCCGAGCAAAAGCGGGTGTTCTCCATGATACCGGCTCTGCACCGCGCGGAGTTTGTCCGCTACGGTGTCATGCACCGCAACACGTTTTTGTGTTCGCCTAAGGTGCTCAACTCGGATTATTCCTGTAAAGAAAATAAAGAACTCTTTTTCGCCGGTCAGATGACGGGCGTTGAGGGCTATATGGAGAGCGCCGCTTCGGGCATCATGGCGGGCATAAACGCCGCCCGTCTGGCTGCGGGCAGAAACACCGTTACTCTGCCCGGGGACACAATGATAGGCGCGCTCTCACGTTATATCGCCGACCCCACGGTCAGGAAATTCCAGCCGATGGGCGCTAATTTCGGCGTGCTGCCCGAGCTTGCCGACAGACCCCGCGACAAACGCGAACGCGCGGCGGCTTATGCACAGCGCGCGTTGGATTCCTTAAATAAATTTCTTTTTGAGAATTTTGGTGATTGATATGAAAATAATCGTGGACGCCTTCGGCGGCGACAACGCGCCGCTGGAGATAGTAAAGGGCTGCGCCGATGCTGTAAGCGCGCACGGAGTAGAGGTTATCCTGACGGGAAAGGAAAGCACCATCAAAAAGGTCGCCTCCGAAAACGGTATCTCGCTTGAGCATATCGAGATAGAGGACTGCGACGAGGTGCTGACCATGCACGACGCTGCCGACAGCGTGCTCAAGGCTAAGAAAAACAGCTCTATGGGCGTAGGTCTGCGCCTGCTCAGCGAGGGCAGGGGCGACGCGTTCATCAGCGCCGGCAACAGCGGTGCGCTGTGTGTGGGCGCCACGCTCGGGGTGAGGCGCATCAGGGGCATCAAGCGTCCGGCGTTCGCTCCGGTGCTACCGTCGGCTACAGGCTGCTTCATGCTCATCGACGGCGGCGCAAATGTGGAGTGCCGCCCCGAAATGCTGCACCAGTTCGCCGTTATGGCGTCTGTATACATGGAGAAGGTAATGAAGGTTAAAAGCCCCCGCGTGGGTCTTGCCAACGTCGGCACCGAGGACCACAAGGGCACCGAGCTCTACCGCGATACCTACGCCATCCTCAAGGACAGCCCGCTCAATTTCATCGGCAACGTCGAGGGCAGAGACATCCCCAACGGCGTATGCGACGTGGTGGTCTGCGACGGCTTCACCGGCAATATGATCCTCAAAACCTACGAGGGCGTGGCGGCGGTTTTGATGAAGGAGATCAAGACCATGTTTTCGGGCAGCGCCAAGGGAAAGATGGCTGCGGCGCTCTTGCTTAAGGACCTAAAGGGCATGAAGGCGCGGTTCGACTACAACACCTACGGCGGAGCGCCCATTCTGGGTTCGTCAAAGCCCGTGTTCAAGGCGCACGGCGACGCGAAGGCGCGCACCATCAAAAACGCCATCGGTCTGTGCAAAGACTATGTGGACGCGCGGGCGATCGAGGAGATCTCCGCCGCATTGAAATAACGGAGTACACTAATGGAACTGGAAGAAATAATCGGTTATCAATTTCACAATAAAGAGTTGCTCACCACCGCCCTCACTCATTCCTCCTACGCTAACGAGCGCAAGGCGCAGCACGTCCAATACAACGAGCGGCTCGAGTTTTTGGGCGACGCGGTGCTGTCGGTGGTCGTAAGCGACTACATCTTCAAGCACTGCCCCGACCTGCCCGAGGGCGAGCTTACAAAGCTGAGGGCGTCGTTGGTCTGCGAAAAATCCCTTTATGAGTTCGCAAAGCAGATCGATCTGGGCAAATATCTATTGCTGAGCAAGGGCGAGCGGCACAACGGCGGAGCGGAGCGCCCGTCCATCCTCTCCGACGCGTTCGAGGCGCTTATCGCCGCGATTTACATCGACGGCGGCATCACCCCCGCGTCAAAGCATATCCTCAATTTCGTGGTCCCCGCCATCAAAGGCTCCCGCAAAAAGCAGGTCAAGGACTACAAAACCACCCTGCAGGAGATAATCCAGAAAAATCCCGGCGAGCGCCTGGAGTATGTTCTTGTCTCCGAAAGCGGACCCGACCACAACAAGCACTTTGTTTTCGAGGTGCATCTCAACAGCAACGTGATCGGCAAGGGCGGCGGCAGAAGCAAAAAAGAAGCCGAGCAGCAGGCGGCGCGCGAGGCTTTGGAGCTGATGGGCTATTAAATCTGGTAACGTTTCAATTTTTATTCCGCACAACGGCTGCCCTCACAAGTGCAGCTTTTGCAATCAGAAGAATATCACGGGCAAAGGCTCTCAGCCCGCGCCCGAGGATGTGAGCAGCACGCTTGACAAAGCGCTCGCTGATTTGGGCGACAACGCGAAAACCGCCGAGATTGCCTTCTTCGGCGGCAGCTTCACGGCTATCGACAGAAAGTATATGCTGGCTCTTTTAAATGCGGCTCAGCCGTATTTGAAGTATTTTTACGGCATCCGCGTCTCCACCCGTCCCGACGCGATAGACAGCGAGGTGCTGTCCGTCTTGAAAAAGTACGGCGTCACGGCTATTGAGCTGGGCGCGCAGTCGATGGACGACTTTGTTTTGAGCCTCAACGAGCGCGGCCACACGGCACAAGACGTCGCCGACGCCTGCGCGCTCATCCGCTCCCGCGGGTTTTCCCTCGGGCTGCAAATGATGACGGGGCTGTACGGCGCTTCGTTTGAAAAGGACATTTACACCGCCCGGCGCTTCATCGACCTTCGTCCCGACACCGTGCGTATCTATCCCACGGTAGTAATGAAGGACACGGCGCTTGCCGACGCCTTCCTCAGCGGAGAGTATGTGCCTTACACGCTTGAGGAATCGGTATCCCTGTGCGCAAAGCTTATTCTTATGTTTGCAAAAGCCGACATTCCGATCATAAGGCTCGGGCTGCATTATTCCGACAGTCTGGTAAAAAACAGCCTTTGCGGCAACTATCATCCCGCCTTTAAGGAGCTGTGCGAAAGCAAGATCTTTTACGACAGCTTTTACCGCGCCGCCAAAAACACGGACACAAAAGATGTTACCGTAACCGTCAACCCGCGGTCGCTGTCCAAGTTTTTGGGGCAAAAAAAGAGTAATTACAATGCGTTTACCGCTTCAGGCTACAGGCTGAAGCTTCAATATGACGACAGATTAGGAAAGTACGACATCATTATCAACTAGGGGTATGGAATGCGACTGAAATCACTTGAAGTCCACGGCTTCAAAACCTTTCCCGATAAAACAAAGCTGTCCTTTGAGAAAGGCATCACCTCCGTTGTCGGACCCAACGGCTCGGGCAAAAGCAACATCAGCGACGCCATTCGCTGGGTGCTGGGCGAACAGTCGCCCAAAAGCCTGCGCTGCTCCCGCATGGAGGACGTGGTGTTCAACGGCACCGACAAGCGCAAAAAGACCGGCTATGCCGAGGTGACGCTCAACATCGACAACAGCGACCGCTTTCTCGACTTCAACGGCGACGAGATCGCCGTTACCCGCCGCTATTACCGCAGCGGTGAAAGCGAGTATCTCATCAACAAGGCGTCGGTTCGCCTCAGGGACATCAACGAGCTGTTCATGGACACCGGTCTGGGACGCGACGGCTATTCGATGATAGGGCAGGGCAAGATAGACAGCATCGTGTCCTCCAAAAGCGAGGACAGGCGCGAGATTTTCGAGGAAGCCGCGGGCATCTCAAAATACCGCTACCGCAAGATCGACGCGGAGCGCAAGTTAAAAAACACCGAGGACAACCTGCTGAGGCTGCGTGACATAGTCACCGAGCTTGAGGAGCGCGTGGGTCCTCTGAAAAAGCAGAGCGAAAAGGCAAAGCAGTTTTTGGAGTATTCCGAGGAAAAGCGCGGACTTGAGATCGCGCTGTGGCTGCAAACGCTCGACCGCTCTCAGGGAAGCCTCAAACTTCAGGATGAAAAAATATCCATCGCCAAATCGCAGTACGACGAGGCGGAGCAGGAGCTGGAAAGCATCCGCGAGGAGACCGAGGAGATATATCAAAAAAACGGTGCGCTCGCTTCTCAAATAGATACCGTTCGCGCTCGGATAACCGCCATCGACGGCGAGATCGCCGAAAAAAACGCGCTTATTTCCGTAGCGGAAAATGACATCCTGCACAGCAACGAAAACATCGCGCGAATCAACAGCGAAATAGAGCAGGCGGACAAAAACGCCGATGAATACGAAAAGAGCATAGCCGAAAAGCAGGGGCGCATCAACGTGCTCGATACGCAGATCATCTCTCGGCAGAAGCACTACGCCGAGGTCAGCGAACAGCTGAACCTTATCAACATCGACTCCGGCAAAAGCAGCGACGCTCTGCAGGAGCTGACGGCGGCGCTGTCGGTGCTCACCTCGCAGTCCGCGGACGCGCGCGTAATAGATATGACCTCCGACACCTCCATCAACGAGCTGTCGCGGCGCATAGAGGCGCTCAAGGAGGCAAACGACGAAAGAGCGTCGCAGATAAAGGCGCTCACCGAAATGGGCGAGAGGTACGACGAGGACATTAGTGCGGCGGACGACGAGATCGCCTCGCTGTCAAATTCCATAGAAGGCCTCGCGCTGAAACAGGCTTCAAAAGAAAAAAAGAGGAATGAGATAAAGGAACGTTGCGACAGGCTGTCGCTCGACGTCAGGGAGCATGAGCGCAGGATCAGCTTTTTGGAAAACATGGAGCGCAACCTCGAGGGCTTTTCCAAGAGCGTCAAAACCGTGGTCAACGCCGCTAAAAACGGCAGGCTGCACGGCGTTTACGGTCCCGTGTCGCGCGTAATCTCCGTTCCCGGGAAATACGCGGTCGCCGTTGAAACAGCTCTCGGCGCCGCCATGCAGAACATTGTCGTGCAAAGCGACGAGGACGCCAAGCAGGCTATACGCTTCCTGAAATCCACCGACGGCGGCAGAGCTACCTTTTTGCCGCTCAACACCATAAAGCCCCGCGAGCTGAGAGAGAACGGGCTTGACGACTGCTACGGCTTTGTCGGCATAGCCGCCTCGCTGTGCAGCTGCGACAGCAGGTTCCAAAACATCCTCGGCTCTCTGCTGGGCAAAATAGTTATCGCCGAGGACCTCAACAGCGCCGCGTCCATCGCAAAGCGCTACAGCTACCGCTTCAAGGTTGTCACCCTGGACGGACAGGTAGTCAACGCGGGCGGCTCCCTAACGGGCGGCTCGCTTGCAAAAAGCACGGGCGTGCTCAGCCGAGCCTCCGAGATAGCCGGACTGAGAGAGCAGAGCCGAAAGCTTCAGGCAGAGCTTGATAAGTCCCGTGAGCTGCTTGAGCAGCTTGACCGCGAATTTGCTTCCATCGAGGCTCAGACCCTGGGCGCTCGGGCAGACCTTTCAAACCGCCGCCAGGATCTGGTGCGCCTGGACGCCGAAAAACGCGCCTGCTTAAACGAGCTGCAATTGCAGACCGACGCCGCCGAAGCCGCGCGCCGCGAGACAGCCGACTGCCTTGACCGCATAGAGGGGCTAAAGCGCAGCCGCGAGCAGGCGAGAGTCCGCCTCATGGAGCTTAACATCAAGATAGCCGAGGCGGAGGAAAAGGTTAACGCCGTAACGGGCAGCCGCGCCGAGCTGACCCAAAAGCGCGAGGAGCTGACCTCGGTGCTGCAAAACATCCGCCTTGAAATAGTCACCGCGCAAAAGGACATCGACGCCCTAAACGCCGAGATAGTCAACGCGAAAAACTCAGGCACCGACAACACCGAGCGCAAGCGCGAGCTGTTGTCGCAGATAGCTCAGACAGAGCGCGCCGTAGAGGAAAAAACAGAGGAGATCGCCGCGCTGCGCCGTCTTATCGAAGAAGCAAAGCAGACCCAGGAACGGCACAGGCAGCAGATCGAGGCGCTAAACGCCCAAAGAGAGCTGCTTGAGAAGCGCAGCGTAGACATCCGCCTGATCGAGCGCGACAAATCGAGCGAACGCGAAAACGCCGGCAGAGAGCTGGCGCGTCTGGAGGAGCGCAAGATCAATCTGCAAAAGGATTATGACAACATAATCTCCAAGCTGTGGGAGGAATACGAGCTGACCCGCCGCGAGGCTGAAAAGACAGCCATAGAGATAGAGGACTCCGCCAAGGCGCAGAAGCGCCTTACAAGCCTTAAGCAGAGCATAAAGGCGCTGGGCAACGTCAATGTGTCCGCCATCGAAGAATACAAGGAGGTCTCCGAGCGCTACGAGTTTATGAGCGTTCAGGTCTCCGACGTCGAAAAGTCAAAAAGCGAGATCGAAAGGCTGATAACCACCCTTACCAAGCAGATGAAGGAGAGCTTTTTGGAGAGCTTTGAGCAGATAAACCGCAACTTCACCTTTACCTTCAAGGAGCTGTTCGGCGGCGGCACCGCGTCGCTTTCGCTCTCAGACCCCGAAAACATCCTCACCAGCGGCATCGACATCGTCGTGCATCCCCCCGGCAAGATCGTCGTCCACCTCGACGCGCTGTCGGGCGGCGAAAAGGCGCTGGTAGCCATCGCGCTCTACTTTGCCATTATGAAGGTGCGCCCCGCGCCGTTCTGTGTTATGGACGAGATCGAGGCGGCGCTCGACGACGTTAACGTAAACCGCTTCGCGAGCTACCTGCGCAGGCTGACAGATAAAACCCAGTTTATTTTGATAACACACCGCCGCGGCACTATGGAAGAAGCAGATGTGCTATACGGCGTCACCATGCAGGACGAGGGCATATCCAAGCTTTTGGAGCTGCGCTCCTCCGAGGTAGCCGAAAAGCTCGGCGTAAAGACCAATTAAAGGAATGATGATATGGGACTGTTTAAAAAAATCAAAGAAGGACTTAAAAAAACCCGCAAGGCGGTCATGGGTCAAATCGAATCCATGCTCAATTCCTTCACCAAGATCGATGAGGAGCTGTTTGAGGAGCTCGAGGAGCTGCTTGTCATGGCGGATGTGGGCGTGCCCACCGCCGAGAAGATCTGCGAGGAGCTCAGGGTACGCGTAAAGAAAAACGGCGTAAAGGACCCCTCCGAGATCACCGGACTTCTGCAGGAGATCATCACCGAGATGCTCGAGGGCGGCGAGGAGCTGGATATTTCCACCCAACCCTCTATCATACTTGTTATCGGCGTCAACGGCGTCGGCAAAACCACCACCATCGGCAAGCTGGCAAAACAGCTCTCCGACCAAGGCAAGCGCGTGCTGCTGGCGGCGGCGGACACCTTCCGCGCTGCCGCTATCGACCAGCTCGACATCTGGGCGCAGCGCAGCGGCTGTGAGATCATAAAGCAAAAAGAGGGCAGCGACCCCGCGGCGGTCATTTTTGACGCTATCGCGGCGGCAAAGGCAAGGGGCGCCGACGTTATAATCTGCGACACCGCGGGCAGGCTCCACAACAAAAAGCACCTGATGGACGAGCTGGCGAAAATCAACCGCATCATCGACCGCGAGCTTCCCGACGCGGCAAAGGAAAAGCTGCTGGTGCTTGACGCCACCACCGGACAAAACGCCGTCAATCAGGCGGAGCAGTTCCGCGAGGCGACCGGCATCACGGGCATAGTGCTCACAAAGCTCGACGGCACCGCAAAGGGCGGCGTCGTGCTGGCAATAAAGGAAGGTCTGGGTATTCCCGTAAAATACATCGGCGTGGGAGAGCAGATCGACGACCTGCAGCCCTTTGACGCGCAGGACTTCGCGCGCGCGCTGTTTGAAACCACGGAGTGATCACAATGAAATTCATTATAGCCACCAACAACGCGAAAAAGCTCGTTGAGCTGGAGCGTATCTTAAATCCCCTTGGCATCGAGGCGGTTTCCGCCCGGGAAGCGGGCGTGGTGCTCGACGAGGTAGACGAAACCGGCACCACCTTTTCGGAAAACGCCTTCATCAAGGCAAATGCCGCCTTTGAAAAGACCGGAATGCCCGCGGTCGCCGACGACTCGGGCATCTGCGTGGACGCGCTCGGCGGCAGACCCGGCATTTTTTCCGCGCGCTACTGTCCCGAGCTGTGCAAGACCGACGAGGACAGGACGCAGCGCATCCTCGACGAGCTCGAGGGCGTGCCCGACGAGCAGCGCGGCGCTCACTACACCTGCGCTATCTGCTGCATACTGCCCGACGGCGGCAAAATCGAGATAGAGGAGATCTGCGAGGGCAGGATCGGCTATTCCTTTATAGGAGACGGCGGCTTCGGCTACGATCCCATCTTCATGCAGGGCGACAGGACCTTCGCTCAGCTGAGCGCCGAGGAGAAGGATAAGGTCAGCCACCGCGGCAAGGCGCTGCGGGCGCTGAAAGCGAAACTGGAAGAGTATTTGAAAGGATAAACGATGCTTACTAGTAAACAGAGAGCCTATTTAAGAGGACTTGCCAATAATCTGGATACCATCCTGATAGTAGGCAAGGGCGAGATAACCGACAACATCATCATGCAGGCGGACACCGCCCTGACCGCGCGCGAGCTAATCAAGGGCAAGCGGCTTGAAAACAGCGCCTACACCGCGCGCGAGTGCGCGGACATCCTTTCCGAAAAATGCGGGGCGGACGTGGTGCAGGTCATCGGTTCCAAATTCGTATTGTACAGACCAAATCCCGACGAGCCGGTGATAGTGCTGCCTAAGGCGAAAAAAGAGCGGAAGTGATCGCATGCTGGACACGGAATACAAGCAGATAATCAGAAAAATGATGGGGGACTACCGCTATGTCCACAGCTGCAACGTCGCCGACGAGGCGGTAACGCTCGCAAAGCTTTACGGCTGCGACCCGCAAAAGGCGTATGTCGCGGGCATACTGCACGACATCACCAAGGAGCTGCCGCGTGAAGAACAGTTGCAAATTATCCGCGACGGTGGTATAATCTTAGACGATGTGCAAAAAAACGCCCCAAAGCTGTGGCATTCAATCAGCGGCAGCGTCTATGTGCGCCTTAAGCTCGGCATCACCGACGAGGATATTATCAACGCTGTCCGCTATCACACCACGGGCAGGGCGGGAATGTCGCTGCCGGAGAAGATAATCTACATCGCCGACTACACCTCTGCCGAGCGCAGCTACGACGGCGCGGACGTCATGCGCGAAAAATCCCGCAAAAGCTTAGAGGAAGCCATGCTGTTCAGCTGTCAGTACACGCTGCAAAAGCTGTCCTCACAGCAGGCGGCCATCCATCCCGACCAGCTGTTTTGCTACAACGAACTTGTTTTGAAAGGAAAGAATTTATGACATCTTTAGATACCGCGCTGCTTGCCGTAAAAGCGCTTGACGGCAAAAAGGGCGAAAATATACAGGTGATCGAGATCAGCGACATCTCGGTGCTCGCCGATTATATGGTCATCTGCACCGGCTCAGGCACCACTCACGTCAAGGCGCTCGCCGACGAGGTGGAGTATCAGCTTGACAAGGCGGGCGTCTCCGTCAGCCACATCGAGGGCTACCGCTCCAACACGTGGATACTGCTCGACTATATCGATGTTATAGTCAATGTCTTTGACAACGAGGCGCGCGCCTTCTACGACCTAGACAGAATGTGGCAGGACGGCAAGCCCGTTGATATTTCGGACGTAGTTACCGAAAACTAAGTCAACACCGCAGATAAAATCTCATGGAGGGATCATTTTGAAATACAATCACAAGGCAGTAGAGCCTAAATGGCAGCAAATCTGGGAAGAGAAGGGCGTGTTCCACGCGAGCGACGACGTAAGCAAGGAAAAGTTTTACGCGCTTATCGAGTTCCCCTATCCTTCGGGTCAGGGACTCCACGTAGGTCATCCGCGCCCCTATACCGCGCTGGACACCGTAGCCCGCAAAAAGCGTTTGCAGGGACTCAACGTACTCTATCCCATCGGCTGGGACGCCTTTGGTCTGCCCACCGAAAACTACGCTATCAAAAACCATATCCACCCCGAGATCGTCACCAAGAAAAACATCGCGCGCTTTAAAAAGCAGATACAGTCGCTGGGCATCTCCTTCGACTGGAGCCGCGAGATAAACACCACCGATCCCGATTACTACAAGTGGACGCAGTGGATCTTCATCCAGCTGTTCAAGCACGGTCTCGCCTATAAAAAGGAGATGAACGTCAACTGGTGCACCTCCTGCAAATGCGTGCTTGCCAACGAGGAGGTCGTCAACGGCGTGTGCGAGCGCTGCGGCAGCGAGGTAGTACACAAGGTCAAGAGCCAGTGGATGCTCAAGATAACAGAGTATGCCGACCGCCTCATCAACGATCTCGACCTGGTCAACTATCCCGACCGCGTAAAGGCGCAGCAGAAGAACTGGATAGGCAGAAGCACCGGCGCCGAGGTGGATTTTGAGACCACCACCGGCGACATCCTCACCGTATACACCACCCGTGCCGACACCCTGTTCGGCGCGACCTACATGGTCATCTCTCCCGAGCATCCGCTTATCGAAAAGTGGGCGGACAAGCTTGATAATATGGACGACATCCGCGCCTATCAGGCAGCCGCCGCCAGAAAGTCCGACTTTGAGCGCACCGAGGTCGCCAAGGACAAGACCGGCGTTAAGCTTCAGGGCGTAAGGGCTATAAACCCCGTAAACAACACCGAGATCCCCATTTTTATCTCCGACTATGTCCTCGTGTCCTACGGCACCGGCGCCATCATGGCGGTGCCCGCGCACGATACCCGCGACTGGGAGTTTGCCAAGAAATTCGACCTGCCCATCATCGAGGTGGTCAAGGGCGGCAACGTGCAGGAGGAGGCGTTCACCGACTGCGCCACCGGCGTCATGGTCAACTCCGGCATGCTCGACGGCCTCTCGGTCGACGAAGCTAAGGTCAAGATAATCGACTGGCTCACCAAGGAGGGCAAGGGCCACTCCAAGGTCAACTACAAGCTCCGCGACTGGGTGTTCTCACGCCAGCGCTACTGGGGCGAGCCTATCCCGATAGTAAGCTGCGACAAGTGCGGCTATGTGCCGATAGACGAGAGCGAGCTTCCGCTCAGACTGCCTATGGTGGAGTCCTACGAGCCCACCGACACAGGCGAGTCGCCGCTTGCCAACATGACCGACTGGATCAACACCACCTGCCCGTGCTGCGGCGGACCTGCTAAGCGCGAGACCGACACCATGCCCCAGTGGGCGGGTTCGTCGTGGTACTATCTGCGCTACATGGATCCCCACAACAGCGAGGCGCTCGCCTCCAAGGAGGCTCTCAACTACTGGTCGCCCGTCGACTGGTACAACGGCGGCATGGAGCACACCACGCTCCACCTGCTCTACAGCCGCTTCTGGCACAAGTTCCTCTTTGACATCGGCGTGGTGCCCACTCCCGAGCCCTACGCCAAGCGCACCTCGCACGGCATGATCCTCGGCGAGAACGGCGAAAAGATGAGCAAGTCCCGCGGCAACGTCGTCAACCCCGACGACATCGTGGACGAGTACGGCGCCGACACCATGCGCCTGTACGAAATGTTCATAGGCGACTTTGAAAAGGCTGCTCCCTGGAGCCAGGCGAGCATAAGAGGCTGCCGCCGCTTCATCGAGCGCTACTGGAACCTTCAGAACATCCTCGTCGACGGCGATACTATCCGTCCCGAGCTGGAAAGCGCCTTCCACAAAGCCATCAAAAAGGTCGGCGACGACATCGAGAACATCAAGTTCAACACCGCCATCGCCGCGCTTATGGCGCTCATCAACGACATCTCAAATGTAAAATCCATTAGCAGGGAAGAGCTGCGCGTCTTTTCCATCCTGCTCAACCCCTTCGCTCCGCACGTGACCGAGGAGGTATACGAGGCGAACAAGCTGGGCGAGGGCATCCTTGCCGAGGCTCAGTGGCCGCAGTATGACGAGAGCAAGTGCGTGGACGAGACCGTAGAGATCGTCGTTCAGGTCAACGGAAAAATCAAGGCTAAGCTCAACATCCCCGTTGACGCCGACAAGGAAACCATGCTCGCCATGGCTAAGGAAAACGAGAAAGTCACCGCCGCTCTTGACGGAATGTCTATTCTCAAGGAGATAGTTGTACCTAAAAAGCTTGTAAATCTTGTTGTAAAGCCCAAATAAATAAAATTATTCTAATTTTCTACATTTCTATTGACATTAATAGCGACATAATGTATAATAGTTTTTGCAAATTATGCATATTACCCATGCCTTATGGCAGATGGGAGGGAAGATAGATGGCAGAGATTAGATTAAAAGAGAATGAATCTCTTGAAAGTGCTTTAAGACGATTCAAAAAGCAGTGTGCCAGAGCTGGCGTTATTGCTGAGGTTCGCAAAAGAGAAGCTTACGAAAAGCCCTCTGTAAAGCGCAAAAAGAAATCCGAAGCAGCTCGCAAACGCAAATACAGGTAATCAAATAAGCGGACAGGGCTTTCTGTCCGCTTTTTGTTTGTATGAAAAGCAGGTGTAAACATGAAAAGAATACTCGTTTTGCTCGGACCCAACCTCAACATGGTCGGCATCCGCGAAAAGGGCGTATACGGCACCGAGACCGCCGAGACCATCGAGGCTGAGATAGTGGCGTTCGCCGCCGACAACGGCTATGAGGCAGAGGTGTACCAATCCAACCACGAGGGCGACCTTATCGACAAGATCCACGCCTCCCGCCTGGAGTTTGACGGCGCGGTCATAAACGCCGGCGCGCTTACCCACTACAGCTACGCGCTGCGCGACGCCATCGCCTCCGTCGACATACCCTATGTGGAGGTGCATATGTCAAACATCCACGCGCGCGAGGAGTTCAGGCATCATTCCGTCATTGCGCCGGTCTGCGCGGGACAGATAGCGGGCTTCGGCAAGCACAGCTATTTTCTGGGCGTCACCGCCTTAAAGGATCTGATGTGATGGGCGCGGTGTATGAAAACAGGCTTTGCGCGCTAAGGGAGCTGCTCGACGGCGAATGTGAGGCGCTGCTGCTTTCCCGTGAGGTCAACATCGGCTATTTTACGGGCTTTTTCCACAGCGAGGGCTGCCTATTGGTCACGCGAAGCCGCGCGGTGCTGCTGGTCGATTTCCGCTATTTTGAGGCGGCGCAGAAAAAGGCGGCGGGCTGCGAGGTGGTCTGCTTCAAAAGTCTGAGCGAGAGCATAGGGGACATCCTTTCCGCCGAGTCTGTCGCCCGAGTTTGCGGCGAAGCGAACGATCTCACCGTCAACCGCTGTGAGCTTCTTCGCAAAAAGCTCGGTGAGCGGCAGATCACCCTTATCGCCGACGGCAGGCTCGACAGGCGTATCGGCGAGCTTCGCCTGATAAAGCACCCCTCCGAGCTGGTGCATATCGCCTCCGCGCAAAAGATCGCCGAGCAGGCGTACTGCGAGACCCTCAACTATATCAAGCCCGGGGTCAGCGAACGCGCCATAGCCGCCAGGCTTGAGTATGAGATGAAGCTTCGCGGGGCGGAGGACGTGTCCTTCAGCCTCATCACCGTGACCGGCAAAAAGACCTCTCTGCCGCACGGCGTGCCCTCCGATGACAAGGTCGCCGAGGGTGACTTTTTCACCTGTGATTTCGGCGCGGTGGTCGAGGGCTATCACAGCGACACCACGCGCACGGTCGCGGTGGGCTTTGCCACCGATGAAATGCGCGAGGTCTACTCTGTTGTCCTTCGCGCGCAGCTTGCCGCGCTTGACACGGTCAAGCCGGGCGTTACCTGCGCTCAGGCGGACAAAACCGCGCGCGACATAATCTCGGCTGCGGGCTACGGCGAATACTTCGGTCATTCCACCGGACACGGCGTCGGGCTGGACATCCACGAGCTGCCCTTTGTGTCCTCCAAAAGCGACACCGTGCTGCGTGAGGGCATGGTCATCACCGACGAGCCGGGCATCTACCTGCCCGGAAAATTCGGCGTGCGCATCGAGGACATGCTCGCCGTCACCTCGGACGGCGTACACAACTTTGTGAATTTGCCAAAGGATTTGATAATTCTTTAAAACACTTGCATTTTTCCGCGTAATTATGTATAATGATTATATCTTAGCTGCACCCGCGAGGGAGTAGTTTGAAAAATAGGAGGTTATTCAAATGATTTCAGCAGGTGATTTCAGAAACGGCGTGACATTTGAAATGGATGGACAGGTTGTTTCCATCGTTGAGTTTCAGCACGTAAAGCCCGGTAAAGGCGCCGCGTTTGTAAGAACCAAGATCAAAAATGTGATTACAGGCGCTGTGGTTGAAAAGACTTTCAACCCCAACGACAAATACCCCACCGCTTTTATTGAGAGAAAGGATATGGAGTACAGCTACTCGGACGGTGATCTCTATTACTTCATGGACACCGAAACCTGGGAGCAGCTTCCCATCAACAAGAGCGTTCTGGGCGATAACTTCAAGTTTGTAAAAGAAAACATGGTGTGCAAGGTACTGTCCTACAAGGGCAACGTTTTCGGCGTAGAGCCTCCGAACTTCGTTGAGCTCGCCGTCACCAAGACCGACCCCGGCTTCAAGGGCGACACCGCCACCAATGCAACCAAGCCCGCTACTCTCGAAACAGGCGCGGAGATCAAGGTGCCCCTCTTTATCGACGAAGGCGAGGTCATCCAGATCGATACCCGTACCGGAGAGTACATGGGCAGAGCGTAATTAGGAGAGTATCATGGATCTAACCGAAAAAATCTGTTATATCAAAGGTCTTGCCGAGGGTCTTGCCCTTGACGACAGCAAACCCGAGGTCAAGGTGCTCAACGCCATCATCGACTTGCTCGACGATATAGCCTATGACCTGCAGGACATGGAGGAGCTATACGATGAGCTCAGCGCCCAGGTCGACGAGATCGACGAGGATCTCTCGGTCGTTGAGGACGACCTCTATGACGATGAAGACGAAGAAGACCTCGACGATTTCGAGGACGACTTCGACGGCTTTGACGAAGAAGAGGATGTTTTCTATGAAGTGACCTGCTCTTCCTGCGGCGAAAAGATCAACGTTTCCGAGGATGTATTGCTCGAGGGCGAGATCAATTGCCCCAACTGCGGCGAGACGCTGGAGTTTGATTTCTCCGACATCTTCGCCGAGGATCAGGACTGCGACTACGACTGCGACAGCTGCGAGGCAAAAGACAACTGCGGCAAGTTATAATCAACATTTTTCACCCCTTGTATAGTATGTACGAGGGGTGTTTTTTTGTTTGTCTGCAAAACCAAACGGAAAAAACGCAAAAAGCGGCGCATAGCTTTATTCTGCGCGGCGCTTTTTGTGTTTGCGCTGATACTTGCCGTCCGCGGCTTTGAAAAAAAGGTGGAGGTGTTCAGCGGCAGCTATCTGCCCGGCTTCGCGCGGCAGACCGCGACAAAGGCGGTGTGCGGCGCGGTTGAACAGGCGCTTGCCGAAGGGCATTACAGCTACGGCGACTTTGCGTCAGTCCGCTATTCGGACGGCAGGGCGGTGTCCGTCGAAACCGACCCCGCCGCGGTGAACGAGCTTAAAAGCAGGGTAACGAAAAACGCAGAGCTGGAGTGCGAAAAAATCCACAACAGCGTCATGTACATTCCGCTGGGCGCCTTTACGGGGCTGAGCCTTATAGCCAACGAGGGCCCCAAAATACCGCTGACCTACTGCCTGACGGGCAGCTTTTCGGCAGAGCTGGAAAGCACGTTTGAGGAGGCGGGCATCAACCAGACCATCCACCATATCCGCCTTGTAGTCACGTCCGAGATAGTCACCGCCTCAGTCGATTATAAGGACACAATGACCTTTACCACCGACTTCGAGATAGCCCAGAGTGTGATAGTGGGCGATATACCCACTACATATGGTGGGTATTTAACGCCGATACGCGGATAAAAACCGAAATATTGTGGAAAAATATATTGAAAACCCCGGGCGGTTGTGCTATAATAAAACAGTTAATCAAAATGGGTTAGGAGGCGTTTGTTTGCCTGATATGCCAAATAAAGCGCGTCAACTGTCGGAAAAGCAATCCGAGTATATGCATCTTATCGCCGAAATAATGGAGATACGCAAGCGCGGAGAAAAGCCGCTCGCCTTTATCCACACCTACGGCTGTCAGCAAAATGTCGCCGACAGCGAACGCATCAAGGGCATGCTCGACAAGTCCGGCTTCGGCTTTACGGACACACCCGATGACGCGGATTTTATCCTCTTCAACACCTGCGCGGTGCGCGAGCACGCGGAGGACAGGGTGTTCGGCAACGTCGGCGCCCTTAAAAACCTCAAGCGGCGCCACCCGCAGATACTCATAGCGCTCTGCGGCTGCATGATGGAGCAGGAGCACATAGCGGACCGCATCTACAACAGCTTCCCCTTTGTGGGGCTGGTGTTCGGCACCCACTCGCTCCACCGTTTTCCCGAGCTGCTTTACCGCTCGCTGGTAGACGGCAGGCGCGTGGTAGAACGCGGCAACGACGACAGGCTGGTGTACGAGGGCTTTCCCGTTCACCGCGACGGCAGCTTCAAGGGCTGGCTGCCTGTCATGTACGGCTGCAACAACTTCTGCACCTACTGTGTGGTGCCTTATGTGCGCGGCAGAGAGCGCAGCAGGGAAAAGGACGTTATCCTCAGCGAGGCTAAGGAAATGATAGCCGGCGGCTTCAGGGACATCACCCTGCTCGGGCAAAACGTCAACTCCTACGGAAAAACGCTTGAAACGCCCGTGAGCTTTGCGCAGCTTATCCGCGAGATAGACAGCATCGACGGCGACTATTGGCTTCGCTTTATGACCTCTCATCCTAAGGACTGCTCAAAGGAGCTCATCGACGCCATCGCGGAGGGACAGCACATCAGCAATCACCTGCACCTGCCGTTCCAGAGCGGCTCCGACCGAGTTTTAAAGGCGATGAACCGCCACTACGACCGCAAAAAATACCTGGAGACCGTAGCCTACGCCAAGGAGCGCATCGACGGGCTGTCGCTGACCAGCGACATTATCGTCGGCTTCCCGGGCGAGACCTACGAGGATTTCAAGCAGACGCTGTCGCTCATCCGCGAGGTTGAGTTCACCTCGCTGTTCACCTTTATCTTCTCGCCGCGAAAGGGGACTCCCGCCGAAAAAATGGACGATCCCGTGCCCGCAGAGGAAAAGTCAAAATGGTTCCGTGAGCTGCTCGATGTGCAGGAGGAGATCGCCGCCAAGCGCTGCGCCTCTATGGTCGGTCAGACCGAGCGCGTGCTTATCGAGGGCGTAAAGGAAAAGACGGGCGAATTGAACGCCCGCACCGGCGGCAATATTATAGTGGAGCTTACAGGTAACAAGGACCTGATAGGCACCTTTCAGAATGTTAAGATCACCAAAGCCCGCAACTGGATACTCAAGGGCGAGCTGAACTGATAGGAGGAATAATAAATGGACGTTATAGCACTGGCAAGAGAATTGGGAAAAGCCCTGCAGCAGGAGGAAGCCTACGCCAAATGGCAGGAGGCTCAGCACACCGCCGACGCCGACGCCGAGCTGCAGCAGCTCATCGGCGAGTTCAACCTCAAGAGAATGATAATCAACGACGAGGCAGGAAAGGCGGACAGAGATCAGGACAAGCTGACGCAGGCAAACAAGGAGATGCGCGAGGTGTACTCCAAAATCATGTCCAACAGCAATATGATAGCCTACAACGACGCAAAATCCGCGTTTGACGTTATACTCAACCGCGTCAACGCCATCATACAGCAGAGCGCTCAGGGCGCCGACCCCGAAACGGCAGACCTGGCGGACTGCACCGGCAGCTGCAGCACCTGCGGCGGCTGCTCATAATCAGCATTAAATCTACGGAAAGGGTGTGAGGGCTTGGCTGAACTGTCACCGATGATGAAGCAGTACTTTAAAATAAAGGAAGCTAACAAGGACTGTATCCTGTTTTACCGTCTGGGCGACTTTTATGAAATGTTCTACGACGACGCGAAAATAGCTTCCCGTGAGCTCGAGCTCACCCTAACCGGCAGGGACTGCGGTCAGGAGGAGCGCGCGCCAATGTGCGGCGTGCCCTTCCACAGCTGCGAGGGCTACATAGCCCGTCTGGTCGCAAAGGGCTACAAGGTGGCTATCTGCGAGCAGACCGAGGACCCCAAGGCGGCAAAGGGACTGGTCAAGCGCGACATCATCCGCGTCATCACCCCCGGCACCGTAATGGAGCAGAGCATGCTTGAGGAGGGCAAAAACAACTACATCTCCTGCATGTACTCCGTAAATAAGGTGATAGGGCTTTGCTTCTGCGATATTTCTACAGGAGAATTATACGCGACCGAGATAAGCGGCAAGGACTCATACAACATCCTCACCAACCAGCTTTCCTCCTACAGTCCCCGCGAAATACTGCTCGGCGGCGACATAGTGAAGTTCAAGGCGCTGCCCTCCTTCATCAAGACCGGACTTTCCGCGGGCGTTGAAATGCTTGAGGACGAAAAGTTCGAGCTGAAGCTCTGCTCGCAGACAGTGCTCGATCAATTCGGCGCTGAATACGACTCCGTTAAAGCTCAGCCCGCGCTGGTTTCCGCGGTGGGCGCGCTGATAAACTACCTCAAGCAGACCCAGATGTCGGGTCTGGAGCGCATAAGCCATCTGGAGCTGTACTCCGAGGCGCAGTACATGCGGCTGGACTTCAACACCCAGCGCAACCTTGAATTGACCCGCACCATGCTCACCAAGGAAAAGCGCGGTTCGCTGCTGTGGGTCATCGACAAAACCAAGACCGCCATGGGCAAGCGCCTTTTGCGTTCGTGGCTTGAGCATCCGCTGATGAACGTGTCACGCATCAACAACCGTCAGGCGGCGGTGGAGGAGCTGGTAAACGACACGGTGCTGCGGCTGGAGCTCACGGATTCTCTCACCGGTATCTTCGACATCGAGCGCCTTATGACCAAAATAGTCTACGGCTCGGCAAACGCCCGCGACCTGCGCTCGCTTTGCTCCGCCATCCAAAACCTCCCGCGCCTTTCCGCCCTTATAGAGGACTGCCGATCCTCTCATTTGAAGAGGGTGCACCGCAGCATGGACCTGCTCGAGGACATCCATGAGCTGATCGACACGACGATAGTGGAAAACCCGCCGTTCACCATCCGCGAGGGCGGTATGATACAGCGCGGCTGCAACGCTGAGCTGGACGCGGTGGTTTCGGATATGACCGACTCCAAGGGCATCCTTGCCCGCATCGAGGCTGAGGAAAAGGAAAAGACCGGCATTCCCAAGCTGCGCGTCGGCTACAATAAGGTTTTCGGTTACTACATAGAAGTCACAAATTCATATAAATCACAGGTGCCCGACACCTACATCCGCAAGCAGACGCTCACCAACTGTGAGCGCTACATCACGCCCGACCTAAAAGAGATCGAGTCACGCATCCTGGGCGCAAAGGACAGGAGCGTCGCGCTGGAATACGCCATCTTCGACTCTGTCCGCCTCAAGGTGGCGGAAAATCTGGAGCGTATACAAAAGACGGCAAAGGCTCTCGCCGCCCTGGATGTGCTCAACTCATTGGCGAACGTGGCAAGCGACAACCGCTATGTGCGCCCCGAGGTCGGTCAGTCAAGCGGCATCTTTATCAAGGATTCCCGCCATCCCGTGGTAGAGGCGCTTCTCAAGGACGCTCCCTTCGTGCCCAATGACGTCAGCCTAGACAGCAAGGGGGACAGGGTAGCCATAATCACAGGTCCCAACATGGCGGGCAAATCCACCTATATGCGGCAGATCGCCCTTATCGTGCTGCTGGCGCAGATGGGCAGCTTTGTGCCCGCGTCCTCGGCGCGCATCGGCATCGTAGACAGCATCTTCACCCGCGTCGGCGCGTCCGACGACCTGGCGTCGGGTCAGTCCACCTTCATGGTTGAGATGAGCGAGGTCGCGCATATCGTGCGGTCGGCGACCGACAAAAGCCTGCTTATCCTCGACGAGATCGGCAGAGGTACCTCTACCTTCGACGGCATGAGCATCGCCCGAGCGGTGCTGGAGTTTTGCGCCGACAAAAAGAAGCTGGGCGCCAAGACCCTGTTTGCCACCCACTACCACGAGCTGACCGTGATGGAGCAGCTCCTCGACGGAGTAAAAAATTACAACATCGCCGTTAAAAAGCGCGGCGACGACATCACCTTCCTGCGGCGGATAGTTCCGGGCGGCGCCGACGACAGCTACGGCATCGAGGTCGCAAAGCTTGCAGGCGTGCCAAATTCCATAATAAACCGCGCCAAGGAGATACTTTGTGAGCTTGAGAGCGGCAAGGGCGAGGCGACGGGTGAGAGCAAGCCCCGCGAAGCGGAGGACATGCAGCTTTCGCTTATCTCCGCCGCGCAGAGTCCCGTGACAGAAAAGCTGAGGGACGTGGATCTCAACACACTCACACCGATAGAAGCGATGAATTTGCTTTATGAATTGAAAAACATGATATAAATTATTTCAAATAGATTTGAAAGGCAGGTGAGCGTATGGGTGTTATAAATGTGCTGGACAGGCACGTCGCGGAATTGATCGCGGCAGGCGAGGTCGTTGAGCGACCCGCCTCGGTCATAAAAGAGCTGGTGGAAAACGCCGTCGACGCGGGCGCCGGACACATCACCGTCGAGATAAAAAACGGCGGCACCACCTTTATGCGCGTCACCGACGACGGCTGCGGCATCCAAAAGGATGACGTCAAGGTAGCCTTTCTGCGCCACGCCACCAGCAAGGTCAAAGAGGAGAACGATCTTGACAGAATATCGACCCTCGGCTTTCGCGGCGAAGCGCTGGCGTCAATATCAGCCGTGTCGCGCCTGCAGCTCATCACCAGAGCCGCCGGCGAGGACATCGGCTCCAACTACATCATAGAGGGCGGCGAGGAGGTCTCCTTTGACGAAGCGGGCTGTCCCGTGGGCACCACCTTTGTTGTCCGCGACCTGTTTTACAACATCCCCGCGCGCGCCAAGTTTTTGAAAAAGGACGTTTCCGAGGGCAACGCGGTGTCAAACATCATCGACAAAACCGCGCTTTCTCATCCCGAGGTCGCCTTTACATATATCCGCGACGGCAGGCAGGCGCTCAAAACCGCCGGCGACGGCAAGCTGCTTTCGGCGGTCTACGCGGTGTTCGGCAGGGATTTCGCCAACGGGTTGATACCCGTCGATTATAAGCTCGACTCCATAAAAGTCAGCGGCTATATCTCCAAGCCCGTTCACGCGCGTCCTAACCGCAACATGCAGAACTTTTTCATCAACGGAAGGTACGTAAAGTCACGCACGGCTATGGCGGCGCTGGAGGAAGCCTTCAAGCACTCTGTCATGGTCGGCAAATTCCCCTCCTGCGTGCTTTCTTTGTCGCTGCCTTATGAGATGATAGACGTCAACGTCCACCCGTCAAAAATCGAGGTGCGCTTCATCAACGAGCGGCCGGTGTTCGACGCGGTGTATCACGCGGTAAAAACCTCGTTGATGCAGTTTGACACACAAAAGCAGATAACCTTCAAGAAGGACACGGCGTTCAACGACATCCGCAAATTCAGCCCCTTCCAAAACGCGGAGGTCATTCTCAACCATCCCTCCAAGCCTTCAGAGCCTGTTTTTGCCGAGCCGAAAAAGCCGGACGTTATCAGGGAGCTGGACTTAGACGTGCTCGAACGAGCCACGGCGTCGCCGCTCGACAACAGCAGTGCAGCCGACGCCGCCGACCCGTTTTCCGTCTTTTCAAAGAGGGCGGTGCAGGCGGCAAAAAGGGAAGAGCGCTATAAGCCGCAGTCCTCGCCCGACTCAAAGCCGCTTTTTGTCAACACTCCGGCAAAAGCGCCATTCGGGGAAAAGCCCGCGGCAGAGCAGCCCTTAGCTCCTGCCGAGGCGGACGCCGAGCCCGCTCCGCTTATCTCGCCGCCCGAAAACGAGCTGCGCTACATAGGCGAGGCATTCGGCACCTACATTATAGTTGAACGCAACAAAAAAGAGCTTATGCTCATAGACAAGCACGCGGCGCATGAGCGGATCATTTACGAAAAGCTCAAGGCTGAAAAGGCGGGCGCCTCGGCGCAGCTGCTTTTGCAGCCCGTTACGGTTACCCTGGACAAGGCGGAGTACAACGCTGCCGTAAGGCATTTGGAGCTGTTTGAAGCCTGTTCCTTTGAGGTTGAGGACTTCGGCAACTCTACCGTTCTGGTGCGCAGCGCGCCGCAGTACATCGACGCGGCTGAAATAGAGGACTGTATCGCGGAGATGGCGGATCATATCGCGCAGGGAAAAAACGACATCTTCACTGAGAAGATGGACTGGTTTTATCACAACGTCGCCTGCCGCAGCGCTGTCAAGGCGGGCAACCAAAACTCCGCGCAGGAGCTGATCGAGATAGTAAAGACCCTCGAGGCAGACCCCGACATTCGCTATTGTCCGCACGGCAGACCCATAACGGTCGTGATGAAGAAAAGCGAAATCGAACGACAATTCGGCAGGGCGTGATCGTTTGGAAAAGAAAATAAAACTTGTTTCGGTGGTCGGACCCACCGCCTCGGGCAAGACCTCACTTTCGGTGGAGCTGGCAAAGCGTTTCGACGGCGAGGTGGTCTCGGCGGACTCGATGCAGATATATCGGGGAATGACCATAGCCACCGCAAAGCCCACGGCTGAGGAGATGCAGGGCGTACCGCATCACATGATGGACTTTCTACCGCCCGACAAAAGCTATTCCGTAGCCTGCTTCGTCAGCGACGCCAAGCGCTGCATACGGGACATCGACCGTCGCGGCAAGCTGCCCTTTTTGGTGGGCGGCACGGGACTGTATGTCGACTCGCTGCTAAATGACCTTAGCTTCTCGGGCGACACGCGCGACGAGGCGTTGTCCGAGCGGCTTAAGCAGGCTTACCTTAAAGACGGCGCCGAGCCGCTGCTGCAGGAGCTTGAGAGCTTTGATCCCGAAACGGCGCGGCGGCTTCGCGGTGAGCCGAACCCCAAGCGCCTGATCCGGGCCATAGAGATATACAGGACCACGGGCGTCACCATCAGCGAGCAAAACCGACGCTCGCGCCCTTCGGAAAGCCCCTACAGCACTGTAAAGCTCGGCATCAACTTCCGCGACCGCGAAAAGCTGTATGAGCGCATAAACCGCAGGGTAGACCTCATGCTGGAGCAGGGCTTGACGGAGGAGGCGGAAAAGGTCTTGTCCTCAAACCTCAGCTTTACCTCGGGAATGGCGATCGGCTACAAGGAGCTGGCGCCGTATTTCAGGGGCGAGGCGAAATTGGAAGACTGTATTGAAAAGCTGAAGCGCGAAACCAGGCGCTACGCCAAGCGGCAGCTAACGTGGTTTCGCCGTGACAAAGAGATCAATTGGCTGTATCCGGATGATTATACTTCTTTTGAAGAATTATTCGACACGGCTGTTCAGATAATAAACAAAGGACTGTTATATGGATAAACTACTGTTTAAGCGAATACTGGTCGCGGCGCTGACAATTCTGGCGCTGGTTTATGTGACCTATCTGCTGATAAGCGCCAACTTTGACATGTATCCTACCGAAAACGCGGTGCTGACCACCGTCACCGACACCATCAGTACCGACGGCTTCATCATCCGCGAGGAGACCGTCATCAACGACGATTCCAACGGCATACTCTCGTACTCGGTTTCCAACGGCTCCGCGGTGGAAGCCAACAGCGAGATAGCCAAGGTGTTTTCCAACGAGTCGGACGCCGTAGCCAACAGCCGTGCGGACGCCCTTGACGAAAGGGTGCGCATGCTTCAGGAAAGCCAGAAGAGCAGCCTGATGGGCACGGTCAGCGTGGATGTAATAAACAACAACATCAAAAACAACCTCATAAGCTATCTTAACGACGTCAATAAATACGACGTCGGCACCGCAGGCTCGGACGCCGACAAGCTGCTCAACTCCATCAACCAGCGTCAGCTGCTCACGGGCAAGATAAGCAATTTCAACGCCCAGATCTCGCAGCTCAGCGCCGAGGCGGCGAGCCTGAGAGGATCCTCGGGCGCCAGCATCGGCACGGTAACAACGCCCAAGGCGGGCTATTTCACGGAGTTTTTGGACGGCTACGAAAACGCCTACCCGTTTTCCGAGATAGATGTTATGACGCTGGACGATTATCACAATATCGGCAGCTCCTCAATTCCCTCGAACACCGCGGGCAAGGTGATCAGCAACGTCAACTGGTTCGTCGCCTGCGAGGTCACGGACGATCAGGCGTCCGCCATCTCCATCTACGACGGCGACATCACCGTGCTTCTCTCCGCGGCTTCCTCCGACCCCATTCCCGCCACTCTGAGGCGCGTGCAGCGCAACAGCGGCGGCAACGCGCTGGTCATTTTGGAATGTGACTACATGGACAACCGTCTGCTTGAGGCGCGGTTCGAGTCGGTTGAGATAGGCATGGGCACCTACACGGGTCTGCGCGTAAGCAAGCGCGCCATCCATGACGACTACGTCACCCGCACCACCTACGACGAAAACGACAAGCCCCACAAGGAGCGCCAAAAGGTTCAGGGCGTGTATGTGCTTTACGGCAGCGAGGTCCAGTTCAAGCAGATCTCCATCCTCTATTCCACAAAGGACTATGTAATCTGCGACACCTCGCCCGACGACAAGGTGCTGTTTAACGGTGAAACGATTTCACTGTATGATAAAGTTATCGTAAAAGGAGACGACTTGTATGACGGAAAGGTTATTTCGTGACGTTGAATACAATTATAAGCTGATTAACGAGCGCATCGCCGAGGCGGCGGAAAAGTCCGGCAGAAGGCGTGAAGACATCACCTTTCTGGCGGCTACCAAAACCGTAGACGCCGACACCATCAATCACGCTGTATCGCTGGGCTTGGATCACATCGGCGAAAACCGCGTGCAGGAGCTGCTCTCAAAATACGATAAGTATGACCTGGAGCACTGCTCGCTGCAATTCATCGGACATCTGCAATCAAACAAGGTGCGGCAGATAGTAGACAAGGTCGACCTTATCCAGTCCGTAGATTCCCTAAAGCTCGCCAAAGAGATCTCCGACCGCTCCCTCAAATGCGGCAAGACCACCGATATACTGGTTGAGGTGAACATCGGCAGGGAAGAGAACAAGTCCGGCGTTTTTGAGGAAAACCTCGAGGAATTGCTGGTGCAGATAGCGGCTTTGCAGGGAATTTCGGTCAAAGGATTGATGACGATACCCCCTATTTGTGAAAATAAACACAAAATTTCAAAATATTTTTATAATATGCACAAGTTATTTATTGACATTTTGGAAAAAAAATTAGATAATGTAAGTATGACTATACTTTCCATGGGTATGTCTGCCGATTATTACGAGGCGATACTGGAAGGCGCGAATATGGTTAGGATCGGCTCTGCGCTGTTCGGCGCGAGAAACTATACATAAAACAGGAGGAAGAAACAATGGCAGGAATAGTTGACAAGTTCAAACGTATGTGGGACGCTCCCGACGACGAGTATGAGTATGATGAGTACGGCTACTCGGACGAGGGCGAAGACGATTACCAGGAGGCAGCTCCCCGCGAGAGAGAAAGAGACCGCGACCGCGACCGCGCTCCGGTGAGCAACAGCTCCAGAGGCAAGGTGGTCAACATCAACGCGACCGCAAAGCTCCAGGTAGGCATTTTCAAGCCCGAGCGCTTCGGCGAGGAGACCCGCTCCATAGCCGACGAACTTATGAAGACCCACACCGTTGTGCTCAACCTTGAGGACACCAACAAGGATATGGCGAGAAGGATCCTCGACTTCCTCAGCGGCGTCGCCTATGCGAACGACGGCAAGATCAAGCGCGTTGCTACCAATACTTATATCATCATTCCCAGCAACGTAGATCTCACCGGCGACGACCTCTTGGACGAACTGGAAAACAGTGGCGTATACTTCTGATAACGACAAACTGTTTTTCTCCAAGCTTGACGACGGTATATACCTTTGCGAAAAGCGGCAGAGGGCATATTTCTTCCCGTTTTTCACCGAGCGGGAGCAGGCGCTTGCCGAGGCGCATCTTCGCGCGGCAGGCGTTGAGAGCTACGCCTTCTTCGGCGGCTATGAGGACGCCGAGCGCAGGATGCTGGGGCTGTTCTCCTATGAGGAGGAACCCTTTCCCGTCAAGGCGCTTCAGTTCTCCTTCCGCAACAGCGACAAGCTCAGCCACCGCGACTTCCTCGGCGCGCTGATGTCGCTGGGAGTCGAGCGCGAAACGGTCGGCGACATTCTGGTGGAGGACGGCAGGTGCGTTGTCTTTTTAAAGGCGGACATCTCGGACTATGCAGCATCGCAGATAAGCAAGGTGGGCAACACCGGCGTGACGGTTTCCGAAGCAGCGGCTTCCGATCTGCCAAAGGGCAGGGGATATGTTGAAAAGGAATACACCCTGGCTTCTCTCAGGCTCGACGCGGCAGTGGCGGCGGTAACGGGACTTTCAAGGGAAAAAGCCAAGTCGCTTATCCTGTCGGGAAACGCGGCGCTAAATCATCTGGAGTGTCACAACATCAGTCGTACGGTTGGAGAAAAAGATGTATTGACCATCAGGGGCAAGGGGAAATTTGTAATCAACGGTGTTCTCGGGGAAACGAAAAAGCACCGTATCAGAATATCGATTATTCACTATAGATAAGGAGTGTAAACAATGCTTACGATCGACGAAATCAAAAATATCAGCTTCAGAAAAGCCACCCTCAGCGGCGGCTACAGAGCTGAGGATGTAGACGCGTTCATTGACGAAGTCATCGCTACATTTGAACAGCAGAAAAAAGAAAAAACCAATCTGGTACATAAAATCGACCGCCTGGCGACCCGTCTTGAGGAGTACAGAGAGGACGAGGAGACCGTGAGAAACGCGCTGCTCACTTCTCAGAAAATGTCGGACGCCTGCATAAGAGAGGCAAAGGAAAAGGCGGCTAAGATAATCAGAGAGGCAGAGGAGAAGGCTCAGACTCTGGTGTCGGAAGCCAACGCCATGACCGCTCTGGAAAAGGACAAGTATCTGCAATTGCAGTCGGACGCGGTAGAACTCAGAAACGAGCTTATCGAGCTGTACACCAAGCACATCCAGTCTATCGACGATCTGCCCACCTCCTCCGATGTGGCGCAGAGCAAGGAAGAGCTTGACAAAAAATATCCCACCACACCCGTTGCGCAGCCCTCGCCTCAGCCGGCGGCACAGCCCGCTCCCGCTCAGGCTCCCAAGGCAGCCAAGCCCGCAAAGCCCGCCGAGGCTCCCAAGGTGACCGACGCTACCACCAGAGTGGCAATCAAGCGCCCGGGCAAGTTCAATCACCTGAAATTCGGCGACAATTATGATGTTTCCGACGAATGATACGCTGCGGCGTCGTTCGTAAGGCAGCGCCGCGGTGTTCGCGGCGCGACACCCTATATATGTCGGGCGGCAGGCTGTGCGTCCGCGTTTAGCAGCGCGGGCTGAGTATCCCTGTGCCCGGCAAAGCTTTGACCGCGCGGCACGCGGTCTGAGCATGCGGTAATTCCGCGGTAATTTTGTAATTTATTGGAGAGAGCAAGTATATGTGTAAAGATTGTAAGGATTATAACGCTACCTTAAATCTTCCCAAAACCGATTTCCCGATGCGCGCGGGTCTGCCCAAAAGCGAACCCGTCATGCTCGGCAAGTGGGAAGAGGAAAAACTCTATGAAAAGCTGATGGAGCTTAACGAGGGCAAGCCCAGGTTCATCCTCCACGACGGACCTCCCTACGCCAACGGCGACATCCACCTCGGTCACGCCCTGAACAAGATACTCAAGGATTTCATCGTCCGCTACAAAAACATGGCGGGCTTCAAGTCCCCCTTTGTTCCCGGCTGGGACACCCACGGTCTGCCCACCGAGCTTAAGGCGCGCCAAAAGGCGGGCATCGGCAACTCTGCCGACATCTCCGTTGTCGAGCTGCGCAAGCTCTGCGATGAGTTTGTAACAGGCTACATCAACGACCAGCGCGAGCAGTTCAAGCGTCTGGGCTGTATCGGCGAGTGGGATGATCCTTATATCACCTTAAAGCACGAGTTTGAGGCTGAGCAGATTAAGGTGTTCGCCGAAATGGCAGACAAGGACTATATCTACAGAGGATTAAAGCCCGTATACTGGTGCCCCGAGTGTAAGACCGCTCTCGCCGAGGCTGAGATCGAATACGGCGAGGATCCCTGCCACTCCATCTATGTTAAATTCAACGTCACCGACGACCTCGGCAAGTTTGCCGCCATGGGCATCGACCCCAAAAAGGTCTACTTCGTCATTTGGACCACCACCACCTGGACGCTTCCTGCCAACGTCGCCATCTGCGTGGGTCCGCGTTACGAGTATTCCGTAGTCAAGTGCGGCGAGGAGTACTATGTAATGGCTACCGACCTGGTCGAAGCCGCTATGGCAGAGGCGGGCATTACCGAGTATGAAACAGTTGCCTCCGTAAAGGGAAGCGAGCTGGAGTACATGAAGACACAGCACCCCTTCCTCGACCGCGAATCTCTGCTTATCGTCGGCGACCACGTCACACTGGAAAGCGGCACCGGCTGCGTACACACCGCGCCCGGACACGGTGTCGACGACTATAACGTATGCCGCAACTACCCCGAGATCCCTGTTATCTGTCCCGTTAACGGCGACGGCGTGCTCACCGAAGAAGCCGGCGAGTTTGCTGGCCTTACCACCGATGAGGCCAACAAGAAGATCGCCATCAAGCTGGACGCTACAGGCGCATTGTTTGCATTGAAAAAAATCATCCACCAATATCCCCACTGCTGGAGATGTAAGTCTCCCATCCTCTTCCGCGCTACCGACCAGTGGTTCTGCTCGGTCGACGACTTCAAGGAGGAGGCGGTAGACGCCATCAATACCGTTGAGTGGATCCCCGCGTGGGGCAAGGACCGCATCACCTCCATGGTGCGCGACAGAAAAGACTGGTGCATTTCGCGCCAGCGCAAATGGGGCGTGCCTATCCCCATTTTCTACTGCAAGGACTGCGGCGAGCCCTATATCGACAAGGGCGCCATGCTCGCGGTAGCCGAGCTGTTCGGCAAGGAAGGCTCCAACGCCTGGTTTGACCGCGACGCCTCCGAGATCCTGCCCGAAGGCACAAAATGTCCCAAGTGCGGCGGTCAGGCTTTTGACAAGGAAAAGGACATCATGGACGTGTGGTTCGACAGCGGTTCCTCTCACACCGCCGTCTGCAAGCGCCGTGAGTACCTCGGCTTCCCCGCCGATCTCTACCTTGAGGGCAACGACCAGTACAGAGGCTGGTTCCAGTCCTCTCTGCTCACCGCTGTTGCCACCGAGGGCACCGCGCCCTACAGGACCGTACTGACCCACGGCATGATCCTCGATATGGAAAAGCGCAAAATGAGCAAGTCGCTCGGCAACGGCATCAGCCCGCAGGAGGTAATGAAGCAGTTCGGCGCCGACGTGCTCAGACTCTGGGTCGCTTCCTGCGACTACCAGTCTGACGTCAGCATTTCCTACGACATCCTCAAGCAGCTTGCCGAGGCATACAGAAAGATCCGCAACACCGCGCGTTACATCCTCGGCAACCTCTCGGACTTCGACCCCGACACCGACATGGCGGCGCTCAGCGACCTCAAGCCCATCGACAAGTGGGCGGTGGCTACGCTTAACGACCTCATCGACAAGGTCAAGTCCTCCTACGATAAATACGAGTTCCACATCGTCTACCACAGCATCCACAACTTCTGCGTGGTGCAGATGTCCAACTTCTATCTCGATGTGCTCAAGGACAGACTCTACACCGAGAAGAAGGACAGCCCGTCCAGAAGGGCGGCGCAGACCACCATCTACCTCATCCTCAATGCGATGACCAAGATGATCGCGCCCATCCTCGCCTACACCTCGGACGAGATCTGGCAGTATATGCCTCACGGCGCCGAAGATAACGCCGAGCACGTTATCTTCAACGAAATGCCCGAAAAGGTCGACTTCGAGACCGACAGCGACTTCATGGCGTTCTGGGACGAGATCCACGCTTTGAGAGACGACGTCAAAAAGGCGATCGAGCCTCTGGTAAAGGAAAAGACCGTCAAGGGTTCGCTGGAAGCCAAGGTCACCATCTCCGCGGGCGGCGAAAAGCTCGCCTTCCTCAAGAAAGCCGAGGAGGAGCTTGCAGCTGTGTTCATCGTCAGCGGCGTAGAGATCGTCGACAACGGCGGCGAGCTGGAGATCAAAGTCGAGAAGGCTGAGGGCGAAAAGTGCGAGCGCTGCTGGTGCGTCAGCAAGACTGTCGGACAGAACAGCGAGCATCCCACCCTTTGCGCGCGCTGCTGTGACGTTTTAAAATAATACAATATCGCTTTACAGATCGGTGTGATGGAAATTGCACCGATTTGTTGATATGGAGGAAACTATGCCTTTTATCGCGCTTGCCGTCGGCGTTTTGCTGGCGGCGATCGACCAAATCATAAAATACTTTGTCGTCACCGACCTCAAGCCCGTGGGAACGGTAAATGTGCTCGGCGAAGTCTTTCGGCTAACCTATGTTGAAAACCCCGGAGTCGCCTTCGGGATGTTCGCCGGAAAGCAGTGGATATTTATTATCCTAACGGCGGTGCTGCTCGCGCTTATCATTTTTTATATGTTTAAAAAGCGCCCGAAAAGCAAGCTGTTCTACATCACCGTAGCCATGATAATCGGCGGCGGCATAGGCAATCTGATCGACCGTGTCCTCTACCGCTATGTGGTGGACTATTTAAGCTTTTCCTTTTTCCCGCCCGTCTGCAATTTTGCCGATTACTGCATAACCATCGGCGTATTTTTGCTGGCGTTCTACCTGCTGTTTTTAGCCGACAGGGAAACCAAAGGGGAGGCGGATAAAGCCGCCGAAGAAGCCGAAGAATCCGCGAAAGCCGAAGAAGCCGAGGAAGAAGAGGACAACGGCGATGACTGAGCACAGCTTGATATGCGCCGAAAGCGGCGTGCGGCTGGACAAATTTCTCTCGTCCTCGGACATCGGGCTGTCGCGCAGCATGGCGGTCAGCCTTATCGACGGCGGTAAGGTGCTGGTGAACGGCAGACCGTGCAGCAAAAAGCAGAAGCTTTGCGCGGGCGACGGGGTAGAGGTAAGCGTACCCGATCCCGTGCCTTACGAGGCAAAGGCTGAAAACATCCCGCTGGACATCGTTTATGAGGACGGCGACCTGCTGGTGGTCAACAAGCCGAAGGGCATGGTGGTGCATCCTGCGGCTGGCAATTACGAGGGAACGCTGGTCAACGCCCTGCTCTATCACTGCGGCGGCAGCCTGTCGGGGATAAACGGCGTTATGCGTCCTGGCATTGTACACCGTATCGACAAGGACACCAGCGGTCTGCTCATAGTCGCGAAAAACGACGCCGCCCACGCGGGGCTGGCCGCGCAGATCAAGGAGCACTCATTCACCCGCGAATATGAGGCTGTGGTGTTCGGCTCGCTCAAGGACGACAGCGGAACGGTCGACGCGCCCATCGGCAGGCACCCTGTAGACCGCAAAAAAATGTGCGTCACCGAAAAAAACAGCAAGCGCGCCGTTACTCACTACCGGGTGCTCGCCCGTTACAAGGGCTACACCCATATAAAATGCGTGCTTGAAACGGGCAGGACCCATCAAATCCGCGTCCACATGGCATATCTGGGGCATCCCGTGGCGGGCGACCCTGTTTACGGCGTCAAAAACGAGAGGCTTCACTTTACGGGTCAGTGCCTTCACGCCCGCAAAATCGGCTTTGTGCACCCCGTTACGGGCGTTTATTTGGAGTTTCAATCGGAATTGCCCGATTATTTCAGGGATTTTTTAATCAAATTAAATAATATCAGTAAATAATTTACAGTTTTTAAAAAAAAGACTTGAATTATAATTCTTTTTATGATAATATAGATAAGTGTTTGAGACCGTCGTTACTCGCGACGCGATTCACAAAACGTCTTTGACGTCATTATGAAGCTGATAGTCCGCTGCCGGAAGGGTATGAATATCGGGTAAAATCAGGAGGATAAAAATGGACGCATTGAAAACAATTGCAGCCGAATCGGTTAAGGAATCCACCCCCGAGTTCGGCATCGGCGATACCGTAAGAGTATCCGTCAACATTCGCGAAGGCGAAAGAGAAAGAATTCAGATGTTCGAGGGCACTGTCATCGCAAAGCGCGGCAGTGGCGTAGCGGAGACCTTCACCGTAAGACGTGTAGCTTACGGCGTAGGCGTAGAAAGAGTATTCCCGCTTCATTCCCCCAACGTAAAGGACATTAAGGTTGTCCGTTACGGTAAGGTCCGCAGAAGCAAGCTCTATTATCTGCGTGACAGAGTAGGTAAGGCCGCCAAGGTCAAGGAGCAGATCCGTAAGTAATTCTCGAATAATCTGAAAGGGAACTGCTTTAGTTCCCTTTTTTACTACTGTCAATACGGTATGGTCAAGTAAAGCAGGTGACGATAGTGAGCGAAGAAAAAACCAATCGTTTTTCAAAAGACGAAGAAGCTGTTATAGACGACGCCTCCGCGGCGGACGGCGTGACCTCCGACGAGTCGGGCGATGAATTTGAAAAGCAGTTCAAAGCGGTTTTTGAAGATGAAGAAGCCCCGCAAAAGCCGAAGGAAAAATTCCGCGTTATGGATCCCGACGGGTTCACCGCGGGTATTTACGACTGGATCCGCTGCATGGTTTTCGCGGTGGCGATCGTGGTGTGCTGCCTAACCTTCGGATTCCGTCTGGTCGAGGTGGACGGCACCTCCATGAACGATACGCTCGCGCATCGTGACAAGGTCATCGTTACCGACCTGTTTTACAAGCCGCACAATAACGATATAATTGTTATCTCGCACGCCGAGAACTACCAAAAGCCCATCATCAAGCGCGTTATCGCCATCGGCGGACAGAATGTCAAGCTCGACTATGAAAACGACAGGATTTTTGTCGACGGCATCGAGCTTTCCGAGCCTTATCTCAAGGACGTCAGCAGCACGTTCTCGGGCAACTTCGGCGACAAGTACCTTCCGCTCAACGACGATGGCAGCTTTGTGGTGCCCGAGGGCAAGGTCTTTGTAATGGGCGACAACAGACAGGTGTCGCTCGACAGCCGCAGCGAAAAGATAAACCTTATCGACGTACACGACATCATCGGCAAGGCGCAGGCGGTCGTTTGGCCGTTCAATCACTTCGGCGGCGTATACAAATAATATTGACGCAGAAAGCTTATTTCCGTTCTGAGAAATAAGCTTTTCTTTTAAGGCGATACCGCACTATTCAGGCGTGCGGATCGCAAACAGGGGGGAAAACATGAGCGAAATGCAGAATATACAATGGTTCCCTGGTCACATGACCAAAACCAAGCGGCAGATACAGGCAAGCCTAAAGCTGGTGGATGCGGTGGCGGAGATCATCGACGCGCGCATACCCGTCAGCAGCCGCAATCCCGACCTAAGCAAGCTTATCCAAAACAAGCCGCGCGTTATTTTGATGAACAAGTGCGACATGGCTAACCAGACCGCCACCAAAATGTGGATAGACCACTACGCCAAGCAGGGCGTTACCGCCTTAGCCGTTGACTGCAAAAGCGGCAGGAACCTCAACAAATTCCCCGCTGCGGTAGATTCGGTCATGCGCGAAAGGATAGAGCGCCTGAAGGCGAAGGGCATGAAAAACCCCACTATGCGCATAATGATAGTGGGCATACCCAACGTGGGAAAATCCTCTTTCATCAATAAGATCTCAAAACAGAACCGCGCCAAGGTCGAGGACAGACCCGGCGTAACCCGAGGCAATCAGTGGTTCACCATCAGCAAAAACCTCGAAATGCTCGACACCCCCGGCGTGCTCTGGCCTAAATTCGACGACAAGCTCGTGGGCGAGCACCTCGCGTTCACCGGGGCGGTCAAGGATCAGGTCATCGACATCGAGCTGCTGGCGGTGCGCCTGCTCGACTTTTTAAAGCGCCTCAAGCCCGCGGAATTCATCTCCCGCTTCAAGCTTGAGCAGACAGACCTGGACAGCACCGACTCCTATGAGCTGCTGCGCCTTATCGGCAAAAAGCGCGGCATGCTGGTTTCGGGCGGTGAAATAGACACCGAGCGCGCGGCTATAATGCTGCTGGACGAGTTCCGCGCCGCGAAGCTCGGCAGAGTGACGGTTGAAATGCCGAACGGAGAAATGCGATGAATTGGCTTGAATTTGAAAACAAAGCGCTGGAGCGCGGCTACCGAAATATTTGCGGCGTAGACGAGGCGGGAAGAGGTCCTCTGGCGGGACCGGTCTGCGCGGCGGCGGTCATTTTGCCCGAGGGCAGGGTGATAGAGGGTGTTAACGACTCCAAAAAGCTCAGCGAAAAGAAGCGCGAGGCGCTGTTTGACGTCATAAAAGAGCAGTCAAAGGCATATTCTATAGCGTTTGCCACTGTTGAGGAGATCGAGGAGCTCAACATCCTCAACGCCACCATGCTCGCCATGAAGCGCGCCGTTGAGGGGCTCGGCGTTCCCGCAGACTACGCGATGATCGACGGCAACCGCCTGCCGAAGCTTGACATCGACTGCGAGTGCATAATCAAGGGCGACTCAAGGTCAATGTCAGTCGCCTGCGCCTCTATTTTAGCCAAGGTATCAAGGGACAGGCTTTTGTACGAGTACGCCAAGGAGTACCCGCAGTATCACTTTGACAAACACAAGGGCTACGGCACCAAGCTGCACCGCGAGGCGCTGCTGGAGTACGGTCCCTGTCCTTACCACAGAATGAGCTTTTTGAAGAAGATACTGAAATGACACTGTTTACCAAAAAACAAACGGGCGACGCGGGCGAGGGCTACTGCGTCAGGCACCTTAAAAAGCACGGCTACCGCGTACTTGAGCGAAACTACCGCAAGCCCTGCGGCGAGATAGACGTCATCGCCGAAAAGGGCGGCGTGCTGTGCTTTGTGGAGGTCAAGACGCGCCGCTTCGACTCGCTCACCGCGCCTTATGAGGCGGTCGATAATAAAAAGCAGCGGCGGCTCATCAGGGCGGCACAGGTCTATCTGGCTGAAACCGGCTGGTCGGGCTTTTGCCGCTTCGACGTCTGCGAGGTCATCACCGACCCCGGCACGCTGCGGCTGCTCATGCTCAATTACATTGAAAATGCCTTTGAATCGTAGAAAATGACCGCTATTTCGTCGTGTAGAAGCGTTTTTTCGGTAATTCGGAGAAAATCCGTGAAAACTTTGACATTCGGCGCAGAATAGTGTAAAATAAATTGTTAAAAGAATCCGGAAAGGAAGATTTGTATGTTGTATAACAGCACCCAAAACGCTGCCGAGGCGGTATCCGCCGCTCAGGCTATCGCACAGGGTATTTCCAAGGACGGCGGACTTTTTGTTCCGCAGCAGTTCCCCAAGTACGACGAGGCTGCCCTTCGCGCGCTCCTCAAGGAGGATTACAGGGGCAGGGCAAAAAAGGTATTCTCCGATTTTCTGACGGACTTTACCGCAGAGGAGATCGATGAGTGTGTCGAGAAGGCGTACACCGCCCAAAAATTCGGCGGCGAGGATCCCGCGCCTATGGCTTACACCAAGCTCGGCGACACCGACCTGAATATTCTGGAGCTCTGGCACGGTCCCACCTGCGCGTTCAAGGATATGGCGCTGCAAATCCTTCCGCACCTGCTCACCAAATCCCTGAAAAAGACCTATGACGGCAAGGACGCTGTCATTCTGGTAGCTACCTCGGGCGACACCGGCAAGGCGGCGCTGGAGGGCTTTAAGGACGTAGAGCATACCAAGATCATCGTTTTCTACCCCGTGGACGGCGTAAGCCCCATGCAGAAGCATCAAATGAACACACAGGAGGGTGAAAACGTCACCGTCTGCGCCATCAAGGGCAACTTTGACGACGCTCAGACCGGCGTGAAAAAGATATTCACCACGCCCTCGATCTCCGAAAAGCTCGCCGAGAACGACATGCTGTTCTCCTCGGCGAACTCCATCAACTGGGGCAGACTGCTGCCGCAGATAGTCTACTATATCTCGGCTTACTGCGACATGGTCAACGACGGCAAGATCGCCTTCGGCGACAAGATCAACGTCGTTGTGCCCACCGGCAACTTCGGCAACATCCTCGCGTCCTACTACGCCGCTCAAATGGGTCTGCCGATCGCCAAATTCATCTGCGCCTCAAACGCCAACAACGTCCTGACAGATTTTATCAACACGGGCGTTTACGATAAAAACAGAGAGTTCTACACCACCATGTCGCCCTCGATGGATATTCTGGTTTCCAGCAATCTCGAGCGCCTGCTCTACAAGCTTTCGGGCGACAGCGACGAAACCACCCGCGCGTGGATGACTTCGCTCAAGACCGAGGGCAGATACGAGGTCAGCGAGGATGTCAAGGCGCAGATGCAGGAAAGGTTCTTCGGCGGCTTCTGCGACGACGAACAGACTCAGGACACCATCAGAAGGCTCTTTGAGCAGGAGGGCTACCTCTGCGACACCCACACCGCGGTCGCCGTGAATGTGTATGAGCAGTATGTTAAGGCTACCGGCGACGCCACTCCCTCGGTCATCGCCTCTACCGCAAGCCCCTACAAGTTCTCAAAGTCCGTACTGCAGGCGGTCGTGCCCGGTCAGGCGCTGCCCGAAACCGAGTTTGAGATGGTGGATATGCTCAACGCGCTTACCAAAATGCCCGTTCCCGCTCCGCTCGCGAGCCTCAAGGACAAAAAGGCGCGCTTCTCCGACGTTACGGAGGTAGAGGCTATGCCGCAGTATGTCCTCGCGGCGCTCGGCATCGAATAATGTCCCTGTTCGGTTTGGGCGATCTGCACCTCTCTCTGGGGACGGATAAGCCCATGGACGTGTTTTCGGGTTGGAACGACTATGTGGAGCGCCTGGAGCAAAACTGGAAAAAGCTTGTCACAGCCGACGACACCGTCGTGCTGGCGGGTGATATTTCCTGGGCAATGAAGCTCGAGCATACGTTCACCGACTTCAGCTTCATCCACTCGCTCCCGGGAAAAAAGCTCCTGCTTAAGGGCAACCATGACTACTGGTGGTCTACCAAGCGCAAAATGGACGAATATCTCGCCGCTAACGGCTTTAGCTCAATGCAGATACTCTTCAACAACGCCTACCGCGTGGGCGATCTCACGGTCTGCGGCACCCGGGGCTGGTTTCTTGAAAACGACACGCCCGAGGATGTAAAGGTGCTCAACCGCGAGGTGGGCAGGCTGAGGATGTCGCTTGACGAGGCGCGAAAACTCGGGGGAGAGCCGGTTGTGTTTCTGCATTACCCGCCCTATTACCGCGGTATCGAGTGCCGCGAGATAACGGATGTACTGGTGGAGTACGGTGTCAGGCGCTGCTATTACGGTCACATCCACGGAAAGAAAAACTTTCGCCTCGCCTTCGAGGGCGAATACCGCGGGGTCGGTTTTCGGCTGATTTCCTGCGATAAAGCGGCGTTTATGCCCGTATTCGTCAGATAATAGCTCAATATAACTTGATTTCACGGTTTTTTTATGTTAAAATAAGTCGATAATTATATTTATGGAGGAATCAAAAATGGCACTGAAAGAATGTACAAAAAAGGAAGAAGCAAACAAGTACGAGCTCGTCGTTTCCGTTGACGGCGATGTCTTTGAAAAAGCAATCGACGCGGTATATAAAAAGCAGGTCAAAAAAATAAACATCCAGGGCTTCAGAAAGGGCAAGGCGCCCCGCAGGATCATCGAGAAGATGTACGGCACCGAGGTGTTCTATGACGACGCCATGCAGGACTGCTATCCCGACGCGCTCTACGATGCGGCAAAGGAAGCCGATGTAAAGATCGTAGCGGTGGAGTCGCTTGAAGCGGTTGAGGCAGGCAAGGAAGGCTTTACCTTCAAGGCACAGGTCATTGTTGAGCCCACCATGGAGATCGACAACTACAAGGGCATCGAGGTGGAGAAAAAGTCCACCGAGGTGACCGATGAGCTTATCGACAAGGAGATCGAGCAGGTCCGTGAGAGAAATTCCAGACTCGTCACCGTTGAGGACAGAGCTGCCGAGAACGGCGACACCGCCGTGATCGACTTCGAGGGCTTTGTTGACGGCGTGCCCTTTGAGGGCGGCAAGTCCGAGGGCTACAACCTCTCTCTCGGTTCCGGCAACTTCATCCCCGGCTTTGAGGAGCAGATCGTCGGCCACAAGGCGGGCGAGGAGTTCACCATCGACGTAAAGTTCCCCGAGGAGTATCAGGCTGAGGAACTCAAGGGCAAGGACGCGCAGTTCAAGATCGTGCTGCACGAGGTAAAGACCAAGGAGCTGCCCGAGGTCGACGACGAGTTCGTTCAGGACGTTTCCGACAAGGAGACCCTCGACGAGTACAAGGAAGAGCTCAGGGAGACCGTTGCAAAGCGCCTTAAGGACGAAGCCGAGAAGGACGTTGACGACCAGATCTCCGAAAAGCTGATGGAGCTGCTCGAGGGCGAGATCCCCGAGGCTATGTATGAGAACCAGGCAAACGACATGGTAAGAGATTTCGAGCTGCGTCTGCGCTCTCAGGGCATGGATATGCAGACCTATATGCAGTATATGGGCATGGACGTCAACGCCTTGAAGGGCATGTACAGAGAGGACGCCGAAAAGCGCGTTAAGATCAGACTCGCGCTCGAGACCATCGCCAGGAAGGAAAATATAGAAGTGACCGAGGCTGATCTGGATGATGAATACTCCAAGATGGCTGAGGTTTACAAGATGGAAGTCGACAAGGTAAAGGACGCCGTGCCCGCAGACTCCCTCACCGAGGACGTAAAGGTGCAAAAGGCGCTTGAGCTTGTCAAGAACAGCGCGATTATCAAATAAGAAGTATATTATTTGATTTTCTGCCAACTATTAAACAGAAAGGTCTTGATAATATGCCACTGGTACCTTATGTAGTGGAGCAAACCAACCGCGGCGAACGCTCCTATGACATTTATTCCCGCCTGTTGAACGACAGGATAGTGATGCTCAACGAGGAAGTAAACTCGGCGACCGCAAGCGTCATCGTGGCTCAGCTGCTGTTTTTGGAAAGTCAGGATCCCACAAAGGACATCAGCCTTTACATCAACAGCCCCGGCGGCAGTGTTACCGACGGCTTTGCCATCTATGACACCATGAAATATATCAAGTGCGACGTGTCCACCATCTGCATGGGCATGGCGGCAAGCATGGGCGCGTTCCTGCTTTCCGCGGGCACCAAGGGCAAGCGCATCGCCCTGCCCAACAGCACCATAATGATCCACCAGCCGCTCGGCGGCTATCAGGGTCAGGCTACCGATATGGAGATCCATACCAAGTATATGCTTGACATCAAAGCCCGCTTAAATCAGATCCTCGCCGAAAACACAGGCAAGCCCCTCGATGTTATCAAGCAGGATACCGAGCGCGACAACTTTATGACCGCGCAGCAGGCTTTGGAATACGGTTTGATTGATAAGGTTATCGATAAAAGATAGGGTGAGGGTAACTCATGGCAGGTAAAAACAACGACAAGGAGATCTACTGTTCCTTCTGCGGCAAGCCGCAGGATATGGTGCTGCGGATGATAGCCGGAAACGGCGCGTATATCTGCGACCGCTGTGTGGACCTCTGTATGAATATACTTGAACAATCGGGTGAGGTAGAGCGCGAGCGTCCGGATGAACGACAAAGCCTTGCGCCCGCTGTGCCCGAAGCTTCAATTGCCGAGCTTTTAAAGCCAAAGGAAATAAAGGCGATACTCGACGAGTACGTCATCGGACAGGACTCTGCCAAGGTGACGCTCAGCGTAGCTGTGTACAATCACTACAAGCGCGCCTTTGCCAATGACGACGCCGTGGACTTTTCCAAAAGCAACGTGCTGCTGCTGGGACCCACCGGCGTGGGCAAGACGCTGCTGGCGCAGACGCTCGCCAAGGCGCTCGACGTACCCTTTGCCATCGCCGACGCCACCACCCTCACGGAAGCCGGCTATGTCGGCGAGGATGTGGAAAACATCCTTCTCAAGCTGATACAGGCGGCGGATTACGACATTGAACGCGCAGAGCGCGGCATCATCTATATTGATGAGATAGACAAAATCGCCCGCAAATCGGAGAACCCGTCCATCACCCGCGACGTTAGCGGCGAAGGCGTTCAGCAGGCGCTGCTGAAAATAGTCGAGGGCACCGTTGCCAACGTTCCTCCGCAGGGCGGCAGAAAACACCCGCAGCAGGAGTTTTTACAGGTCGATACCAAAAACATCCTCTTTATTTGCGGCGGCGCGTTTGACGGTCTGGAAAAGATCGTCGAAAAGCGCAAGGGCAACTCGGTTATCGGCTTTGAGTCGCACGTGCAGTCCAAGGTACAGCTCGATTCCACCGACTGGATGAAGGACGTTACCGCGCACGATCTGGTAAAATACGGCATCATCCCCGAGCTTATCGGCAGACTTCCCGTCATCACCGCCCTCAGCGGACTTGACACCGAAGCGCTGATAAAGATCCTCACCGTCCCCAAAAACTCAATTGTTCAGCAGTACAAGCGGCTGTTTGAGCTTGACGACGTGGAGCTCTACTTTGAGGAGGACGCGCTGAAGGCAATAGCCGAAAAAGCGCAGGAGCAGCGCACCGGCGCCAGAGGTCTGAGAGGCATAATGGAGGGCATATTGACCGACCTTATGTTTGAAACTCCGTCGGACAACACTATAGAGAAGATCATCATTACAAAAGAGGTTGTCACCGACGGCGCAGAGCCTCAGATCACAAGAAGAAAAGAAAAAGCATCATTTCCCGTTAAACTGTCAAAAAAAGAATCGGGCAAGCGCTCAAAGCGCAGCTCCGCTTCTTAAGGCAACACCGCGGTCTGCAATTATGCAGCAAGCGGTATTGCGTTAAACCAAATCACTAAGCGGTAGGTTTGATACTGCTTGTCGGGCGATACCGCTTACGGCTCTGCCGTGATCTGTGTCGCCCATATCTATTTTTAGGCACAATCCACTAAACCTTATGAAAGGAAAAACAATGGAAAATAAAAATAAAACCACACTGACGCTTCCCGTGCTGCCGCTGCGGGGAATGGTTGTGTTCCCCAAATCTGTCATTCATTTCGACATCGGCAGAAAGCACAGCATTTCCGCAATCAACAAGGCGATGAGGGACAATCAGCTGGTCTTTCTGGCGGCGCAGAAGGACCCCACGGTCAACGAGCCAAAGCTGATCGACCTCTACTCAATAGGCGTTGTCGCAAAAGTCATCCAGGTGCTTAAGCAGCCTGACGACGTGACCTGTGTGGTGCTGGAGGGCAAGTACCGCGCTAAGATCGAGGCACCTGTGTTTGACAATAAAATGCTTGTAGCCGAGCTTTCGCCGCTCTCTGAGCAGATCCTTCCGCTCTCAGCTTCCGATGTCGCCATGCTGCGCACTGTTAAGACGCAGTTCGAGCGCTATATCGAGGTGACCGCCAAAATGCCTTCCGACATTATCTTCAAGGTCGCCATGTGCAAGCATCCGGGCGAGCTGGCGGACTACATAGCATCTACCATGTATCTGGATTACCAGACAAAGCAGAGCATACTCGAGATCCTCAACCCATCCGAGCGTCTTGACAATGTGCTCGACGTTTTGATAGACGAAACCTACATCACCCGTCTTGAGCGCGACATTGAGCGCAAGGCGAAGAGCAGGATAGACGAAAACCAGCAGATATACTTTCTGCGCGAGCAAAAGCGCGTAATAGAGGAACAGCTGGGCGAGGAGGACGACCCCTCGGCAGACGCCGAGGAATACGCCGAGCGCATCGAGCAGCTCCACCTCGACCCCAAAACCGAGGAGACGCTCATCAAAGAGTGCCGCAAGCTGATGAAAATGCCCTACGGCAGCCAGGAGGCGTCGGTCATCCGCTCCTACCTCGACATCGTGCTCGATCTCCCGTGGAACAAATCCACCAAGGACAAGATAGTTCTGCCCAAGATCCGCAAGGAGCTTGACAAAAGCCACTACGGTCTGGAAAAGGTAAAGGACAGGATAATCGAGCAGCTCGCCGTAAGAAAGCTCAGCGAAAAGCAGCGCGGTCAGATCCTATGTCTGGTGGGACCTCCGGGCGTCGGAAAAACCTCCGTCGCGCAGTCTATCGCCGGGGCGATCGGCAGAAACAGCCAGCGCATCGCTCTGGGCGGCGTGAAGGACGAGGCTGAGATACGCGGACACCGCCGCACCTACATAGGCTCGATGCCGGGCAGGATAATGTCGGCTCTTATCAGCGCCGAAAGCAACAACCCCCTGCTTATCCTCGACGAGGTGGACAAGCTGTCCGCCGACTACAAGGGCAACCCCACATCGGCACTGCTCGAGGTGCTGGATATGGAGCAAAACAACAAGTTTGTAGACCACTATATCGACGTGCCGTTTGATCTGTCAAACGTCATGTTCATCACCACCGCCAACGATCTCAACGCCATCCCGTCGCCCCTGCGCGACCGAATGGAGATCATCGAGATAAACAGCTATACCCGCGAGGAAAAGTTCCAAATCGCGAAAAAGCACCTGCTTCCCAAGCAGCTTGATCTGTGCGGCTTTACCGGCAAAGAGGTCAAGTTCACCCAAAAGGCTATCTATGCCATTATCGACTATTACACCCGCGAGTCGGGCGTGCGTCAGCTTGAGCGCGAAATAGCCTCTATCTTGCGCAAGTGCGCGGTAAAGAAGCTCGACGGCGAGGCCGAGACCTTTAAAATCGACGATAAGCTTGCCGAGGAACTGCTGGGTCAAAAGAAATTCCTGCCCGATCAGCTCTCCAAAAAGGACGAGATCGGCGTTGTGAACGGTCTTGCGTGGACCGCAGTCGGCGGCGAGCTGCTGCCGATAGAGGTCGCCGTGATGGACGGCACCGGCAAGGTGCAGCTTACAGGCTCGCTGGGCGACGTTATGCAGGAATCCGCCAAGGCGGCTATCACCTGCATCCGCAGTCACGCCAAGGTGCTGGGACTTGACGGAGATTTTTACAAGACAAAGGACATCCACATCCACGCTCCCGAGGGCGCTGTGCCCAAGGACGGTCCTTCCGCGGGCATCACCATGGCTACCGCCATCTATTCGGCACTGGCCGAAAAGCCCGTGCGTCACGACGTTGCCATGACAGGCGAGATAACCCTGCGCGGCAAGGTGCTTGCCATAGGCGGCTTGAAGGAAAAGAGCATGGCGGCGTTCAAAAACGGCATCGACACCGTTTTTATCCCCAAGCAGAACGAGCGCGACATCGTCGACTTTGATAACGCGGTCAGGGAAAAAATCAACTTTATTCCCGTAGAGAATTTTACCGAGGTCATCTCGGGCGCCATCGTCTGACGCGCCGCTCGCACAGAATAAGGAAATACTATGAATTTTAACGAAGTACAGTTTGAATTTGCCGCGGGCACTGTAGGTCAGCTGCCCGCGTCCGACCTGCCCGAAATCGTTTTTTCGGGACATTCTAATGTCGGCAAATCCTCATTGATAAACAAGCTGGTGCAGCGCAAGGCGCTCGCCAGAGTCAGCGCGCAGCCCGGCAAAACGGCTACCATCAATTTTTACCGCCTTAAAGAGTTCCGTCTGGTCGACCTTCCGGGCTACGGCTACGCCAAGGTGTCAAAGGCGGAAAAGGAGCGCTGGGCAAAGCTTGTGGAAGGCTATCTCTCCGCGCAGCGCAACATCCGTCTTATCGTTCAAATCATCGACATCCGCCACAAGCCCACCAAGGACGACTACGATATGCTCGACTTTCTCTATCACAGCAACGCGCCCTTTGTGATAGTGCTTACCAAAAAGGACAAGCTTAAAAAACTGGCGTATGAAAAACGGCTTGAGGAAGTCCTCGATGAGCTGCAAAACTATGAGGGCATCCAACTGATCCCCTTCTCGGCTGTGGACGGCAGCGGGGCAGAGGACATAAAAGAGGTAATTGAGGAATACATCACAGAGGAGGAATAACAGTGGAAAAGAAGCCGTTTTTGACGCTTGAACAGGCAAAGGACATCATCAGGGACGTCCCCACGCCGTTCCACGTTTACGATGAAAAGGGTATAAGGGAAAACGCCCGCGCGCTTAACAAGGCGTTTGCGTGGAACAAGGGCTACAAGGAGTATTTCGCGGTAAAGGCGACCCCCAACCCGTTTTTGATGAAGATATTGCAGGAGGAAGGCTGCGGCATGGACTGCTCGTCCTACACCGAGCTGCAGCTCTGTGAAGCCTGCGGCATCACGGGCAGCGACATCATGTTCAGCTCAAACGTCACACCCGCTGAGGATATGAAAAAGGCGTATGAGCTGGGCGCGAATATCAACCTTGACGACTACACCCATGTGGAATTTATCAAAAAGGTCTGCGGCGTGCCCAAGACCATTTGCTGCCGCTACAATCCCGGCGGAGTTTTCAAGCTGGGCGACAGCAAGGACAAGGTCCAGGTAATGGACAACCCCGGCGAGTCCAAGTACGGCATGACCGAGGAGCAGATGGAAAAGGCGTTTTCGGAGCTTAAGGAAGCGGGCGCCGAGGAATTCGGCATCCACGCGTTTCTGGCGTCCAACACGGTTTCCAACGACTATTATCCCGCGCTGGCGGCTATCCTCTTCCGTTTGGCTGTCAGACTCCACGAAAAAACCGGCGTACATATCAAATTCGTGAACCTTTCGGGCGGTGTCGGCGTCGACTACAAGCCCGAGGACAGCAAAAACGATATAGCCGTTATCGGCGAAGGCGTTCGCAGGGCGTTTGAGGAGATCCTCGTGCCCGCGGGCATGGGCGATGTGGAGATCTACACCGAGCTGGGCAGATATATGCTCGCGCCCTACGGCGCGCTGGTGGCTACCGCCATCCATGAAAAGCATATCTACAAGGAGTACATCGGGCTTGACGCCTGCGCGGCTAATCTTATGCGCCCCGCTATGTACGGCTCCTACCATCATATCACGGTGCTCGGCAAGGAAAACGAGCCCTGCGACCACATGTATGACGTAACGGGCGGTCTGTGCGAAAACAACGACAAGTTCGCCATCGACCGCATGCTGCCCAAGATCGAAATGGGGGACATCCTCTACATCCACGACGCGGGCGCACACGGCTTCTCAATGGGCTACAACTACAACGGCAAGCTGCGCAGCGCCGAGGTGCTGCTCTGCGAGGACGGCTCTCACAAACTCATCCGTCGCGCCGAAACTCCCAAGGACTACTTTGCGACCTTCGATTTTTCAGAGTTTGACTTGGGAAAGTAAATGACTTTCAGCCGCGTTTTTTTGGCGGCTTCATAAAACATAAAGCTGAAATGACAAGCGATGGCTGTTAAGCTGTCGCTTGTTTTTTGTTAAAATAACTTAAAAAATACCGTTTTTTTCAAAAAATACTTTACTTTAGTAATAAGATAATGTATAATAACTCTGTTCGTGCGCGAGGTTTGCGCGTAATATCATTATAAAAACGGAGGAAATAACATGAAAAAAGCATTGGCATTGACGCTGGCTTGCCTTATCGCGCTTTTGGCGCTTGCGGGCTGCGGCAGTAAAAAGAAGGACTGGGATTACATCAAGGATAAAGGCAGACTGAAAATCGGTATCACCTATTTCCAGCCTATGAACTACAAGGACGACAACGGCGAATTGACCGGCTTTGAAACCGAGTTTGCAAAAGCGGTCTGCGAGGAGCTGGGCGTAAAGGCTGAGTTCCAGGAGATCAAGTGGGAATCCAAGGAGCTCGAGCTCAAATCCAAGAAGATCGACTGCATCTGGAACGGTCTGACCATTACCGACGAAAGAAAAGAGAATATGGACATCTCCATTCCCTACATGCAGAACAAGCAGGTAATGGTAGTAAGAAAGGCAGACGTTGAGAAATACAGCACTGCCGAGGGAGTAAAGGGCGCCAAGGTAGTTGCCGAGGCGGGCTCTGCCGGCGAGGACGTAGCCAAGGAGGACGAGTTCTTCAAGGGCGCCAGCTACACCGCGCTCGACGCGCAGGCTAAGGCTCTGCTCGAGGTCAAGGCTGGCACCTCCGACATCGCCGTTATCGACTATGTAATGTCCAAGGGCACCATCCGCGAAGGCACCGACTACGCCGATCTGGCTGTTATCGAGAGCAAGAGCTTCGCCGAGGAGCAGTACGGCATCGCGTTCAGAAAGGACAGCCCCAAGACCCTCGAGAAGGTCAACGCGGCTATCCAGGCGGTAAAGGCGAGCGGCAAGCTCGATGAGATCGCCTCCAAGTACAACCTCAACGATCTTATCATTGTAAAATAATATGGATTTTTTGACCGTAACAAATGAGTTGCTCAAGGGCTTTGGGCAGAACTGTCTGCTCTTTGCCCTGACGCTGTTGATGGCTATTCCGCTGGGTCTGGTTATCTCTATGGGTTCCATGTCGCGCATAGCGCCGCTCAAGGTGTTCACGCGCACCGTGGTGTGGATAATCCGCGGCACGCCGCTTATGCTGCAGCTTATGGTGGTGTTCTATTTGCCCGCGCTGTTCTTCGAGGTCAATCTCGAGCGCTTCCATGCGGCGGTCATCGCCTTTGTCATCAACTACGCCGCCTATTTTTCCGAGATATTCCGCGGCGGCATCGAGGCTATCCCCAAGGGACAGTACGAGGCGGGCTATGTGCTGGGCATGAAGAAAAGCCAGATCTTTTTCAAGGTCGTGCTGCTCCAGGTCGTCAAGCGCATCACCGCGCCTATGGGCAACGAGATAATCACGCTTATAAAGGATACTTCTCTGGCGCGTATCATCTATGTCGCCGAAATGCTGCTGACCGCTGAGAACATCGTCGCGCAGAAGGTCATCGTATGGCCGCTGTTCTACACCGGCGTGTACTTCCTGGTGTTCTGCGGCGCTCTGACGCTTCTCTTCCGCTTTATCGAGAAGAAGCTCGATTACTATAAGGGTTAGGGGGAGAAGATATGGCATTACTTGAAGTCAAAAACATCAAAAAGCACTTCGGCAAGACCGAGGTGCTCAAGGACATCAGCTTTTCGCTGGATAAGGGCGAGGTGTTGGCTATCATCGGCTCCTCAGGCTCAGGCAAGACCACGCTGCTGCGCTGCATCAACTTTTTGGAGACTCCGCAGGCGGGCGTTATCGCCGTGGGGGACGAGGTGCTGTTCGACGGCAGCGACCCCGCAAAAAAGAAGGATAAGGAGATACGCAAAAACCGTTTGCATTTCGGCATGGTTTTCCAGCAGTTCAACCTTTTCCCGCAGTATACGGTCTATGAAAACCTGATACTCGCGCCAAAGCTGCTCGCCAAAGAGAAGCTGAAAGCCGGCGAGACCTATATGGGAGAAAGCTCCTACAGGGCGGCGGTGGACAAGATAAAAGAGGAAGCCGAGCAGCTGCTTGAAAAGGTGGGACTCACCGAAAAGCGTGACGAGTACCCCTGCAACCTCAGCGGCGGACAGCAGCAGCGTGTGGCAATAGCCCGCGCGCTGGCGCTCAATCCCGATGTGCTCTGCTTTGACGAGCCGACCTCGGCGCTCGACCCCGAGCTTACAGGCGAGGTGCTCAACGTCATAAAGGGGCTTAAAAGCTCCGACAGCACGATGATAGTCGTCACCCACGAGATAAGCTTCGCGCGCGACGTCGCCGATAAGGTAATCTTCATGGCGGACGGCGTTATCGAGGAGGAGGGCACTCCGCAGCAGGTCATCGAAAACCCGCAAAGCCCGAGAACTCAGGCGTTTTTATCGCGCTTCAACCGCTTTTCGGACTGATGCATCCTAAAATCCAATATCCAAATGATACCAAGAGCGCTTTTGCCGGTGACGGCAGGGCGCTCTTTTGTGTTATGCATTAAACTTTCCGAACAAATCATACTTGCAAAATCTGTTTGATAATGCTATAATACTTATAACTATGTAAAATGGAGAAGTGGGGGATAAAATTGGCTATCAAGGTTCAACTGCTGGCGCATACGCCCGACCCCGAGCAGGTGGTGGCTATGGCGGCAAAGCTCTGCTATTCACCGTCGGACATCACCGACATCCGCGAGGGGCTCACAGAGGAAAAGACCGCCGCGTTTATCGACATGCTGGCGGGTCTGGGTCACGCCAGTCCCATCGAGCACGTGTCTTTCACCTTCGGCATCGAGGGCATCTCTCGCGCCTGCTCCCATCAGCTTGTGCGTCACCGCATCGCCTCCTACAGTCAGCAGTCGCAGCGCTATGTGGACGGCACCAAATTCGACTTCGTAACGCCGCCCGAGATAGCAAAAAATTCCAGGGCGCTCGCCGCCTATGAGCGCGTCATCGACGCCCAGGCGCAGGCGTACCGCGAGATACGCGACGCGCTGGCGGCAGGCTACATCAACGACTTTCTCGGAGAGACTCAGGACGGCACGGACGAGGAGATCATCGAGGCGTTCCGCCTCGCCGACAAGGCGCGCTGCTCCGCCTTTATCAAAAAGGCTAACGAGGACGCGCGGTTCATCCTGCCCAACGCCTCCACCACAAAGATAGTCTGCACCTTCAACGCCCGCAGCCTGCAAAACTTTTTCGCCCATCGCTGCTGCAACCGCGCTCAGTGGGAGATCCGCGAGGTCGCCGAAAAAATGCTGCTGCTTTGCCTGGAGGTCGCGCCGCACCTCTTCAAAAACTGCGGACCCTCCTGTCTGTTCGGACCCTGTCCCGAGGGCGGCATGAGCTGCGGCAGGCAAAAGGAGATGCGCGAAAAATACCGCAGGGGTTGAGCACAGCTATGAAATCAAAACTTATCGTAATAGAAGGGCTTGACGGCTCAGGCAAGGCTACTCAGACCAAGCTTATCGCCGAAACACTTTCGGCGCGCGGCTACAGCGTCAAGAGGCTGGAGTTCCCTGACTATGAAAGCCCGTCGTCGGCGCTCGTCAAAATGTATCTTAACGGCGAATTCGGCGGCAGCCCGGGGGACGTCAACGCCTACGCTGCATCCGCGTTTTACGCGGTAGACCGCGCGGCAAGCTTCCTCAGAGACTGGCAGCGCGACTGTCAAAACGGCACCGTGCTGCTCTGCGACCGCTACTGCACGTCAAATATAATCTACCAGATGGCTAAGGTCGACCCGTCAGAGCGCGATGGCTTCATCCGCTGGCAGGCGGATTTTGAATACGACAAGCTCGGTCTGCCGCGTCCCGATCTGGTTATCTACCTCGACGTGGAGCCGGAGGTTTCTCAGAAGCTGATGGAAAAGCGCTACGGCGGAGACAACAGCAAAAAAGACCTGCACGAAAGCAATCTCGGCTTTCTGCTTTCCTGCCGCGAAAGCGCGCTCTACGGCGTGGAACACTGCGGCTGGCGGCTGATAAACTGCTGCGAAAACGGCGACATCCGCTCCATCGAGAGCATCGCCGCGGACATAGATGAGCTGGTGCAACAGATTTTATGATCGACTTTCAACAAATCAAAATAGAGAATATCGCGGCATACAAGGCGTTTTACAGCGACAGCTCACCCATAGGCTGCGAGGCGAATTTCGTCAGCGGCTATCTGTGGGACGAGGCGTACAAGCTGCGTGTCGCGGTTATCGACGATACGCTCGTCAAGGCGTATTTCCGCGACGAAAGCCGCGTTTGGGGCTACTGTATGCCCTGCGGCAAAAACCCGCGCGGCGCCCTTGAGGCGGTTTTCGATGACGCTGCCGAACGCGGTCAGCGCGCGCGCATAGACTACATGACCTCGCGTGAACGCGACCTGCTTGAGGGGTTGTGTCCCGACGTCTTTGTGTATGAACGCGAGCCCGATAACCAAGACTATATATATCTTTCGCAGGATCTTGCAACGCTTGCGGGCAAAAAATACCACGCCAAGCGCAACCACATCTCAAGGTTTTACCGCACCTACGCCGACGACGCGCGGTTTTCCACTATTGACCGCGGCAATCTCGGCGACGCGGTGAGGGTGATGGAGCTTTGGTGCCGCGAAAACGGCGTTGACCCGCGCGGCCACGCCGAGTACGCTGTGTTTAAAAAGGCGTGCGCGGATTATGAGACCCTCGGCATGCAGGGCGCGGTGCTCTATGTGCACGGTCAGCCCGTCGCCATGACGGTGGGCAGCGAGATCTCGCCGCTTTGCTTTGACATAATCTTTGAAAAGGCGCTGCGCGGCTGCGACGGCGCTTACGCTGTGATAAACAATGAATTTGCCAAGACCCTTACCGCATACAAATATATCAACCGAGAAGAGGATCTGGGGCTTGAGGGACTGCGCAAGGCAAAGCTATCCTATCATCCCGTTATCATCTACGACAGATTCTCCGCTGAACCGAAGTGATGCGCTATCGAACAACTAACCCTGAGGACACCTCCGCTCTCACCGCGCTGTGGCTCAACTGCTTTGAAGAAAAGCGCGAGGCGGCAGAATCGTTCTTTAAAAGAAATATAAATACCTACCACGGCTACGCGGCTGAGAACGACGGCAGTATCGTTGCGGCTCTCTATCTGCTGGACGCTGTGCTCGACGGTGAGCGCGCGCACTATCTCTGCGGCGCGGCAACTCGGCGCGACTGCCGCAACCGGGGCGTTATGACGGCGCTTATCCGCTTCGCTCTCGATGACGCTAGGGCGCGCGGCGACGTCTATTCGCTGCTGCTTCCCGCCGACGAGGGGCTTTACCGCTTTTACGCGCGGCTCGGTTACGAGGCGACCTGCACGGCGTTTTCCCGTGAGTTCACCTGCGGAGAAGCCCGACAAACTCCCCGAGGCGAGGCGGACACAGATCGCCTGCAGCGCGTTCGTATGAGAAACAAATTTCTCTTTTGGAATAATAATCAAATAAGGTTTGCCGAGGAATACTACGGCTGCTACGGCGTCAAGTCCCTTGAAAGCGAAGGTGCGTTTGCGCTTTACGAGCAGGACGGCTGTGAAGCCGAGGTGTTTTACGCGGTTTTTAATGACATAGAAGAATTAAAAAGGCTGTTATCCGCCCGTGGCGTGCGGCGCTTCAACCTGACAGGCGGCGGAGCCGATCCGCTGTTTACGGGACAGCCGCCGCTTAGGTGCGGCATGATAAAGCCTTTGACCGATAAAAAAGCCCCGAAGGGCATATACATTGGATTGACATTGAGTTAGAAAAGGAAGGAAAGTTATGTATTATTTGTTTTTGGCAAATGGATTTGAGATCGTCGAGGCGATGGCGCCTCTGGATATTATGAAGCGCGCCGGTCTTGATGTGCAGACCGTCGGCGTAACAGGCGATTTGGTGCAGAGCTCCCACGGCGTGGTAGTAAAGCCCGACATCTCTCTCGGCGATGTCAACTACGAGATCATCGAGGGCGCTATTCTGCCCGGCGGCATGCCCGGCACCCACAATCTCAGAAGCAGCAAAGAGGTAGCGGAATGTGTCCGTTACTGCTACGACAACGGCCTGCTTATCGCGGCTATCTGCGCCGCTCCGTCGGTATTCGGCAGGATGGGTCTGCTGCGCGGCAAAAAGGCTACCTGCTTCCCGGGCTTTGAAAAGGAGCTGGAGGGCGCCGAGTATACGGGCGCTCACGTGGAGTCCGACGGCAACGTCATCACCGGCAAGGGCGCGGGCTGTGCGCTTACCTTCGGCAGAGCGATAGTCAGCTACGCGCTGTCGGATGAAGAAGCCGAAAAGGTATTGAGTGATATGCAATGCTTTTGACCAATGTAAAAGAAGAAAAGCGCAGGCTGCGCCGCCGCTGTAAAAAGCTGCGTGCCGCCTGTCCTCCCGAGGTCAAGGAGCGGCTGGACAAGGCGCTTACCGCGCAGGTGCTCGGACTTGAGGAGTACCTTGAGTGTGACCGGCTGTTTATCTTTGTTTCCTCGCCGATAGAGTGCGACACAAAGCGCATAATCCTCGACGCCTTCGCGCGCGGAAAGCGTGTGGCGGTGCCGCGCTGTGCCGACAGGTCGGGCAGGATGGATTTTTACTACATCAATTCTCTCGACGAGCTCAAGCCCGGTATGTTCTCGCTGTTAGAGCCGGATCCCGCTGTCTGCGAAAAAGCGGACGACCTTTCGCGCGGGCTTTGCATAGTCCCGGGACTGTGCTTCGACCTCGAGGGCTACCGCGTAGGCTTCGGCAAGGGCTACTACGACCGTTTTCTGGACGACTTCGGCGGAGTTACCGCCGGTATCTGCTATTCCAAGTATACGTTAAAGCAGCTGCCGCGCGGCGCCTATGATAGGCATACAGATATTTTGATAACCGAGCGGTTTGTCAACCGCAACAGTTGCAACCGTTAAACCTATCGCAATATAAAACCGCGCCTCTATACAACATAAGCTTTTGAGGCGCCATTAAGAAGGTGTGTGAATGGAACGATACGAAAACGACCGCCGCGACTTTGAGGAGCAAAGGCGCAAAAAGGCGGAAAACTTTCATTTGAACATTTCCGAAAGCATAGAAGATGTGCCCGAGGAGCGCGTGCCCGAGGAGATCAACTCCTACAGCGGGCAGGACGTGAAGGAGCAGATCGCCAGGGAATCCAAAAAGTCGCTCAAAAAGCGTCAGCGCGCGCAAAAGCGCGACCTCAAGCGCCGCAACCGCCGCAACCGCCGCTACTTCAGCATCATGTGGATAGTGTCGGTGCTCATCGTGGGCGGAATGCTCTCGCCCTACTTTGTTACGGCGCTGAACGATTTGCTGGCTGTCAAGCGTACCGATGATTCCGTGGTCTCGGTCAAGATACCCGAAAACGCTAATCTGAACGATGTGGCGCAGATTTTGGCTAACAACGGTGTAGTAGACGACCCTTACTACTTCACGCTGTTTGGCGTAATGACCAAGACAGGGTCTTTTTCTCAGGGCACCTACGAGCTGAAAAAGAATATGGACTATCAGGCTATCCTAACTAATCTCGGCGGCAAGGCAAGCCGCACCGACACGGTGGAGGTCACCGTCATCGAGGGCATGAGCGTGGTTGAGATAGCGGAAAAGCTGGTCAATGAGGGCGCTCTTGCCGAAAAGGACAAGGACAAGTTTTTGGAGCTGTGCGCTTCCGATAAATTCGACGACGACTTCGACTTCCTTCAGGCAATCAAAAATTCGGGCGAGCGCTACTACAAGCTCGAGGGCTATCTCTACCCCGATAAATACGAGTTCTATGAGCACGACGACCCGCTCAGCATCATCTACCGCTTCCTCAACAACTTTGAGGCCAAGTACTATGAGAAGCAGGCGTTCGAGGGCTATGAAAAGCTCTACTCCCTGCACAAGATGCTCGAAAAGACCGAAACGCCCTACAGCCTCGACCAGATCCTGACCATAGCCTCTATCGTGCAGGCTGAGGCGGCGGACAAGGAGGATATGTACTATGTTTCCTCCATTATCCACAACCGTCTCACGGCGGACGATTACATGGGCGTATCCTCGCTGGGTCTTGACTCCACCAGATACTATCCCTACCGCAGCGCGGACAAGCTTCCCGCTACGGCAGGCAAGAACTACAAGAGCCGCTACGACACCTTCACCCTTAAGGGTCTGCCTCCGGGACCCATCTGCAACCCCGGTATGGAAGCGATAAAAGCGGCGCTGATGCCCTATGACACCAGCTATTACTACTTCTGCCACGACAAGGACGGCAACGCCTACTATGCTTCTACCATGGAGGAGCATCAGATGAATTTGGAGTACATTGAGTGATGAACAGCAAACCTGAGATTCTTTCGCCCGCCGGCGATCCGGATTCCCTGCAAGCCGCTCTCGATTTCGGAGCCGACGCGGTGTTCCTTGCCGGCAAGCGCTTCGGTATGCGCACCTCTCCGCGGAATTTCGACGACGCTCAGCTCAGGGCGGCGTGCGAAGCCGCTCATGCCTTGGGCAGGCACATACATCTAACCGTCAACACCCTGCCGCGCTGTGACGAGCTGGGCGATCTGCCCGACTTTCTGACCATGGCGCAGGACTGCGGTGTAGACGCCTTCATCATCGCCGATTTGGGCGTGTTTGAAACGGCAAAGCGCTGCGCGCCCAAGGTGGCGCGGCACATCTCGACCCAGGCGGGCGTCACAAATCACGCCGCCGCCAACGTGCTCTATAACATGGGCGCGTCGCGGGTCGTGCTCGCGCGGGAGCTTTCGCTTGAGGAGATAGCGCAGATACGCGCCAAGGTGCCCGGCGAGCTTGAGCTGGAGTGCTTTGTTCACGGCGCCATGTGCGTGTCGTTTTCCGGCAGGTGTCTTATCTCCAGCTACCTCACGGGGCGCGACGCCAACCGCGGCGACTGCGCTCAGCCCTGCCGCTGGAAATACCATCTCTTTGAAGAAAAACGCGAGGGGCAGTATTTCCCCGTGGAGGAGACCGGCGACGGCACCTACCTTTACAACTCGCGCGACCTGTGCATGATAGAGCACATCCCCGAGCTGGTGAAAGCGGGCGTTTCCAGCTTCAAGATAGAGGGCAGAGCCAAGTCGGCTTACTACACCGCCGTCATCACAAATGCCTACCGCAAGGCTGTTGACGCCTATTTCGAGCAGGGCGACCCCTTTGCGCTGCCCGACTGGATACGCGAGGAGACAGAAAAAATCAGCCACCGCGCCTACAGCACGGGCTTCTACTTCGGCGGCGAGCCGGGGCAGGAGACGGTAAACGGCGGATACATCCGCCGCTACGACAACGTCGCCTTTTGTGAAAGGAATATCGACGGGCACACCGCCGTCATTTCCCAGCGCAACAAGTTCTTGGCGGGCGATACCCTCGACGTGCTTCCGCCGGACGGCTATCCGTTTTTGATACAGTGCCAAAGCCTTGTTAACGAGGCAGGGGAGAGCGTGGACAGCGCTCCGCATCCGATGGAGCTGCTTACCCTCACCTCGGACAAGCCTGTACCCGCCGGTTCGGTGCTGCGCAGAAGGCGCAGTGAATAGTTTTTAACAACAATATATAATTATAATTCATAATTAAATGACGCGCCGCCGAGGCAGGCTTAGGCGCGCCGAAAAAAGGAGTAATTTCAAATGCAGTGGACAGGATTAAACGAGCTTCGTGAAAAGTTCCTCTCGTTTTTTGAGTCGAAGGGATGCCTCAGGCTTCCCAGCTTTTCACTGATCCCCAAGGACGACAACAGCCTTTTGCTTATCAACAGCGGAATGGCGCCTATGAAGAAGTACTTTACCGGCGAGGTAACGCCGCCGCGCAAGCGTGTGACCACCTGCCAGAAGTGCATCCGCACGCCCGACATCGAGCGCGTGGGCATCACGGCACGCCACGGCACCTTCTTTGAGATGCTGGGCAACTTCTCCTTCGGCGACTACTTCAAGCGCGAGGCTACCGCCTGGGCGTGGGAGTTCTTCACCAAGGTGCTCGAGCTTCCCGAGGACAAGCTCTACGTTTCCATCTATCAGGACGACGACGAGGCGTATGACATCTGGACAAAGGAAGTGGGCGTCGACCCCTCCCACATGGTGCGTCTCGGCAAGGAGGACAATTTCTGGGAGCACGGCTCCGGTCCCTGCGGCCCCTGTTCCGAGATATATTTTGACCGCGGTCCCGAAAAGGGCTGCGGCAGCCCCGACTGCCACGTAGGCTGCGAATGTGACCGCTTCGTCGAGGTGTGGAACCTCGTCTTTACTCAGTTCGAGAGCGACGGCAAGGGCAATTACACCCCGCTGGAGCACCCCAACATCGACACCGGCATGGGTCTTGAGCGCCTTGCCTGCGTCATGCAGGAGGTAGACAACCTCTTCCTCGTTGACACCGTGCAGAACATTATGAAGCACATCAGCGAGATAACCGGCGTCAAATACGGCGAGGACGACAAAAAGGACATCTCTCTGCGCGTCATCACCGACCACATCCGCTCCACCACCTTTATGATCGGCGACGGCGTCATGCCCTCAAACGAGGGCAAGGGTTATGTGCTGCGCCGTCTGCTCAGACGCGCCGCGCGTCACGGCAGACTGCTCGGTTACAAAGAGCCCTTCCTCTACAAGGTCTGCGACACCGTTATCCGCGAAAACCTCACCGCCTATCCCGAGCTCAAGGAGAAGCAGGAGTTCATCACCAAGGTCATCCGCGTCGAGGAGGAGAGCTTCGCCAAGACCATCGACCAGGGCTTCAAGATGCTCACAGGGCTTATAGAGCGTGACGACATCACCACCATAAGCGGCGAGGACGCCTTCAAGCTCAACGATACCTACGGATTCCCAATTGACCTCACCAGAGAGATCCTTGAGGAAAAGGGAATGAAGATAGATTTCGACCGCTTCCACGAGCTGCTCACCGAGCAGAAAAAGCGTTCACGCGCGGCAAGAAAGAACGCCGGCGCCGACGCGTGGATCAGCGACAGCACCGATCTTTCCGACCTTGAACCCACCGTATTCGTCGGCTACAGCGAGCTGACTACCCCTGTTAAGGTGCTTGCCTTAGTCAAGGACGGCGAGCGTATAGAAGCGGCGGGCGAGGGCGATAACGTGATCGTCGTGCTCGACAAATCGCCCTTCTACGCCGAGAGCGGCGGACAGGTCGGCGACACGGGTTATATTTCCTGCGGAGAATTATCCGCTGAGGTCGAAAACACCGTCAAGGACCCCTCGGGCAACATCTTCCTTCACACCTGCACCGTGCTTTCGGGCGGCATCACCGTCGGCGACGAGGCGGTAGCCTCTGTTGACCGCGAACGCCGCAGCGACATCAAGCGCAACCACACCGCCGCTCACCTGCTGCAGGCGGCGCTGAGAGAGGTGCTGGGCAACCATGTTCAGCAGGCAGGTCAGTTGGTGTCCGAAACCTCTGTTCGTTTCGACTTCACCCACTTCGAGGCTCTAACCGCCAAGGAGCTGCTCGACGTTGAAACTATGGTAAACAAGAAGATATTTGAGGCGCTTCCCGTAGAAACGCGCGAAATGCCCATTGAAGAAGCCAAAAAGCTGGGCGCCATGGCGCTGTTCGGCGAAAAGTACGGCGACGTGGTGCGCGTTGTCAGCATCGGCGACTTTTCCGTGGAGTTCTGCGGAGGAACCCATGTGGAGAACACCTCGCACCTGGGACTGTTCAAGATCCGACAGGAGGGCTCGGTAGCCGCGGGCGTCAGAAGGATAGACGCCATCACCGGCAACGGCGTGCTCGTTTATATCAACCGCGCTCAGGCGATCATCGGACAAGCTGCTTCCTTGCTCAAGCTGTCCAACCCCAAGGCGCTGGTAGAGGGCGTTCAAAAGACGACTGAGCTTATCAAGCTTCAGCAAAAGCAGATAGAAACGCTCAACGGAAAGTTGTCCGCAGCTCAAATGAGAAGCATGATGGCTGATAAGGAGCACATTGGCGACGTAGCGCTGGTAACAGGCTTCGTCAAGGACGTCACCCCTGATATCCTCCGCTCTATGTGCGAGAACGCCAAGGCAAGCAGACCCGATACTGTTGTGGTGCTTGCCACCGCAAACGGCGGCAAGGTCAACTTCGCGGTCGGCTGCGGAAAGGACGCTGCGGCAAAGGGCGCTCACGCCGGAAAGCTGGTAAAGGCGGTCGCTCAGATCGCGGGCGGCAACGGCGGCGGAAAGCCCGAGCTGGCCATGGCGGGCGGCAAGGACGCCGACAAGATAGAGGAAGCCCTGGCAAGCGTATCGGAAATCTTAAGAAATATGCTGAAATAAGTATTCATTTTTCTTATACTGATAATTATTTGTCAATTTCAAACAAATCTAATCATTAATTATTGTAAAAACCGACGAACAGATTTTTTTTAAAAGTATTGAAGTTTTTCATTAATTATTGTATAATTATTTTACTGAGATATTGTATTCTCGGACAATGAACGATATTAGGAGGAGTTTCAAATGTTCAAGAAATTTGCAAGCATCGCTCTTGCGGCAATGCTGATCGGCAGCACTTCCATTTTGGCTGCCGGCGCGGCTGATGACAGCGCTGCTTCCGTTGGCGCTGACGACAGCGCGGCTTCTGTAGGCGCTGATGACGCTTCTGAGGCTACAGGTGCTTCCAGCAAGATTTATTTTGACGTCAACACCACACCTTGGAATGTATCTAACGCTAAGCCCACGTTCTATCTTTATGAGCATGGCGGCGGAGAGATCATCACCTGGGGTTCCAAAAAGGGTAAAATGACCGACGAAGGCAGCGGCGTGTTCTCTTATGACCTGGCTGCAAAGGGCATCACCCTCGATTCCAGCAAGGCTTATGGTTGTATTTTTACCGATGACTGGAACGCTCAGACCTGCGATCTGATCCTCGGTGCCGACAGTGCCGGCGATACCGCTGTATGTACTGCGGACAAAGTTGAAAACAGCGTTGACTCCAACAAGAAGAGCCAGATGGTTAAGTGGAAGAGCGGCAAATACGGCAACCCCAAATGCATCACTTCCATCGGTAACGTTATCGGCGATACCCTCTGGCCCGGAGATACCGACTATGCTATGTTCGTTCGCTTCCTCACCTCCACCGGTAAGGATGGCCTTGCCAACGCGCTGAAGTTCAACGGCAAAGACGAGCAGACCACTATCGATGATACCGCTAAGGCTCTCGGTCTCGGCAAAGAGGATGTTAAGAAGGCTGTTTCAGAAGCAACTGCTGCGGGCGTTACCATTAACTGGGACGAGAGCAAATCCTCTCTGTCCGGCGGCAGCACCTCCGGCGGCAGCACCTCCGGTGGCAGCTCTTCCGGCGGCAGCTCTTCCGGCGGCAGCACTTCCGGCGGCAGCTCCTCGGGCAGCAGCTCTTCGGGCGGCAGCTCTTCCGGCAGCAGCTCTTCGGGCAGCAGCTCCTCGGGCAGCAGCTCTTCGGGCGGCAGCTCCTCCGGCGGCAGCACAGGTTCCGTAACTTCCGGTGAGGATTCCACCATCTACTTCGTGATCGGCGGCGTTATGCTGGCAGCTATCGGCGTTCTCTTCCTCGCAAGAAAGAAGAGACAGTATTAATCTGTTAATTAAAAAAGGTGTGCGAAAGCACACCTTTTTTTCTGCATGTAAGTGATTGCAATATCCTGTTGTATATTTTGTTTTCCGCCTGAGGCGCAATAATAAATACAGCCGCGGCGCGCGACATGAGAAAGTCGGTGCGCCGCGGCTTTTGTCTGCGATGTTTACGGCAGCGGTTCAACGGGATAAAAGCCCGTTGCGGAGTCAAACTGCATGGCTGTGGGGAATTTTTGCATGGTATCGGAGGGGTCGATAAAGCCGAACTTCACCATGTTGAGGGTATGGCGGTCAAAGTCTGTTGAGAGGATTGTCTTTCCGTCCATAACGGTATGGACGATAACGTGCTCGACCGGCAGCAGAGCCAGCATGTCGCGGGCTATGCGGATGCTCAGGCTGCACACGAAGTCCTGCAAAAGGTTGTTGTAGGCATAGCGCGCCAGCGTGCGTTCGCTTCTGGCGAGCAGCGCCTTGTTCACGGTATACTCTACATATATCTTGTCGGGGTCGTCGGTGCCGAATTCAAAGGCGGAGCCGTATTCCATCAAGTCGCCCAACGGGTCTACCTCCTGTATCAGGCGCAGGTAGGTGTCGATGTCGCCGTCCAGCACCGCGGGAGCGAGCGCGTAGTAATAACTCCACATCTCACGGTTGTAGGAGCCGTCGGGCGGAGTGGGGGAGTTGGCTATCTCTGCCCAGTCAATGGTGTCGTCCGCCATTTTGTGTATGCTTTTCAGCGCGTTTTCATCCACCTGCTTGGTGAGGTCGGGCGTGTTATACGACGCGCCCGGACGGTAGGCGGGGATGGCTGATGTGCGCTGCGGCGGAGTGTAGGTGTACTGCGGCTGAACAGGCTGAGGCGCGGGCTGCTCCGGCTCGGCTTTCGCGCGGGGAGTTTTGGCTTTCGGGGCGGAGGTTTTCTTTTCCGAAGCCGCTTTCTCGCTTTTAGCCTTGGTTTTACTGCCGCCCAGCTTCTTTTTGTCGGTGTAATAGATGCCCGTTCCCGGTATGCTCGCGGTGGTTGTCACCTGCCCCTTGGTGTTTATGCTTTTGCGCAGGCCCTTTACGCCGCCGCTTATGCTGGCGCCGCCCTTGCTGAGGTTAAGCTTCACACCCGGCAGGATAGAAATGCTTTTTCTGAAATTCAAGCCCATAGTGCAGACCTCCTTGTCTATCGATAATACTGACTTGCTTTTATTCAATTATAGCCCACTTTGCGCCGGATTTCAAGGACTTTCGCTGTTTTCCGAACAGTTCTTCCCGCCGTACACGCAGGCGTTGCAATTTTGCTTTAAATCTGATATGATATTACCATAAACCACCGCAGGAGGTGCTGTCATGGAACAGAATATAACACGCCGCCGTCTGTGCTTTTACGGCAGAGTGCAGGGAGTAGGCTTTCGCTACACGGCTATGCGCGCCGCGGGTGAATCGGGCGTCTCGGGCTGGGTGCGCAACGAGTTTGACGGTTCGGTCACTATGGAGCTGCAGGGCACCTCGGATCAGATAGAGCTGACCGTTCGCCTGCTCGACCATGACCCGTATTTGCGCATTGACCGCGTCGAGGGCAAGACCCTTCCCGTAGAGAAAAACGAGCGCGGCTTCCGCGTGAGATACTGAGCATAATAAAACGCAGGGCGTCAGGGCCTGCGTTTCTTTTCGTTATACTCACGGTACAGCTCGAACCGCTTTGCTTTCAGCACCGCCTTTTCTTCCGGCAAACACACCTTGGCGCTTGCGTGCTCTGCGGTCTCCTGAAACACCTCGTCGCTGAACATCCGTTGGCAATACCGCGTTTTTTCGCTGTCGCTCTCTTTGTTGCGCTCGTCCCAGACAAATTCCGTGCAACGCATAAAGCGCACAAAGGAATAGTCGTAAAAATCCTGCATGTGCTCCGCCGCGACGTGCTCCCTGCGCGCAAGGTATATCTGCTTCATATCATCAAAGTAGTGCGCCGAAAAACCTCGGGTTATCGTTTCGGTGCCGTTGTTCGCCCAGAAGTATAGGCATTGGTGGATGAAGTAAAAGCTCTCACAAAAGTGCAGGTAGTCGCAAATGAATATCATATCCTCGCCCTCGGTCAGCAGCTCGCGGAAGCGCAGACCGTGCTCACGAATGACCTCCGCGCTGAAGATTCGCGTCCAAAGGTGCATCATCTGTCCGCAGTAAAGCAGGGGAAAGAAGGCGCGTTTTTCTATCGTCTGGCTCTTGGTCAAGCCCGGCAGCAGCTTTGGCTTCACGGTGCCCTTAGAGGGCGTCGCCATGGCGTATTCACAGTTACACAGCGACATCGGATGCTCCAAAGCCGCCATATAAAGCGCCTCCATCCAGCCCGGCGCCACATAATCGTCGCTGTCGCAGAACATCACGAACCTGCCCTCAGCCTCATCCAGCCCTCGGTTTCGCGCCGCTCCTACGCCGCCGTGCTCCAGCGTGATAAGCCGCATACGGCTGTCGTGCGCTGCGTAGGCTCGGCAGATTATCCCGCTGTTGTCCGTGGAGCCGTCGTCCAGCAAAAGGACTTCAAAATCTTTAAAGGTCTGTTTTTTCAGGCTGTCCAGACAGCGCGGCAGGAATCTTTCCGTGTTGTAAACGGGGACTATAACAGTGACAGCGGGCATAGATGATCCTCCTTTTGACAGTTTGTTCTGTTTTATTATAACAAAAAAGCCAAAAAAATCAACTTTACGCACAAAAATAATGAAATAAGCATTGAAATGACCTGAGGTTTTGTGCTATACTATAGGAGGATTATTGTAATTTCAAAGGAGGAATCCATAATGAGAAAATCATTCAAACGCATCCTCAGCCTGATTATGGCTGTTGTAATGCTCGGCACACTGCTGATGCTGGCGCCCCTGACTGTCAGCGCGGATACCGAGCAAGCCGAGTTCCTCGGCGAGACCGTGTCACTGGACAGCGTAATCCGTCTGAATTTTTATGTCGATACAAAGGGCTTGAATGTCAGCTATTATGCGCAGAATTATGATTATGATGAGCGTAATGACGGTTATTATGATTTTAGATGCGAGGTCGAGGACGTTGAGGGCAGACCCAACATCCAGAAGTGCTCGGTCGCCGTTCCGGCAAAGTGCATGTCCGACCGCATTTCCGTAGAGCTTTCTTTTGAGGATGCCGAAAATAACTGGCAGGAGGTTGACCGGGTGTTCAGCGTTAAGGAGTACCTTGAGGCTCTGGCTGAAAACACCGAGGCGTACGCGCCCAACGGCAAGGCTGACGCTTTGAGATACCTCTGCTATGCCACCCTCAATTACGGCGCGGCGGCTCAGCTGCAGTTTGGGCACTTCAGCGATAATCTTCCTCTCGCTAACGAGAACGTGAATTATCAGACCCCTGCCTACGGTTCCGATGAGCTTCCCGAGCTGACCGTTGACGAGGGCAGCCAAACTGATTTTGAGTCTGTCGGCTTGAAATACTACGCGTCCAGTTTGGGCTTGTATTCCGACACCAGCTACGCTGTCTGCTTTGAGGATCTTAACTTGCCCGGAAATGTGGATGTACATGACAACAGAGAAGACAAAGGCTACAGCGTTTGGGGTCAGTACGTCGGTAAAAAGAAAATCGGCGTTGATTCTGATGGCTACGATAATTATAACTATATGGTATCCTATGCCTTAAGCGGTATCGCCGCGCAAGATCTGCTCAATGACATCCCTGTGACCATTTCCTACTACAATAATTATTATGATTACGAGAATGGCACACAGATCTACGAGAACGCTGAGATCAAAACCACCTTCAGCCCCCGCACCTATATCGCGAAGGTCATGGCAAATAAGGGCGTTCACCCGAAGTACTATGATTATGAGAACGGCGGCTACTATAATGAGGAAACCGATGAGTATGAGTATTATCCCGAGGATATGAGTTATGAGGAATCATGTCTTGAAAACACCGTGCTCGCTATCTACGACTACAGCGTAAGGGCTTCGGCTTACTTTAACTAAGGAGGACAGATCGATGAAAGACTATGAACGCGCGCAGATGATCGTGACCGATCTTTCTGCCGAGGATGTTATCGTTACTTCCGAGCCGGATATGTACAGCCCTAACTATCAGAGCGGCGAAAGCTACTACGGCTTCAATTGGACGCTGTGGCAGTGATGAAGCGCTTGCTTCGGGCGCTTTTGCCCCCCTGCTGTGCGGCGCTAGCCTCGGCAGTTATCATCACGGCGGTCAGCGCCGTAAATACCGATACCCGTTACATCCGCGGTGACGCCGACGGAAACGGCAGGGTCACTGTGTCCGACGTCACTCTCATCCAGCGCTGCCTCGCCGATCTGGTCAAGCTTTCACAAGCCGACATCAAGGCAGCCGACGTGAACGGCAACGGCATTGTGGATGTAGACGACGCCACGGCTATTCAGCGCTGGCTGGCGTTGTATGGGAATGAGTATAATATAGAAGAAACGGTTTTTTGCCAAACCGAGCCACCCACTGTGGTGTTCAGCACACAGGGAGGCAACGATCTACCGTTTGTATAAAGTAATACAGCTTAATCTCCCTTGAGTTTTTCAAGGGAGATTTTTTATGACGATAAAGCAAAAAACACACCGCGCGACTTAATACTAAATTCAAATAAAAAACAGACAATCTTTGCGGTCTGTTTTCCGCAATACTTCGTTGTCGTCCTTGCAAGGCGCCAGCCTTGCGGCGTCCTTCGCCTCGTCTTG
>CADBHB010000004.1 GCA_902794395.1 uncultured Ruminococcus sp.
ACTAAGGCGCAGGTTGACGCGCTGCTGCTGGAACTCGGGGGCGCGAATGTCGCACAGTCGGTCGCGGACATGACCGACACCGCCAAGCTGTACGTGCTGGCTTCAACGGGGCACGTGTGGCTGTATGCCACGGTCACAATCGCCCCGCCGAACGAGATGATCGTGACGGATTACAACAAGTATCTGAACAGCAGCGGTGTAGCCGGTGCGAAAGACGGCGTGTTCATCGCACAGGAGATCCCCGTTGACCTGACGGTTGATGCTTGCACGATCACCTTTAAAAACTTTGCCGCGAGCATGGGCGCACAGGGAACCGAGGGACGCTATAATAATTCCCGTATCTGTGCACTGGACGCAAATAAGAACCTGCTTGGCGCGAGCTATATTTCCAGAGCGAATGTCGACGCGTCAACGTCGCACTGGCAGTGCATTGTAAGCGGGGATGATATGGTCGGCAATCTGGTCGCGTTCGGCAATCAGATGGTCACCCTGAACAAAGCTTCGAGCCTGAGTGAAATCAAATACATTCATATCGCGCCGCAGCTATCCGAGAACGCTATTTCGTCCGCAGACACCGCCAACCTCGGTATCACCATCAGCACCCACGGCGGCACGTCCTCGCAGTGGACGGACACGGGCATTGTCTACGGCGGCGGCAACGAGGCGGCGATCGCTGCCCTAAATACCCGCGTGACGGCTGCCGAGAACAATATCGCGGAGCTTGCGTCGGGAGAGGCGGCAGTGATCCCCGATTACTGGCAAACCGAAGTGGACGACACCGTAAGCAAGATCAAAGCTCTGCAAAACGCGAACGGTCACGACCTGCTCTGCTTCGGCTGGTGCAGCGATATGCACGTGGAGAGCGGCGGCAGCGCCTATGTGCAGAATATCGGCGCGGTGGCAGCGCGCGTGATGAAAGCGTGCGACATCCCGCTGTTTTTGATGACGGGCGATATGCTGACCGGCGACACGGGCACGACCCTCGCGCAGATACCGGACGCTTACACAAAAGCGTGGGAATATCTTTCGCCGATCGGCACAGAGCGCGTACTTGCCGTCAAGGGCAACCACGACGCATGGACAGGCAATAACGGCAGCGGAGTATATTATGTTAATGGCTTGCCGCCCGAACAGCTCCACGGGCTGTTGTTCCGTCCGCAGGAGAAGGATCTGCGCCGCGTGTTCGGCGGCGACGGCAGCTATTTCTATGTGGACAATATACCGCAAAAGACGCGCTTTATCTGTCTTAACTCACAGTGGGCAGCTTATGAGGAAAACCAAGACGGCACGGCAAAGTATTCCACGCAAAAGGGAACGGGCTTTGGTCAGGCACAGCTTGACTGGCTGACAGACTACGCGCTGGATGTAGAAGCGGGTTACAGTGTGATCGTAGCGCTGCACGTGCCGCCGTCCAAGACACTGCCCGACGGCAGAAACTATCTTGACAACAACCACAGCCGAGACATGACGATCCTGCGCGGTATTCTGACAGCCTATTGCGGCAAGACGACCTACACAGCCTCATATACACATTCCGACAAGGACACCTATTTGCAAGAGGGTACATGGGCTGATGTGACGCTCAACTGTGATTTCGGAAATTATAACGGCAGCTTGCTGGGCGTTTTCAGCGGTCACGCGCATTACGATCAGTATGTGAACGACGGCATCGGCGCACCCGTGGTATGCATTACCTCGGCAATAAATACGCCTTACGACGCGCAGGCATCCACCCGCGTGCTCGGTACCAAGGACGAGACCGCCTTTGACTTCGTATGCGTAAATCGCAGAACAGGCGCGATAAACCTCATCCGCTGCGGGTACGGGACGGACAGGACGATTACTGTTTCAAACAGCTGATGGAGGTGAGTCCGATGTCTGAAACAATCATCGTCGCCCTGCTGAGCCTGCTCGGCTCACTCGGCGGCACCCTCGGGGGCATTGCCCTCAACAGCAAACTCAGCAACTACCGCATTGAGCAGCTCGAAAAGAAGGTGGACAAGCACAACAACCTGATCGAGCGGATGTTCAAAGCGGAGGAAGATATCACGGTATTAAACGAAAAAATAAAAGTCGCCAATCACCGCATTGACGACCTGGAAGAAAGGAAGGCTTGATATGACAAAGAAATGGATAAAAGCGGCGGCGATCCGCGCCGCGAGAACGGTCGCCCAGACAATGATCGCCACAATCGGCACCACCGCGCTGATCAGTGAGGTAAACTGGCCCGTGGTACTCAGTGCTTCGGCAATGGCGGGGATCCTCAGCCTGCTCACAAGCGTCGTCACGGGACTGCCCGAGGTGGACGACGGCGAGCCAAACGGAAAGCATTTCGGGGAGGACGAAGAATGATCCGGTATTACAGTTATCCCGCCGACGCGGAGGCGTCGCTTTCCGCGCATTTCAAGGTCGGCGAGTTCGTGACCTATTCCGACTACGGCGGCAATTATCCCGAGCAGGTGCCCATCGACAGCGATCTCATTGATATTCTCGAGAAGATCTTTGCGCGCTTCGGCTGCGACTGCGCCGTCATCAGCTCCGGCTACCGCACCCCCGCGTGTGATATCGCCGTGGGCGGCTCCGGCGGCGGCTACCACACGCTGGGCATGGCGGCGGACGTGCAGTTTATCAAGGACGGACAACCGCTGCACAGCCGCCTGATCGCCTGCTGCGCGCAGGATATCGGCGTGAAGGGTATCGGCTACCGCTGCGGCGGCGCGGAATATTGGACGCACCTCGACAGCCGCACGAGCGGCACGTGGTTCGGCGACGAAACGGACTACTCCTGCGGCTACAGCGATTTTTACGCCTACACCGGCACCACCAAAGCCGAGGTCTACGGCGACGCTACCGACAGCGCATGGCAGCCGTCCGGAAGCGGGAATGTTCAGGTGACCGTCGACTGCAATCTGTGCAACGGCAGCACCGGCAGGGCGGTCTACGTTCTGCAAGCGCTGCTCCTGAGCCACGGCTACGGCGCCGGAGGCGTAGACGGCATTTTCGGCAGCGGTACCGAAGCCGCCGTCCGCGATTTTCAGTACCAAAACGCCCTCGAGGTCGACGGCGTGGCAGGGAAGCAGACATTCGGGAAGCTGTGCGGAGGGGAATTTTATTGAGCGCAACGAGTCAAAACAAAGAATCCTTTTACGACTACGAGGGATTCGTCGAAAAATTCAAGCCAAAACTGACAACCGATGATTGTTATACGCCGCCGCTTGTTTATCAAGCGGTAGCTGAATGGGTTGCAAATCAATACAATGTTGATTCCAAAACGTTTGCGCGACCGTTTTATCCCGGCGTTGATTATATAAACTATGATTACAGCGGTAAAATTGTCGTTGATAATCCACCGTTTTCAATTCTAATAAAAATCATAAAATATTACATCGAAAAAGGGATTGAATTCTTTTTGTTCGCACCAACATTATCAGGGCTCGTCAGGTATTCCGACGTTTGTACCGCGCTGGCTGTCGGTGTTGACATTACATACGAGAACGGCGCAGTTATTACAACATCATTTGTCACAAACATGGAGTCGTATGAAATCAGGATGAAAACAGCGCCGACATTGTATGCCGCCGTAAAAGCTGCGAACGATGAGAACAGAAAAAAAATAACAAAAACCGTACCAAAATATTCTTATCCGTGTAAACTTGTTACTTCCGCCGCAATCTATCCATATAACAAATACGGTATTGAGTTTTCTATTCCGCGCCCCGAAAGTGTAAGAGTCGGAAGACTCGATGCACAGCGAGAATCGAAAAAGCAAATCTTCGGCTGCGGGTTGCTTATTTCCGACCGCCTGACGGCGGAACGTGAGAAGGCGGAACGTGAGAAGGCAGAACGCTTCCCACTGTCACCGCGAGAAAGGGATATCATTTCAAAGTTAGGTAAGTAATTTAATTTACATATTTTTGAAAAAATGAAAGATAAGGTGAGTCCGATGCTTCACTAACACACATTCAACGCACGGGTGTGTATTAAAACAAAATCCAACGCACACGCGCGCGGTAAACGTGAGACCCCCTTGCCCGGTCGGGTGAGGGGGTTTACTGTGTATTTTCTGTGTCGAAAACGTGTCTTTTTCTGTCTTGGGCTGTCCTCGGCTGTCTGTGAAAAACACAAAATCAAATCGGCAACTTTCCCAGTATTCAAGCCGTTTTTTAGTATTTATGCAAAAAAATAAAGCCGCACATTAAAGTGCGGCTGTGGTCGGGATGACAAGACTTGAACTTGCGACTCCACGCCCCCCAGACGTGTGCGCTACCAAACTGCGCTACATCCCGATGCAACGTTAAATATTATAGCAAGTGTCGGGGGATTTGTCAAGCGCTTTTTCAAAAAAAGCTGAAATTATTCATTTCGCGCGGTGCATACTATCAAAAAATTGTTATGTAGTACTTGAAGCGTGAAACAATGTGGTGTATAATTGTTTGTGACATTGTTCGGCTGAACTCATTTTCGCTCATTCGGACAAGACCTTTTTCATCACCGTTTTATATTCAAAGGTATGAGAGCTTGTTTCAAGCTTTGCGGCAGATCGCTTCTGTATTCTAAAAGCTAGAAATGATCCGCAGTACAGAATAGGGGACATACATGGACACAACGCAACTGGTGCTTAGCGCACAAGAGAAAGACGAGCAGGCGGTAAAGGAGCTGTATTATGACAGCTACCGTCAGGCTTATACCGTGGCGCTGCTTATGGCGGGCAACGGCGACGACGCCTACGACATCATGCAGGAGTCGTACTACAAGGCTTTTACCAATTTGGATCTGTTGGCGAACAAAGCGGGCTTCGGAAGCTGGTTCAACAAGATCGTGATACTCAAAATAAAAGACTTTTTAAAGAAAAAACGGGGGATAGAGCTGTTTTTCAACGCGGCTAACCTGCCTAAAGAGGTGTACGAGGGAAGAAAGTTCTGCCCTCAGCCGGACGTCGATTATTCCGAAAACGCCAAGCTTGCCGCGCAGATGCTGGGCACGCTGACAGCGGAGCAGAGGCTTACTTTCGCGGCGACGGTGCTGCAGGAGCTGTCTGTAAATGAGCTCGCCGAAACTCTGGATGTAACCGAGGGCGCGGTAGGCAACGCGCTCAACGACGGCAAATTCGCCTTGCAGGTGCAGTCGGAGCTGCTCGACCAGGGCAACAATAGCCTGCCTGTCCCGCCTGAGGAAACGGTTTCCTTCATCAGCTTTTTGCTCTGCCGCGACGCGGGAAAGGCGGATGTTCACGAAATGGCGCCCAAGGTCAGGGCTGCCGCTCTGGGAGAGGATGCCGCAGCCGAGGACTCCGAGCTTAAAGAGAAAGCCTCCGGCAAGGTGTTCAAGTCCAAGGGACAGCTTATCGCGGTGAGTGCCGCGGGCGCTGTGGCACTGCTGGCGCTGGTGTTCTGCTTCATCGTCTTTGCGCTGCCCAAGATAACCGGCAGGCAAAACGTGCTGTCCTCTGTTTTCTTTCAGGACAAGTCAAACGGCGCGTCAAACGGCGAGATAACCCCTGAAACGCTGATTCAGGACTTTGAGGTCGCCTTCAAGAACGGCGACGAAAACGCTATGGCTGAGCTATACGCTCCAGAGGAGCGCACCAAGCAAAAGGCGAAGGGCTTTGGGCTGTCTATGATAATGGATTTCGTCAACACGATCTCCAAGGGCACCGTTGATTATGAGTTCACCATGGAAGAGGTCACCTATGACGGCGACTCGGCTTCCGCTCCGCTCACCATCACCGCCAAGCTGGGTGAGATCAAGCTCAAGGACTTTGACTACAATGTTTCTTTTGTAAAAGTGGACGGGGTTTGGTACATCAAAGAATTTGAAAAGACATAATGCAAAAAGTCGGCACAGCGCTTTTACGCGAGTGCCGACTTTGTTTATTTGAAATATCAGCGGGTTTCCTCCTGCCCGCTTTTTTCGTCGTCTATCTTCTTGACCACCACGCGCATTATGCGCTGGTTCTCAACCTCCATAACGGTGAAGCGAAAGCCGTCTGCCTCTATGCTCTCGCGCTTTTTGGGGATGTTGCCCGCGTGCTCGAGGATGTAGCCGCCCACGGTCACGGCGTCGCTTTCAATGGCGTCCTCGTCCATGTCGTAAAGCTCCAGCATCTCGTCCAGCTCAAAGTCGCCGTTGACCAGGTACTCGTTGTTGCCGATTTTGTAGTGCGTGCGCTCTATCTCTTCGTCCTCGTCCCAAATCTCTCCTACTATCTCCTCCAGCAAATCCTCCATCGTCACTATGCCCAGCGTGCCGCCGTACTCGTCGGTGACTATCGCCATGTGCACCTTTGTGCGCTTGAAGTGGCTGAGTATCTTAGAGAGCTGCTGCGTCTTGAATACAAAGTAGGGCGTTTGCAGCAGGTCGCGCAAAACGGGAGTTTTGCCGTCGGCAAGCGCCTCCAGATAGTCGCGGGTGTGCAGTATGCCGATTACGCTGTCGGTGGTATTTTCATATACGGGGATGCGCGAGTAGCGGTTTTCGATGATGACCTCTTTGATTTTTTCGGGGCTGTCCTCCACGTTCAAAAAGACTACGTCCACACGCGGGGTAAGTATCTCCTCGGCGGTGGTCTCGTCAAAATCAAGGGCAGAGCGCACCATTTCGCTTTCGCTCTCCTCCAGCACGCCCTCCTCCTCAATGCTCTCCACGATGTATTTCAGCTCGTTTTCGGTGACAGAGGGGGTTTCGTCATGGCTGCCCGCCATGTTCAGGGCGAGCGCCTTTAGCTTGAGAAAAACGAACACCAGCGGGGTGAGGATGATAGTTAGCGCCCGCAGCAGACCCGCGGTGCTCAGCGAAAAGCTGTCGCAGTGCTCCTTTGCAAGACATTTGGGGATCACCTCGCCGAAGGTCAGCACCAGCAGGGTGGTGGCGCCCGTGGCGATAGCCGAGCCTATGTCGCCGAAGATGTGCAGACACAGCACCGTGGCAAGCGACGAACAGCCGAGGTTGACGATGTTGTTGCAGATAAGGATTGCGGTCAGGGCATTGTCGAAGTGCTCGATGATATATTGCGCGGTCGCGGCGCGTTTGTTGCCGTCCTCCGCGCTTTGCTGCACACGGATCCTGTTGACAAACGAAAACGCAGTTTCCATAGCCGAGAACAGCGCGGACAGCAGCACGAGCAGAAAAATGACAACGCCCATCAATATGTTAGCGTCCAAGTTGTTGTTCACTCCAAAATAGTATTATTAAATTGATGATACTATAAACTTATAGAATAATTATTGCATTTTAGAAATATAATGGAATTAATCTTGAAAAACTTTGCGTTTACTGATATAATAACAATGTGTAATTTTGCGTATTTCCGGCAGAGGATGGTTTTTCGCCGCCGCGCGTAAATTTTCGGCGCAGTAATGGGCACACTTTTTTCGGAGGTGCATACCATGCCGAGAAACGAAACACCCGGAACCGAGCGGGACGATTATGTTCCCAATCCCTGCGAGGAGCCGAAAAAGGAAGAAGAACACGGCGAAGAAAAATGGGAGCAGATAAACGAGGCAGGCTCTATAATAACCTGCCACAAGGATAAAATAATCCACTGCCTTACAGTCATCGGGCAGATCGAGGGGCATTACCTGCTGTCGCAGTCCAGCAAAACCACCAAGTACGAGCACATCATCCCGCTGCTGGTGTCTATAGAGGAGGACAGCCGCATAGACGGGCTGCTTATCCTGCTCAACACCGTAGGCGGCGACGTGGAGGCGGGGCTGGCGATAGCCGAGGTCATTTCGGGAATGAGAAAGCCCACTGTATCCATCGTGCTGGGCGGAGGCCATTCCATCGGGATACCGCTGGCGGTGTCCGCCAAAAAGAGCTTTATAGCCAAAAGCGCCTCAATGACGGTGCATCCCGTGCGCACCACAGGGCTGACGCTGGGGGTGCCGCAGGCGTTTGAATACTTTCAGCGCATGCAGGACCGCATCACCAACTTCGTGGTGGAAAATTCAGCCGTTTCGCGAGAGCGATACGGGCAGCTTGTGCTAAACACGGGCGAGCTGGTGACTGACGTAGGCACCATCCTCGACGGCGAGGACGCCGTTCGCGAGGGCTTGATAGACGCGGTGGGCACCGTGTCGGACGCGATAGACGCGCTCTATCAAATGATAGAGGATAATTCCGACAAAGAAAAATAACGGGCGAAAGCCCGTACATAAGGAGAAGGTTATGACAATTTTAGACGCGATCATCCAGGGCGTAGTGCAGGGACTCACCGAATTCCTGCCGGTTTCCAGCAGCGGACACCTCGCCATCACTCAGCACATAACGGGCGTAGCGGGCGAGGGAAACCTGTTTTTCAACGTCATGCTGCACGTCGGCACCTTAGTCGCTGTTGTGGCGTTTTACTACAAGCTGATCTGGAGCCTTATCAAAGAGTTATTCAAAATGCTCGGTGATATTTTCACGGGCAAATTCAAGTGGAGCCAAATGAACTATGAGCGCAATCTCATAGTTATGCTCATTATCGGCTTGCTGCCGCTGTTTATCCTGTTCATACCCATTCCGGGCACGGATATGAAGATAAAGGATCTGGCGGAGATCTTCTCCGGCGCTCAGATCCTGCTTGTGACGGCGATCTCTCTGCTGCTCACAAGCGGCATGCTGACTATAGGAGCGGTATTTAACCGCCGCAACACCGCTGTCTCCTTCAAGCATATGAAGGAAGGCAAGCAGGGCGGCAGAGAGAGCTACACCGTTTTAGATGCTATCTGCGTAGGTCTTATGCAGACGGCGGCGGCGCTGCTGCCGGGACTGTCGCGCTCGGGCTCTACGCTAGCGGTAGGTGAGCTGCGCGGCATCAACAAGCAAAAGGCGCTGGATTTCACCTTCGTCCTCGGCGTCCCATCAATTTTGGCGGCGGCGCTCTTGGAGGGCAAGGACGCGGTTGAGGCGGGCATAGATGTCGAGCCGTCGGTCATAGCGGTCGGAGTTATCGTGTCCGCCGTGGTCGGCTATCTGTCCATAGTGCTCTTCAAGTGGTTCCTCAAGAGTGACAAAATGATAGTGTTCATCATCTATACCGCGGTGGTCGGCTTGGCTTTGACCGTGATTTCCTTTATGGAGATAGCCTCGGGCACAAACCTGTTCACGGGTCAGCCTGCCGCTCTGTTCGCGTAATCCGGCAACGCCTGCCGTTGCTGCGGGCGACCGTTATTCGCCTCTGTAACTGACTATTGAGTGTATAAAGGATGGTTTTGATTGGCTTCAAAGCAAAAGAAACGGAATACAAAATCTAATAAGAATACGGCTTCGCGCGGCAAGGCTCCCGCCAAAGGCAGCCGCCGCGCTTCCGAGCCAACGAAAAGCGGGCTTAGCCCACGCGTCAAGTCTATCCTCTGCGTGGCGGCGGCGATCTTCTTTTTTGTTATGATCGTTTTCAAGGGCAAACGCTTCTGGACGATGCTCCGCGCGGCGTTCATCGGCTTTTTCGGCTTCGGCATCGTTTTGGTGCCGGCGGTGTTCATCTACCTCTGCGTTATGAACGAAAAGGAAAAGTCGGAGATAGCCCACTTCAAGGCTAAGGTCACGCTCTGCGTACTTACCGTGCTCTTCGCGGGCGCGTTTTTGTACATAATCTGCGGTTCGCCATACACGCGCTTCGGTTTCTTTGCCGCTATGGGCAGCCTGTACCGCGACACCTACAACGCGGTCTGCGGCGACGGCTCGGCTTACTTTGTTTTCAGCGGAGGCATGCTGGGCGTTATCTTCGGTTATCCGCTGGCAAAGCTCTGCGGCGGAGTCGTGGGGCTGATACTCTGTATACTCGTTCTGGCTGCGCTTGTTTTCATACTCGCTAACCTGTCTGTCAGGGACGTTGCCAGAGCCGTACAGCGCGCAAAACGCGCGGGCAAAAAATCCATCAGGCGGCGCCGCGTCATAAGAAAGGCTAAAAAGCTGGGGGTAGACCCCGCAGACATCCGCGACAGCCGCATTGACGTCCCGCTGGACTCCGACATGTACCGCGACAGCATCGACATCCCGCTTGAGGAGGCTGCCCCCGTCAGGAAAAAGCGCAGGAAAAAGCCCGTAGGCACGGGTATAGACATCGACGTAGCGGAGCCTGACGACGGAAACGCCAAGGACAAGGACCTCTCGGAGGATCTGATGAATATCATCGACAGGGTGAGCCGCGGCGACGGCGCCGACACCACGGTGGAGCACATCGCCAACGACATCTCGCAGGAGAAGCGCTCGAAACGCGTGGAAAGCGGAGCGAAGCAGGCTGATCCTCAGACGGTGCCTGTGCAGGTCAAGAAGGTGAAGAAGAAGGGCGCGGAAAAGCCCGCCGTTCCCGACGAGTTTGAAAACATCGGCTATCAGATGGGCGACAGCGAGCCGGAGCAGAAGGCGGAATCTAAGTACCATTACCCGCCGGTGCAGCTGCTCAAGCCGCCGCGCAACAACAACGAGCAAAACGCGATGGCGGAGCTTCAAACCAACTCGCGCAAGCTTATCGATACCCTCAACAGCTTCGGCGTCAACGCGACCATCGTCAACATCTGCCGAGGTCCGTCTGTTACGCGGTATGAATTGCAGCCCGCACCGGGCGTAAAGATCAGCAAGATAACCAACCTCTCCGACGACATCGCCCTTAACCTCGCCGCCAACGGCGTGCGTATCGAGGCGCCCATCCCGGGCAAGGCGGCGGTCGGTATCGAGGTGCCTAACAAGGTCGTCAGCATGGTCTCTATGCGCGAGCTGATAGATTCCGATACCTTCCGCAGCGCGAAAAGCAAGCTCACCGCCGTGCTGGGCAGAGATATTGAGGGCGAGATCGTCGTCACCGACATCGCCAAAATGCCCCATCTGCTCATCGCCGGCACCACCGGCTCCGGTAAGTCGGTCTGCGTCAACTCCATCCTTATCAGCATCCTCTATAAAGCCTCGCCCGACGAGGTCAAGATGCTGCTCATCGACCCGAAAATGGTCGAGTTTTCCAAGTACAAGGGAATACCTCACCTGCTGGTGCCCATAGTTTCCGACGCGAAAAAGGCGGCGGCGGCGCTGGGCTGGGCGGTTAACGAAATGCTCAACCGCTACAAGATATTCTCGGAGTATGACTGCAAGGATATAGATTCTTATAATTCTTTGATAGAAAAAAATCTGAAATACATCGATGAGCATCCGCCCGTTCCCAATGAGGAAGGGGAGCTGATACAGCCCGTAATGGAAATCAACGGACTGCCCGTGCTCAAGGAAAAGATGTCGAGGGTGATAATCGCCATAGACGAGCTTGCCGATCTGATGATGGCGGCGCCCAGCGAGGTGGAGGACAGCATCTGCCGTCTGGCGCAGATGGCGCGTGCCGCGGGCATGCACCTTATCCTCGCCACACAGCGCCCGACCGTTAATGTAATCACCGGCTTGATAAAGGCTAATGTTCCCAGCCGTATCTCGCTCAAGGTGAGCTCCAACATGGATTCGCGCACCATCCTCGACGTGGGCGGCGGTGAAAAGCTTATCGGCCGCGGCGATATGCTGTTCTCACCTGTAGGCGCGCCCAAGCCCATCCGAGTTCAGGGCTGTTACGCCTCTGACGAGGAGATCGAGGGCGTGACCGCCTATGTGAAAAAGAGCGCCAAGGCTGAGTATAACGCCGAGATCGAGGAGAACATCAAGCGCATTGAAGCCGAGGGACTCGGCAACAAGAAGGGCGGCGGCTCCGACGAGGGCGACGACATCAACGTGGACGCCAAGATGGAGGAAGCCATCCAGTTCGTCATCGAGAGCGGACAGGCATCCACCTCAATGCTGCAGCGCCGTCTTAAGGTCGGCTACGCCCGCGCGGGCAGGATGATCGACGACATGGAACAGCTTGGCATAGTTGGACCTCACCAGGGCTCAAAGCCCCGCGACGTGCTTATGACATACAACGAGTGGCTTGAAAGAAGAAACGTGCTTCAGAACAATCAGGATTGACGGAAAGCGCTGTGATAAATATTTACAAGGCTTCCTCAACGTCGTAGAGGCGACCACTGCTCGCTCCTGCAACTGACAAATGACTACGGAACACTATCTCGGAGGTTTACCATGTTTCTTCCGATGAACAAAAAAGAAATGAAACAGCGCGGCTGGGAACAGCCGGACTTTGTATACGTCTGCGGCGACAGCTATGTGGACCACCCCTCCTTTGGGGCGGCGATCATCACGCGCGTGCTGGAAGCCTGCGGCTGCAAGGTCGTGTTTTTGGCACAGCCGGATTGGCGCAGCGACACGGACTTCACGCAGTTCGGCAAGCCTCGGCTGGGCTTCATGGTGTCGGCGGGCAATATCGACAGCATGGTGGCACATTACACCGTCGCCAAGCGCAAGCGCCATGACGACGCCTACACCGCCGGCGGCAAAAACGGCAGACGCCCCGACCGCGCGGTTACGGTCTACTGCAACATCCTACGCAGGCTCTATCCCGACAGCCCCATAATAATAGGGGGTCTTGAGGCGTCGCTGCGGCGCTTTGCCCACTACGACTACTGGAGCGACAGCGTCATGCCGTCTGTGCTCTTTGACAGCCGTGCCGATCTGCTGGTCTACGGGATGGGTGAGCTGCAAACCGCAGAAATAGCCAAGCGGCTTAACGAGGGCTATCCCGTTGAAGCTTTACAGGACATAAGGGGCGTATGCTATCGGGTGCGCACCGAGGACTATGTGCCGCGCTCGGCGGTTGAGCTGCCCTCTTTTGAGCGCGTGCGCGAGAGCAAGCGCGACTACGCCGTAGCCGCCCGCAAGGAGCTTGACGAAGCCGACGCGGTGCGCGGCAAAACGCTTATCCAGCGGCACGGCAAATACATACTGGTGCAGAACCCGCCGATGCCGCCGCTCGATACCGCGCAGCTCGATCGGGTCTACGCTCTCCCTTATGAGCGGTGGTATCCTCCGTGCTACGACAGGGACGGCGGTGTGCCGGGCATAGCCGAGGTGCAGTTTTCCATCACCCACAACCGAGGCTGCTTCGGCGCGTGCAACTTCTGCTCACTGGCGTTCCACCAGGGCAGAGCCGTTACGGTGCGCAGCGAGGAGAGCGTTATCGCGGAGGCCAAGAGCTTTTTGCGGGACAAGCGTTTCAAGGGCTATATCAGCGACGTGGGCGGACCCACGGCGAATTTCCGTCTGCCATCCTGCGAAAAGCAGAAAAAGTACGGGTTGTGCAAGGGCAAAAAGTGTTTGGCGCCCAAGCCCTGCCCGCAGATGCAGGTGAGTCACGAGGAGTATCTGCATTTGCTGCGCGAGTTGAGAAAGCTGGACGGCATCAAAAAGGTCTTTATCCGCAGCGGCATCCGCTTTGACTACCTGATGGAGGACGAGAGCGACGCCTTCTTCGAGGAGCTTGTGCGTTACCACATCAGCGGACAGCTCCGCGTTGCGCCCGAGCACTGCTCGGCGGCGGTGCTCGACAAAATGGGCAAGCCGCATATCGAAGCCTACAAAAAGTTCTGCGACAAATTCTACGCGCTGACCGAGGAAGAGGGGAAGGAGCAGTATGTGGTGCCCTATCTTATGAGCTCGCACCCCGGTTCGACTTTAAAGGATGCGGTGGAGCTGGCGCTTTTCTGCAAAAAACAGAACCTTCACCCCAAGCAGGTGCAGGACTTTTATCCCACGCCCGGCACCGTTTCCACGGCTATGTTTTACACGGAGCTCGACCCCTACACGCTTGAGCCGGTGTATGTCCCCAAGACCGAGCGTGAAAAAGAGATGCAGCGCGCCCTGCTGCAATATTTCATCCCCGAAAACAGACAGAAGGTCATAAAGGCGCTGACAGCCGCCGGCAGACAAGACCTGATAGGCAGCGGAAAGCACTGTCTTGTCACGGGAAATGTGCCTCGGCAAAGCAAACAGCAGGCAAAGAAAAACAAGTACGCGCGGTATTCACGGAAGAAGAGGCGCTAGCGTCACGCTTTGAAAAAAGGCTTGACCTTTGTACAAAAAAAGATTATACTAGTATCAGTGTATTGCACAAATCGACAGATTTTTTATCGAAAGGAAATCAACCATGGGAGTATATGAAGAACTGATCGCGAGAGGGTTGATCGCGCAGGTAACAGACGAGGAAGAGATCAGAGAGCTTGTCAACAGCGGCAAAGCGGTGTTCTACATCGGCTTTGACCCCACTGCCGACAGCCTGCACGTTGGTCACTTTATGGCGCTGTGCCTGATGAAGCGCCTTCAAATGGCGGGCAACAAGCCCATCGCCCTTATCGGCGGCGGCACCGCGATGATCGGCGACCCCTCGGGACGCACCGATATGCGTCAGATGATGACTAAGGAAACCATTCAGCACAATGTCGACTGCTTCAAAAAGCAGATGAGCAAGTTTATCGACTTTTCTGACGACAAGGCTATGCTCGTAAACAATGCCGACTGGCTGCTCGACCTCAACTACGTGGAGCTGCTCCGCGAGGTGGGCGCGTGCTTCAGCGTCAACCGTATGCTGACGGCGGAGTGCTACAAGCAGAGAATGGAAAGAGGACTCAGCTTCCTCGAATTTAACTACATGATAATGCAGTCCTACGACTTCTACGCGCTCTATCAGCGCTACGGCTGCAATATGCAGTTCGGCGGCGACGACCAGTGGAGCAATATGCTGGGCGGCACCGAGCTCATCCGCCGCAAGCTGGGCAAGGACGCCTACGCCATGACTATCAACCTGCTGCTCAATTCCGAGGGCAAAAAGATGGGCAAGACCCAGTCGGGCGCGGTGTGGCTCTCCGCCGAAAAGACCAGCCCCTACGACTTCTATCAGTACTGGCGCAACGTGGACGACGCGGACGTGGTGAAGTGCCTGAAAATGCTCACCTTCCTGCCGCTTGAGGAGATCGAAGAGCTTGCAAAGCTCGAGGGCAGCGAGATCAACAAGGCAAAGGAAGTCCTCGCCTACGAGCTGACGACGATGATCCACGGCAAGGAAGAAGCGGACAAGGCGCAGGAGGCGGCGCGCGCGCTGTTCGGCAGCAAGCAGAACACCGACAATATGCCCTCCACCGCGCTTTCCGAAGATGATTTTGCCGACGACGGCATTACCGTTCTCGACCTGCTCTCCAAGTGCGGGCTCATCCCCTCCAAAAAAGAGGGCAGACGCCTGATCGAGCAGGGCGGTATCTCCGTGGACGATGAAAAGATCACCGACGTTTACGCTTCCGTTCCCAAGACCGCGTTCGAGAAGGGTCACGTCATCATCAAGAAGGGCAAAAAGACCTTCCACAAGGCTATTCTTTAAAGCCCGCGTCGGGTTTCAGAGTGGATTTAAGCAGTTTTTCTGCTAAAATATAAGGAAAGAAGGAAATGTTCAAAATGAAAATGTTAAAGGAATTCAAAGAATTCATTATGCGCGGCAACGTAATGGATATGGCAGTCGGCGTTATCATCGGCGGCGCCTTTACGGCGATCGTCACCTCGCTGACCGAGGATATCCTCTCGCCGTTCCTCGGCTTGTTCGGCGGTAAGAACTTTGATTCACTGACCGCGAATTTCGCGGGCGTAACGCTGTACTACGGCAAATTCCTCACCGCGATCCTCAACTTCCTGATTATCGCGCTGGTTATCTTCCTGCTGGTCAAGGGCATCAACAAGATCATGTCCATCGGCAAGAAGAAGGAAGAAGAGCCCGAACCCACCACAAAGGTTTGCCCCTTCTGCTGCTCCGAGATCGACATCAAGGCGACCCGCTGCCCGCACTGCACCAGCGAGGTACCCGAGGTCATCGAGAGTTAGTATCAAAAACTGTTGTGTACATATCAAAGGCGCGCCCTTGCGACGCGCCTTTTTTTGTAAAAAATGAAAGGAAGGAAAAACATGAGAGAAAACACACCTTCTGCCTTCGGTTGGTTTGGCAGGATATTACTGACATACATCCCCGTCGTGGGAATTATCTGCCTGCTGGTCTGGGCGTTCGGCGGCACCTCCTGTCCCGCGGTAAAAACATGGGCGAGAGCGCAGTTTTTGTTTGTGCTTATCCCCATGGCTATCATCGCCGTAATGGCGCTCACCGGCAATATCAATTCCGTGACGTTCTGGAAATGAGGTCAAGGCGCTGCACACACGGCAGCGAGCTAAGGAGGGATAGCTATGCAGTGCCGCTTCTGCGGAGAGCATTTTCCGGGACAGTATAATATTTGTCCGGGCTGCGGAGCACCGGTGCCCCCGCCCGAGGCAAACCGCGGTCAAAGCGGTAACTCCAACCGCGTGTTCATCATACTGATATGCATTTTGTCGGGCGTACTGGTCATAGGCGCGTTGGTCACATTCATCCTCGTAAGCAGTATGCGCGAGGACGACCGACACGAAGTTTCGGCGTCTCAGCCTGTGACCGTCGCTGATACACCCACTGTGCTTTCGGCGCCGACGAAGCCGGCTTCCTCAGCGCCGCCGACAACAGCCGACGACACGACAACGGTGCCCGATGTAACAGGCTCTCCCTCGGATGACGCTATCCGCTATCTAACGCAGGCGGGGCTTACCTATGAGATCGTTTTGGAGGAGAGCGCCGACACAAGCCCTGACGCTGTCATACGTCAGTCCCTGTCACCTCGGACTTCGGTGCCCAAGGGGACAAAGGTGACGCTTTACGTCGCAAAGCCGGTCGCGTCCGCGCCTGCCACGCAGCCGCCCACGCAGCCGCCTACTCAACCGCAGACTCAGCCGTCCGCTACGGAGGCTGACGCCTGCCCGTACCTGATCAAGGTGTTTCCGCCAGTCTATATCTTCGAGCAGCCCTCGCACGGTTCATCGGTGGCGATGACCCTTGACGGCGAGGGAATTTACACCATTGTGGAGGAGAGCTTCGACGGCGGCGAATGGTGGGGTAAGCTCAAATCAGGCGCCGGCTGGGTCGATTTGAACGACATCATCGCAAACGGCGGATATGTTATGTAGCCAATGCTTTTCGGTTCTGTGTTTGCGCAGGAAAAGCGGCTCGTTTTGGCGATCATTAAGAAAGGCGCGTCCGTGCGACGCGCCTTTTGCGTTATACAGTTATTAAACGGTCAAAGCAGAAAGAAAAAGAAGTAACCGCAAACCACGCTTATCACCATGCCGCCGGCTACGTCGTGGATATAATGCGCGCCCGCCAGTATCCGCGAGACTTCGATAAGCAGCGCTATGCACAGCGCCGCTATGCCCAGCGGGACATTGATGCTCAAAAACGCCATAGCTATGATGAAGGCGCTGGCGGTGTGGCGGCTGGGAAAGCTTTTGCCCACGGTTTCCTTGCGGAATACCGAGGGTTCACCGTAGCGCTCATAGGGACGCTCCTCATTGATTATGACGCGCAGCGCCGTCACCCCGATGAAGACGCCAAGCGGCACCGTCACCAGCTTGCTAAGCGTTTCCTCAGAGGTAAAAAAAGCGTATACCAGCATCGCGGGGTAGGCTACAAACATCAGCAGCGGCAATACTTTATAGATAAAGTGGAGAGTGTTGCGCGCGTTTTTGTGTTGTCCGAAATAACGCACGCAGGTCAAAAAAATCTTTCTGTTCATGGCAGTGTGGTGAATAGCTCATGGTTTGTGTTTTCCTTCGAGTTTATTCTATCATATCTGACCGACGATTTCAACCTGATATTTCTCAAACCAGTCATCCAGCTCGATGATATAGGCGAGTATCTGCGGCGCCTTCATAAGCTGACCGTACCACGGCTCCGAGATCGAATCAGGGTGGTCGATTATGCGCTTCACGGCGGCTTTGTCAAGCAGCTGCGTGAGCGTATTTTTCTTTTTAAGAATCATTTTTACGCGCTTGGCGCACTCTTCAAAATAAGCCGGGTCGTGTGTTTTGGGGTAGGGGCTTTTTTTGCGCCAGGCTATCTCCTCGGGCAGCAGATCCTCAAACGCCTTGCGCACTATGCCTTTTTCTCTGCCGCCCCACGCCTTTAGCGACCACGGCATATTGTAGGCGTACTCCACCAGCCGATAGTCGCAGAACGGCACGCGCACCTCAAGACCGCTGTACATGGAGCAGCGGTCCTTTCGCTCAAGCAGACACTGCATGAACCAGTAAAAATTCAAATAGAACATTTCGCGCATACGGGCGTCCTGCGGGCTGTCTGAGGAAAGCTTAGGCGCTCTTTGCACGGTGTCCAAATACCGCTGGCGCACATATTCCTCGCCGCGCGGGCAGACCCCGTCCTTTAATATGAAGCGCCGCACCTCCTGACTGCGCGACCAGGGGAAGCAGTCCTCAAACAGGACGTTTTTGTTGAAGTACCACGGGTAGCCGCCGAAAAGCTCGTCGGCGCACTCGCCCGAGAGCGCAACGGTGAAGTCCTTCTTTATCTCGCGGCAAAACAGCAGCAGCGACGCGTCAACATCCACATATCCGGGCAGGTCACGCGCCGTTACACTGCTGTACAGCGCGTCGACCAGCAGGGAATTGTCAATTATCTCCTCGGTGTGGCGTGTGCCCGCGTTTTTGGACATCAGCTTGATGTACTCATAGTCGCGGTTGGGCTGGAAGGCGCTGCTCTGAAAAAACTTGTCATTGTTGCGGTACTCCACCGAGAAGGTGTTCACCCTGCCCAGCTTGTGCGCGCGGTTGTACAGCGAGGCTACCTTGACTATCACGCTGCTGTCAAGTCCGCCCGAGAGCAGCAGGCACAGCGGGACATCGCTCACAAGCTGGCGCTCGATCGCGTCGGTCAGCAGCTCGCGGGTGGTCTCTATGGTCTTTTCCTCGTTGTCCGAGTGCTCCCGCGCCTCGATGGTGTAGTAGGTGCTTCGGGTCAGTCTGCCGTCCGCGTAAACCGCACATTCGCCCGGGTTCAGCTCAAACACGCCCTTGAACACTCCGCAGCCCGGGGTCCTCGCGGGGCCCAGAAAGAATATCTCATTAAGTCCCTGCTCGTCTATCTGCGGCTTGACGACGCCGCTTTTCAGCAGCGCCTTGATCTCCGAGCCGAACACAAGTCCGCCCGGGTATTCGCTGTAGAACAGCGGCTTAACGCCGACGCGGTCGCGGCAGAGGAAAAGGCTGCGGTCGCGGGTGTTGAACACCGCGAAGGCGAATATCCCGTTAAGCTTTTCGCCGCAGCGCGCGCCGTATTTGATAAAGGTTTTCAGCACTACCTCGGTGTCGCTGTGACCCCTAAAGTGGAACCCGTCCGCTCTTAGCTCCTCGCGCAGAGCGGTGCTGTTGTACAGCTCTCCGTTGTAGACGATGACGTAGTTTGAGTCTTTGTGCCGCGCGGACATGGGCTGCTTGCCGTTTTCGCGGTCTATGACCGCCAGCCTGCGGTGAAGCAGGGCGGTGTCGCCGTTGATATAGGTGCCGTTTTCGTCGGGTCCGCGCCGCTCCAGGCTCTCCGACATCGCCCTCAGCGTTTTGCCGCGGTCCGCCATGCGGCTGTCCTTTTCAATCCATCCTGCGATCCCACACATAGAATCCCTCCTATTGATTTTTCGTTTGCTTGATCGAGATAAAGAAGCAGAGTATGACCGCCAGAAGCGCCGCCCCCGAGAGCAGGCTTCCGCCGATAAGCGACCCCTGAGCTTGCCCGGCGGTGGAGAATACCGCCACCGCGCGGCGGTCCTGCCTTAGTATAAGGTGGCAGAAGCCCGCGGTCAAAGCGCCCTGCATAATTCTGAATAAGAAAAACAGCGGGCGGTTGACCCTGACCTCTCCCAGTGCCGCGAAGATCTGCAAATGCACGCATAAGCCGCCGAAGCCCACGGCAAAGGCTACCTGCTCCACCGGCGCCCACGGCGCGAGCGCGTTGACCGCCGTGTTGACCTCCAGCAAGGTAAAGCAGGCGCCCAGCACCGCTCTGTCGGCTATCAGCGCCGAAAGTATCCCCGCCAGCGACGAGAACGCCAGCACATAGGCGCAGATGGCCAGCATACCCTCGGCGGCGGCGTACACCGATGCTGCCAACGCCTGACCGAAGGGCAGAGCTTTTACCGGCGGCTCCTCTTTGCGGGCGGTATTCTTCTTTATCGGAAATATGATTCGCGCGATGCAGCCCGTAATCAACACCGAAAGCACTTGCGAAAACAGGATCGCCCGCCCGATAGCGGCACTGTGGTACACCGCGCCGCCCACAAAGCTCAGCACGAATCCCGGTCCCGCGCAGACGCAAAACAGCGCCGCCCGCTCTGCGTCCCTGTCATCTACCGCGCCCTGCCTGCGCAGACTGCCGATACCGCTTGCGCCGACCGGATAACCTCCCACAAGACTCAGCAGCAGAACGGCAGACAAGGCCCCGTTCAGCCCGAACAGCAGCTTTGACGGGCGGCTCAGCGGTCTGCCCAAAGCGCCGCACAGTCCGGTTTTCACAAAGAGGTGCGTCAGCGCCATAAAGGGGAACAGGGAGGGCGTCAGCACCCGCAGACACAGCTCCAAGCCCGTTTTTACGCCCTCGCGGCTGCTTTCGGAAAAGGCTAGCAGCAGGGCGCAGAGCGTAAGTACCAGAGCCGCCTTTGCACCGGTAAGCGCTTTTCGTATAGAGGCGTTGATAAACATAGCATCACCTGATAATATCTATTCACTCAGCCTCATATTTATTAATGAGGTGACTGAATTGGCAAAAGAGATAACGCGGAGGCTGCCGCGACCCGATATGGGCAGCGCGCCACAGCTTGAAATGCTGGGCAACCGCAGCGTGACGGTAGAGGGTTCCACGGGCGTGCTGCTGTACGAAAACGAAAACATCAAAATCAACACCGGCAGGATGCTGATCTCCTTTCACGGCAGAGGACTCAGGCTGCGGTGCGTGTCGGGTTCCTGTGTGGAGATCGACGGTTTTATTTCTAAAATAGAATTTTTATCGTGAGCGGAGGCAAAATATGTTAGTCAGCTTCATTCGTTACGCAAGGGGCTTTGTCGGCTTTCGCGTAATAGGCAGGACCCCTGAGCGGTTCCTCAATCTCTGCGCGCAGCGCGGTATTCGGCTGTGGAACAGCCAACCCTCACCGCAGGGCTTGCAGGCGCGGATGTTCGTGTCGGACTACAAGGCTGTCCGCCCCGTGGCGCGCAGGGCAGGAGTGCGTACGCAGGTGCTCAAAAAGCGCGGGCTGCCGTTTTTTGTCGCACGGTATAGGGGCAGAGCGGGGCTTCCCGTCGGCGCGGCGCTGGGCGCTGTGCTGCTGCTGACGCTTTCGCAGTTTGTCTGGAACATCACCGTAACGGGTAATGAGACGGTCAGCGAGCAGCGTATTACCGCCCTGCTCGCCGAAAGCGGCGTGAGAATCGGCGCCTATACAAAGGGGATCGACACCGGACAGGCAAAGCGCGATATACTGCTTAAAACCGAGGAGATAGGCTGGGTAAGCGTGAACCTTCACGGCAGCCGCGCCACTGTTGAGGTCAGGGAAAAGGTGAAAAAGCCCGAGCTGGAGGAGAAGGATACCCCCTGCAATATAAAGGCGTCCGCCGACGGCGTCATAACCAAAATCACCGCGAAGAACGGCGAGGCTCAGGTAAAGGTCGGCAGCGGCGTCGCGAAGGGCGACCTGCTGGTCAGCGGAGTCAGCGTCACAAAGCAGAACACGGTGCGCTGCCTGCGCGCCAAGGCCGATGTGTGGGCGGACGTTTACACCGAAAAGCAGCTCAGCCTGCCGAAGTATTGCGTTTATGATTCTTTAACGGAAAATAGATCCTTTCGCCGCCGCCTGTCGTTTTTGGGGCTTGAGGTGCCCTGCTCGCTTTCGTTTGTCAGCTTTCCCAACGCCGCCTACACCTGCGGCTCTGCGGAGGCGTATCTCAACGGCACGGCGCTGCCGCTGGGGGTCGTAACCGAGACCGCCCGAGAGCTGCGCCGTGAGACCTTCGCCGACACCCAAGACCGCGCCCGACAGGTGTTTGACAACGCCCTGCTGCTATACGAGGTGTTTGAACGGGGCAGGGGACGGGTGACGAAAAAGCAGGTGACGCTCAGCGAAACAGCGGAGGGCTTCACCTGCGCTTGCTCCTACGTTTTTAACGAGAATATCGCCGAAAGTGTTGATTTCAGCGCCGAAGAATAGTATAATCCATATTATCAGGTTCGGCAGGGGGAATCATTATGCGTATATTATGTATCGGCGACGTGGTGGGCAGCGTGGGCTGCCGCTTTTTGCGCGAGAAGCTGCCCGCGCTCAAGAGGGTCAAGGGCATAGACGCGGTTATCTGCAACGGCGAAAACTCCGCCGACGGCAACGGCATCACGCCCGCTTCCGCAGATTTTCTGTTCAACAGCGGAGTGAACGCGATAACTCTGGGCAACCACGCCTTTCGCCGCAGGGAGATTTATGACTACCTTGAGCAAAGTCCCTTTACGGCAAGACCCGCGAACTATCCCGACGGCACTACGCCGGGCAGCGGCATAGTCGAGCTCGACATGGGCAGAAGGGTGGTAAGCATCATCAACCTTATGGGCAATATGTTCCTCGAAAGCGGGCTGGACTGCGCCTTTGACGTTGTCGACCGCATGCTCGCCCGTGCGAGCAGCAAGATCATCCTGGTGGATTTTCACGCCGAGGCTACCAGCGAAAAGCGCGCCATGGGCTACTACCTGGACGGCAGGGTAAGCGCTGTGTTCGGCACCCACACCCATGTGCAGACCTCGGACGCGCAGGTGCTGCCTAAGGGCACGGGCTATATCACCGACGTAGGCATGACGGGCGTTATCCATTCGGTGCTCGGAGTAAAAACCGAAATAATAATCGAAAAATTCAAAACCAAAATGCCCGCGCGTTTTGAACAGGCAAACGGAGAGTGCAGTATGGAAGCTGTGTTGTTTGATGTTGACGACAACAGCGGAAAGTGCAAAAGTGCCGAAAGTATGCGCGTTGAATAGACATTTTTTTACCAATAACCTATTGAAAAATCATTCAAAACCCTGTATAATAAGGAATGGTAATGTGTAATATAACACCTTGAAAGTAAAAGGACGTGCTTTTATGATTAACGGAGAGATTTTAAAGAATGCGATAATTTCCGGCGCGCACAACATCAGCGTGCAGAAAAATCACATCAATGACCTCAACATCTTCCCTGTGCCGGACGGCGACACGGGTACCAATATGTCTATGACCATTATGGCTGCTGCGAGAGCGCTGGAGGAATACGACGGCGAGACCGCAGGCGAGGTCGCTGAGATCGCCGCGAAAGCCATGCTCAGAGGCGCCAGAGGCAACTCGGGCGTAATCACCTCCATCCTGTTCAGGGGCTTTGCTCAGGGACTCAAGGATATGGAGGAGGTCAACGGCAAAAACATCGCCGCTGCGCTCGGCATCGGCGTTGACGCCGCTTACAAGGCGGTTGCCAAGCCCACCGAGGGCACGATCCTCACCGTTGCCAGAATGGCTTACGAGGCGGGCGTCGAGGCGTCCCGCGAGAACGCCGATCCCGTTTATGTCTGGCAGGCTATTGTAAACAAGGCTAACGACGCGCTCGCCATCACCCCCGAGCTGCTCCCCGTTTTGAAGAAGGCGGGCGTAGTGGACGCGGGCGGCAAGGGTCTTTGCTCTATCTTTGAGGGCATGCTTTGCTATATCAAGGACGGCGAGATCGTTGAATACGAGGAGACACAGGCGCTCACCATGGAGAGCTTTGACAGTGCCGCTGCCGAGTTCGACGACGACATCGAGTTCACCTACTGCACCGAGATCATCGTGGGCAGAGACCCCGAGTGTACGCTCGAGCCAGACGATCTCAGGAGCTTTTTACAAACCATCGGCGACTGTGTTGTCATGGTCAACGATGAGGAGATCATCAAGGTGCACGTCCACACCGAAACGCCCAACGTGGTGCTTGAAAAGGGTCTGGGCTACGGCCAGCTGCTCGCTGTCAAGGTAGAGAACATGAAGGAGCAGCACAAGAACGCCAAAAAGAACAACAAGAGCACCAAGAAGAAAAAGAAGAAGAAGGAAACCTTTGCCTTCGCCGAGCCCGAGGAGCCCTTCGGCTTCGTCGCCGTTGCCGCGGGCGAGGGTATGACTACACTGTTTCACGACTTAGGCTGCACCAATGTGGTGTCGGGCGGTCAGAGCATGAACCCCAGCACCGACGACATTCTCGAGGCGGTTTTGGGCACTCCTGCAAAGACCGTATATGTGCTGCCCAACAATAAAAACATCATTTTGGCGGCTGAGCAGACCGTTCCGCTCGTCACCGACAGAAAGGTGGTCATCGTTCCCACCCGCACCATCCCGCAGGGAATGACCGCTCTGCTCAACTTCGATCCCGAGATCTCGCCCGAGAGCAACGCACAGCTTATGATGGACGCGGCTCACGGCGTCGGCACAGGTCTGGTGACCTTCGCGGCGCGCAACAGCGAGTTCGGCGGCAAGAAGATAAAAGAGGGCGACATCATCGCGCTTCGCAACGGCAAGCTTACCATCACCGAGAAAAACGCCGTAAAGGCGCTGGTCAAGCTCGCAAAGGATATGGTCAGCCGCGACACCGCCTTTATCACCCTCATCTACGGCGAGGACGTCAGCGAAGAGGACGCCAACAAAGCCTATGAGGAGTTAAGGGATAAGTTCGGTTCACGCGCCGACATCTCGCTGGTCAAGGGTGACCAGCCTATCTACTACTTCATCCTCAGCGTGGAATAAAAATGACTGCTGCAAGGGCAGGGGCAAGCCCCCTGCTCTTTTTAGTAAACAGGCATAAGGCTATACCGCGTGTGCGGACTGCAATAGTTTTTTGCATGCTGATAAAAAAAGGCAAGGCGCGCCGAAGAAAGTGCGGCGCTGCCCAAATCACCTGCCGACTACCTGTTATCGGCAACAGATAACCTGCTTTATAAGATGGCTTCATTATACAAAACACCTCTGACCACCCTTAGGGGAGTCGGGGAAAAACGCGCGGAGCTGTTCCGAAAGCTCGGGGTCGATTCTGTAGGAGAACTACTGAACTATTACCCCCGCGCTTACGAGGACTGGACTTCCGTTGAAAAAATTAAAAATCTTCAGGAGGGCGGCACCTACTGCATAAAGGCGGTGCTGGGCACCTCCGTGTCCGACGCGATGATCGGCGGCGGACGCATAATCTCAAAAACCACGGTGTACGATGACACAGGTACGCTCAAGCTGGTCTGGTTCAACAACCGCTACATCAGTCAAATGCTGGCTTACGGCGCCGAATATTTCTTCTTTGGAAAAATAACCGTCGATAAATACGGAGCGCAAATGCTTGCGCCCACCTTTTCTCCGGCGTCAAAGGGCGCGGGCATACATCCCGTTTACCACACCACCGCGGGGCTGGTCAGCAAGCATATCTCCAACGCGGTGGAACAGGCGCTGCAGCTTTTGCCCGAGGAGGTCAACGACCCCATACCCGAGCCTATCCGCGAAAAGTACGGGCTTTGCGGTTTGAAGCAGGCGCTCGGCGATGTCCATTTTCCAATGACGCGCGAGGCGCTGGACACTGCCCGCAAACGCCTTGTCACCGAGGAGCTGCTGGTGCTCAACCTGGGCATGAAAAGCCTTAGAGGGCACAGCCGCGGCGTCACCGGTGTTAAGATAAATAAAGACTTCTCCGCCGACTTTGAGCGGCTGCTGCCGTTTGAGCTTACAGGCGCCCAAAGGCGCGCAATAGCCGACTGTGTCGGTGACATGACCCGCCGAGGCGCGCCGATGAACCGTCTGGTTCAGGGCGACGTAGGCTCGGGCAAGACTGCGGTCGCCGCGTCCGTGTGCTACACGGCGGCAAAAAACGGCTTTCAGGCGGCGTTTATGGCGCCCACCGAAATTTTGGCGCGGCAGCACTTCAACACACTGTCCGCCCTTTTGGAACCCACCGGACTTAGGGTGGAGCTGCTTACCGGCTCTCTCAGGGAAAGCGAGAAAAAGCGTGTGCGAGAAGGGCTTTTGTCGGGGGAGATCGACCTCGTCATAGGCACTCATGCGCTAATCACCGACAAAACGGAGTTCCACCGGCTGGGGCTAGCCGTCACCGACGAGCAGCACCGCTTCGGAGTCGCCCAGCGCGCCGCCCTGCTCGGCAAGGGCGAAAACCCGCACCTTATGGTAATGAGCGCCACTCCGATACCCCGCACGCTGGGGCTGATAATCTTCGGCGATCTCGACATCTCCGTCATCGACGAGCTGCCGCCTTCGCGCAAACCCGTGCGCACGGTGCTGCGCGGCGCTGCCGACCGCAAGAAGATATACGCCTTCATCAAAAGCGAGATAGCGCAGGGCAGGCAGGCGTTCATCGTCTGTCCGCTTATCGAGGAGGGCGAGACGGAGGGCTTAGCCTCCGCCGAGGAATACGCCGCCGAGCTTATGCTGCGCGACTTTTCCGACATCCCCGTAGCGGTGGTGCACGGCAAGACCAAGCCCGACGAGAAGGAGCGGCTGATGGCGGATTTCGCCGCCAACAAATACGGGCTGCTGGTGGCTACGACCGTCATCGAGGTTGGCGTGGATGTGCCGAACGCCTCGGTTATGATGATAGAAAATGCCGAGCGATTCGGGCTTTCGCAGCTCCATCAGCTGCGCGGGCGCGTAGGCAGGGGAGAGTTTCAGTCGTACTGCATCCTTGTCAGCGACAACCGCGGCCCCGTTACAATGGAGCGGCTGCGCGTTATGTGCAGCACCAACGACGGCTTCAAAATAGCCGACGAGGATCTGAAAATGCGAGGACCCGGCGATTTTTTCGGAGAGCGCCAGCACGGGCTGCCTCAGCTTTCCATCGCCGATTTCGCGGACTCCAAAAGCTTAGAGCTTTCCCAAAAAATCGCCGATGACATAATTTTCATATACAAAGACCTGCGCTGTGACGAACTGCGTCTGCTCAATGCAGAGGTAGAGCGGCTCTTCGCGCGCGGGGGACAGAATATACTCAATTAAGGAGAAACGCCCATGAAAAAAGTATTATGCATGATCTTTTCCGTCAGCCTCGCGCTGATGATCGTCCTCAGCGTTTCGCTGAGCGCAGTCGGTGCGCTTACCTTTCCCAACGACGTGAAGACCATGTCGGAGGCGATCCTTCTGGTAAGCATGGACAATAAACAGGTGGTTTATGAGAAAAACGCCGACAAGCAGATGTACCCTGCCTCCACCACCAAAATAATGACCTACATAGTCGCCTATGAAAACATTGAGGACATAGAGCACACAAGCGTGGTCATCAAGCAGTCCATCATCGACGAGCTGCGCAACACAGGCAGCTCCATGGCATTTCTTTCCGACCACATCGGCGAAAAGGTGTCGGTGACCGACCTGTTCTACAGCCTTATGGTGCCCTCCGGCAACGACGCCGCTATGGTGCTGGCGGATTATGTAGGCAACGGTGACATCCAGGCTTTCGTTGACAAAATGAACGCCAAGGCTGAGGAACTGGGCTGTGAAAACACCCATTTTGCAAATCCCGACGGACTTCACGACCCCGACCACTACACCACCGCCCGCGATCTGCAAAAGATCACCGAATACGCCCTCACGCTTCCCGATTTTGAGCTAATCGCCAACACGGTAAGCTACACCTGCAAGGGCGACGACACACCGCTTGTCACCACCAACAAGCTCATCGATCCCTCTACCGAGTATTACTATATGTACGCCAAGGGCATCAAGACCGGCACCACCGACGAGGCGGGCCGCTGTCTGGTGACCACTGCCTCCGAGGGCGGACAGACTTATATGCTCATCTTGCTGGGAGCGCCCTACAAGGAGGGCGTGCAGGAGGAGTACTACACCTTTACCGACGCGGCAGACCTGTTCCGCTGGTGTCTGGTGCAGCTAAAGCTCCAGCCCGTTAAGACCGCCGAAACCCCCATCTGCGAGGTCAAGCTGAACAACGCGATGAACAAAAAGACCATAACGCTGGTGCCCGAAAAGGATATTAACGCTATCCTTCCGGTCGATCTGGGTCCCGAAAACATCGTGGTAAAAGAAAACGTGCCAAAAGAGCTGAGCGCTCCCTTAAAGACTAATCAGGTGGTGGGCACTGCCGATGTTTATTATGTCGACTCCAAAACAGGGGAGGAGCAGCTTATCGAGAGCGTCAACCTCTGTCCGGCGGAAAGCGTAGACCGCAGCGGCGCCGTTGCCACCTTCAGCGCCATGGGCGTGATATTCAAGTCCTACTGGTTTTTGATCGTCATCGGCGTTATCCTCGTTGTGGTGCTTATTTACATCATCGCCGCCAAGATACACCGCTACCGCAAAAAGAAAAACAGAGACGTCAAGCGCTACAGAAACTTCTAAGGTCACTTGCCTCAAGGTGATTAATGATTTGTAATATTTTGTAGCTTGTATTATCTATTATTCTATGATATAATTATTCTATAGAAAAATAGAGGTGAGTATCTATGAAGTGTCCCTATTGCGGTTTTGAAGAAAGCAAGGTCATCGATTCGCGTTCCGCCGACGACGGCGAAAGGATCCGCCGCCGCAGAGAATGTCTGAAATGCGGCAAGCGTTTCACCACCCACGAGATCATCGAGACCGTGCCTATCATCGTAGTAAAGCGTGACAAATCCCGCGAGGTCTTCGACCGCAACAAGCTCACTGCGGGCATCCTGCGCGCCTGTGAAAAGCGCCCCGTGTCTCTCCAGCAGATCGAGTCCATGGTCAACACCATCGAAACCAAGATCCAGAGCGCCCTTGAGCGCGAGGTCACCACAGCCCGTATAGGCGAGCTGGCGATGGAGGAGATCAAAAAGGTGGACGAGGTATCCTATGTGCGCTTCGCTTCCGTTTACCGCCAGTTCAAGGACATCAACACCTTCCTTGACGAGCTCAACAAGCTGCTTACCGAAAAGAAATAGCTTTCGGCGCCGCTTAAGGACAATGTCAGACGGTGCCCTGTTAACGGGAAGGTTTGGGATAACTTACACTAAATATTCAAAATAATAAACATAAAAGCTGCCGGTGCGGTCTCACAACGAGGTCGCGCCGGCAGCTTGCGTCTGTATATTTTGCCGTTATTTTCCATATCATAGAGTAGGGCAGATCATTCGTTCACGCGGTGCCGCCCTGATATTTTTGGCTCTGCGCCACCGCCAGGCGGTCGCAGCGCTCGTTTTCGGGATGACCGGCGTGACCCTTCACCCAGTTGATCTCCACCTTGTGGATCTCGCAAAGACTGAGCAGTTCCTCCCAAAGCTCGGGATTCAGGGCAGGCTCCTTCTTGTTGCGCATCCAGTTGTTGGCGCGCCATTTTTTTGCCCAGCCCAGCTTCAGCGCGTTGCATACATACTGCGAATCGCTGTACAGCGCTACCTCGCAGGGCTCCTTTAGCGCCTTAAGCCCGTTTATTACCGCCGAAAGCTCCATGCGGTTGTTGGTGGTGTCGGCTTCGCCGCCGGAAAGCTCTTTTTCCACGCCGTTATAGCGGAGTATCGCGCCCCAGCCGCCGGGACCAGGGTTCCCGCTGCACGCGCCGTCGGTAAACAATTCAACTCTTTTCATATTTGTACCTTCCTTTCGGAAACTATTCTGCCACAAACGCGGCACAAACGCAAGAGGGTTCGTGAAAATATTTATATTTCTTTTATCATATTGACATTTAGGGGGCTTTTGAGGTAAAATAAACTGAATATGTGTATCAGGTCAAATACACGAAATTTTGAACGGGAAAAATAATAATATACGGAGGTTTATTTTTGTGAGTGCAAAAAACCAGAGAAAAAACTATAAGCTAAAACAAAACTGGTACTCGAAGAACAACAGAAAAGCAGAAAACCGTCCCCAAAATAGCAAGCAGCCGAAAAACAAGCCGCGCGCTTCGGTAAAGGCTGTCAAGAAGCCGCCTGTCAAGGTGTCGTTTTTGGGAGGACTCAATGAGATAGGCAAGAATATTACGGTGATCGAGTGCGAAAACGACATAGTCATCGTCGACTGCGGAATGGCGTTCCCCGACGGCGATATGTTGGGCGTGGATCTGGTCATCCCCGATTTCACCTATATCGAGCAAAATGTCGACCGTGTGCGCGGCATCGTGCTTACCCACGGACATGAGGATCACATCGGCGGACTGCCGTTTTTGCTGTCAAAGGTCAACGTGCCGCTGTTCGGCACGCCCCTTACGCTGGGTCTGGTCGAGAACAAGCTGCGTGAGCACAGCCTTATCAACAAGGCTAAGCTCAATGTCGTCAACGCGGGCAGTACCATACGCTTGGGCTGCATGGAGATAAAATTCATCCATGTAAATCATTCCATCCCCGACGCGGTGGCTTTTGCCATCAAGACGCCGGGCGGCACCCTTGTCCATACGGGCGACTTCAAAATCGACTGTACCCCCATCAGCGGCGACACCATCGACCTTTCCAGCTTTGCAAAGGTCGGCGACGAGGGAGTGCTTGCGCTGCTGGCGGAGAGTACCAACGCCGAGCGCGCGGGCTATACGCCCACCGAGCAGATGGTGTCCGAGAGCCTAGACGGTCTGTTTAAAAAGGCGGAGCAGTACCGCATCATCATCGCCACCTTCGCCTCCAACGTCAACCGTGTTCAGCAGATAATCAACTGCGCCGAGAAGTACGGCAGAAAGGTCGCCTTCTCAGGCAGAAGCATGGTAAACTACATGGACGTTGCGGGCAAGCTGGGCTATCTGCATCTGCCGCAGAACATCCTTATAGACATAGACGCTCTGAAAAAATATGAGCCTAATCAGGTGGTGCTCGTAACCACGGGCAGCCAGGGCGAGCCGATGAGCGCGCTGTCACGCATGGCTTATTCCGACCACCGCAAGGTAATGGTGGGTGAGGGCGACTTCATCATCATCTCGGCAAACCCCATCCCGGGCAACGAAAAATCCGTAGGCAACATTGTCGACGAGCTTTTGAAACGCGGCTGCAAGGTGATCTACGAGTCAATGTACGAGGTACACGTTTCGGGTCACGCCTGTCAGGAGGAGCTAAAGCTTATGCACCGTCTGGTGCGGCCCAAGTACTTCATTCCGGTACACGGCGAGCAAAAGCATCTGCGCAAGCACGCTGAGCTGGCTGAGTTCCTCGGCATGAAGAAAAAGAACATCTGTATCGCCGACATAGGCAAAACTGTCGAGATCTGCGACGACCACATGAAGATCACCGGCTCGGTTCCCGCGGGCAAGGTGTTTGTTGACGGTCTGGGCGTCGGCGACGTCGGCAGCATCGTCCTGCGCGACAGAAAGCATCTGGGACAGGACGGTCTTATCATCATCGTAGCCTCTCTCGACGTCTACGACGGTCACGTTATCAGCGGTCCCGACATCGTTTCGCGCGGCTTTGTGTATGTGCGTGAGAGCGAGGGGCTGCTTGACGAGGTGCGCAAGCTCGCGCTAAGTATCCTTGAGGACTGCGCCGAAAAGAACATCCAGGAGTGGGGCGTTATCAAAAACCGTCTGCGCGAGGAGATCTCCAAGCTTATCTCACAGCGCACCCGCCGTTCGCCTATGATACTTCCCATCCTGCAGGAAGTTTGATTTGAAAGCCAAGGCTATACCGTATTATTTGATTATGCAAATCGCGCAGTAAGATTAAATAAGGCGCGCGCCGTGGATCGTGCGGCGTTGCCTTAAGATCATTTTCTGACTGAAAAACTGAAACACTATGAAAAAACGACAATGGATGCTGACGCCGTGGTTCATCATCTTCGGCTTGGTCATGCTGCTTATGGCGACCTTTATGAGCACCTACAACACCGTGCTTTTCTACGTCGAGCTGGGTATTTCCGTGCTGGCGTTCGCGGCGGTGCTGGCTCTGTCGCTGCGTTTTCGCAGCTATATCCGAAGCATGGTCCGAAATACCGCGGAGCATATCGTCGGCATAGATTCCGAATATCTTGAAAAATATAAATATCCCATCGCCGTAGCGGGCGAAAAGGGCGACATCGTCTGGTGCAACGCCCGCTTCAGAAAGAGCATCTGCGGCGGCAGAAGCCCCGAGGGGGACAGCATAAATGCCTATCTGCCGGGCTTTAATATCGCTGACATCACCGACAGCGAGGGCGCGGACATCGCCATAGAGGGCAAGGAGTTCACTGTTTACGCTATCTCCAATCGAGAAGGCGGAGCTGTGTGTCACTTCATCGACAACACCGACTTCAAGCAGATCGCGCGTGAGTACCACGCCAACACGCCCTGTGTGGCGCTGATAAGCTTTGACAACGCCGAGGACTTCTTCACCGATTCCGACGAGAGCTACTCCAACGTAGCCATTTCGGTAGAGGCGAATCTTCAGGGCTGGGCGATCGACTACAACGCCCTGTTCAAGCGGCTCGGAAACAACCGCTATATGATAGTTTTCCGCGACTGCGATGTTGAAAAGATGATCGCGCAAAAATTCCCCGTCCTCAAAAACGTCCGTTCCATTTCCTCAAACCGCCACATCGCCACCATCTCCGTTGGACTTTGCCGCGGCGCCAAGCTGGTTAAGGACAGCGAAATGAACGCCCGCAAGGCGTTGGAAATGGCGCTGGGCAGAGGCGGCGACCAGGTCGCCGTCATACGCGACGGCAGCTATGAGTTCTTCGGAGGCACCGCCGCGGCGACCGAAAAGGTAAGCAAGGTGCGTATGCGCGTCATCGCCAACGCCATCAGCCGCGCGGTCGCCGACGCCGACAAGGTGTACATAATGGGACACCGCTTTTCCGACCTCGACTGCGTGGGCGCGGCTATAGGTCTGCAGTGCATCATGGAGAAATCCTTCAAGCGCTACAGCAAGGTCGTGATAAACCGCGACACCTCAATGGCGCTGCGGCTCATAGAATACGCCGACGAGCGCCTCGACGGGCACATCTTCATCAGCCCCGAGGAAGCGATGCGCGGCGTGACCGCCAAGACCCTGCTGATAATCGCGGACACCCATCTCAAGACCTCTCTCGAAAGTCCTGAGCTGTATGATAAGTGTAAAAAGGTGGTCGTTATCGACCATCATCGCCGCGCGGTCAACTACATCAACAACGCGCTTGTTTTCTGCCACGAGCCCTCGGCTTCCTCCGCCAGCGAAATGTGCGCGGAGATAATCAGCTATCTCGACGACAAGCCGCTGGGCTACATACAGGCGGACGCTATGCTTGCGGGCATCATGCTCGACACCAAAAACTTTGTGCTTAAAACAGGTGTGCGCACCTTTGAGGCGGCGGCTTATCTCCGCAAAAAGGGCGCGAACACCCTGACCGTAAAGGAGATGTTCTCGGGCAGCATCGAGACCTACCGCGAAAAGGTGGACATCGTCTGCCGCAGCACCGTATACAAGGGCTGCGCTATCTCCTCGTCCGAGAAAACCGACGCCGATATGCGGCTTGCCGCGGCACAGGCGGCGGATGAAATGCTCACGCTCTCGGGCGTTGCGGCGTCTTTCGTGGTGTTTCCGGACAAGGAGCGCATCAACATTTCCGCGCGCAGCTACGGCAGGATAAACGTTCAGGTCATTATGGAGCAAATGGGCGGCGGCGGCCATCAGACGATGGCGGCTACGCAGCTTTACAATACCACCATGCCGGAGGCGCTTTTGCAGCTGAAGGCGGCGATCGACGCCGCGCTCAGCGAGGACGAGGCCCCCTAGGCAGGAAAGGAAATCAAAATGAAGGTAATTTTATTACAGGATATCAAATCTCTCGGCAAAAGGGGAGAGCTGGTAGAGGCGTCCGACGGCTACGCGCGCAACTATCTTCTGCCCAAAAAGATGGCTAAGGAAGCTAACGCTCAGGCGATGAACGAGTATAAGAACGCCGAGAACGCCAAGCAATACAAGATCGCAACCGAAAAAGCGCAGGCTGAGGGCTACAAAAAGCAGCTCGAGGGCAAGGTCTTTGAAATGAAGGCGCGCGCCGGTCAGGGCGGAAAGCTCTTTGGCAGCATCACCTCCAAGCAGATCGCGGAGGAGATCAAGCACCGCTACAACATCCCCGTCGATAAGCGCAAGGTTGTGCTGGAGCGCGACATCAAGGAATTCGGTACCTACAAGGCTGAGGTCAAGCTATACACCGGCATTTCCGCCAAGATCGACGTCAAGGTAACCGAACTGTAATACAGACGCCGCAAGACCCGTATCGGGAATAAAACACTGACCACTGAACTATGGCTGAAAATACTTTTACAAGCGATTACAATCCCGCCAACCTGCCCTACAGCGCCGAAGCGGAGCAGGCGGTACTGGGTGCGATCATCATTGATAACTCGATGTTCGACCCCGTGCTAGACTATGTAAAAACCGCCGACTACTTCTACATTTCCCTGCACAGGCAAATTTTTTCCGCGATGCAGGAAATGATGAATTTCGGACAGGCGATTGACTTTGTAACGCTGCTCAACAAATTAAAACAGAATAGCGGCTTTGACGAAACAACAGGCAAGACTTATCTGGTCGACCTCATCGACAACTGCCCCGCGCCCTCAAACGCCGCGTCCTATGCGCAGATCGTAGCCGACCGGTACAAGCTGCGCCGTCTTATCACCGCCTCGCGCGAAATAATCGACGACGCAACCGCGGGCGAGGACGAACCTTCGGTGCTGCTCGACTCAGCCGAACAGCGCATCTTCGACATCCGCAGCGGCAGCGAAAAGGGCGGTCTGGAACGGCTTAGCTCCGTGCTGCTGCAAACCTTTGAAAGGCTCGACTCGCTCAACCGCGACGCCGACGAAAGCGTGCGTCCGGTTTCAACGGGCATCAGCGACCTGGACCGCGTCATCACGGGACTCAACCGCAGCGACCTCATCATACTCGCCGCCCGTCCCGGTATGGGCAAGACCAGCTTTGCGCTCAACATCGCGCGCAACGTCGCCTGTCAAAGCAAAAAATCGGTGGCGTTTTTCTCGCTGGAAATGTCAAAGGAGCAGCTCGCCAGCCGTCTGCTCTCCTCCGAAGCGCTCGTCGGCGGCACCAAGCTGCGCACGGGCAAGCTTAGCGACGAGGAGTGGCAGCGCCTTGTGCCCGCGAGCGACATCTTAAAAAACGCCAACCTATATATAGACGACACCCCCGGTATCACCATCACGGAAATGAAGTCGCGCCTGCGCCGACTGCGCGAGATCGACCTGGTAGTGGTGGATTACCTGCAGCTTATGTCCAGCACGCGCCGCATCGAGAGCCGCGTTAACGAGATCTCCGAGATCACCCGCAGCCTTAAGATCATGGCTAAGGAGCTAAACGTCCCGGTCATCACGCTTTCCCAGCTGTCGCGTGCCTCAGAGCAGCGACCCGATCACCGGCCGCAGCTCTCCGACCTTAGAGATTCCGGCTCTATCGAGCAGGACGCGGACATAGTGCTGTTTCTGTACCGCGAGGGCTACTACGACAAAAACAACGACGATGACGCCGCCGCGCCCGCGGTCGACGTCAATTCCGGCGAGTGCATAGTCGCCAAGAACCGCCACGGCGAGATGAACACCGTCAAGCTGCACTGGCAGGGCGAGTTTATGCGCTTCACCGATGTGGAGACACGTTATGATTGACGCGGTGCGGCAGACGATAGAACGCTATCAACTGCTGCAAAGCGGCGACAGGGTGATAGTCGCGCTTTCGGGCGGAGCGGATTCCACCGCGCTGCTCTATATTCTTTATTCTATAAAAGAAACATATGATTTGACTTTATATGCCGCTCACCTCAACCACCTTATCCGAGGCGAGGAGGCGACGCGCGATGAGCATTTCTGCAAAATTCTTTGTGAGAATTATAACATCCCGCTGTTCACACGGCGCTCCGACGTCCCCGCGCTTGCAGCCCAACGCGGCGTCAGCGAGGAGCTGTGCGGCAGACAGGAGCGATACCGCTTTTTTGAGGAGCTTTCACGCGAGTACGGCGCTAAGGTCGCTACTGCGCACACCGCGAGCGACAACGCCGAAACGCTGTTGTTCCACCTGGCGCGAGGCACCTCTGTCAAGGGCGCCGCGGGCATTCCGCCCAAGCGAGGGGTGTATATCCGCCCGCTTATCGCCTGCACGCGCGATCAGATAGAGCGCTGCTGCGCCGACAACGCGCTGGACTTTGTCACGGACAGCACCAATCTCAGCGATGATTACACCCGCAACAAGCTGCGCCACCGCGTTATCCCCGTCTTAAAGGAGCTGAATCCCGGGCTGGAGGATGCGGTCACCCGCTTTTGTGAGAGCGCGGCGCTCACAAACGACTACCTTCACCGTCAGGCGCTCGTTCTTTTAGACGAGGCGCGAAGCGAATACGGTTACCGCGCGCAACCGCTGCTTAAGGCGCACAAGGCGCTGCTTTACACCGCGCTTGAGCTGCTCTGCCAAAGCGAAGCGGGCTTTGCCGCCGAGACGCGGCATATCGCGCTGCTGGAATCTGTATTAAAGCAGGGCGGCGCGGTCGATTTGGGCGCGTATACGGCAGTCTGCAAGCAGAAGCTTCTGCGGTTTGTATTAAAAAACCAGGAAAAAAACAATTTGGAAATTCCCTTTGACGGCGAAATTTCCTTTCGCTATCGGGATAAACTAATAGCGGCGCGCGCTGATGTTTCTGACGCAGGGTCAAGCAAGCTCGTGTTCCGCACCATGCGCGGCAAAGACCGCTTCACCTTCATAAAGCGCGGTATCACCAAGCCGCTGCGCAAGGCATTTAACGAACAAAAGATCCCCGCCGAGCAAAGAGGCTCGCTGCTGCTGCTGTGCTGCGGCGAAACCGTGCTCTGGTGCGAGGCGCTGGGTTATTCCAAGCAGGGCGAGGCGCTGCAAAAAACCGCGGGTTTGGAAATAGAATCAGCCCCTGCGGAACAGACTTGACGCTTAATATACTTTTATTATTGAAAAAAGGGGAGTAAAAGATGCATAAGGACGTTGAAAGCATCCTGATTTCACAGGAAAAACTTGAAAGTATTGTGAAGTCGCTTGCAAAACAGATCGAAAAAGACTATAATGGCAAGGAATTCATCTTAGTGGGACTTCTCAAGGGCAGCATCGTCTTTATGGCGGAGCTGATGACGAGGATCGACCTCGACTTTGACATCGACTTCATGGTGGCGTCCTCCTACGGCGGCGGCACCGAGAGCTCGGGCAAGGTGAAGATCGTAAAAGACCTCAGCATCGATCCCACGGGCAAGGACATCCTTATCGTGGAGGATATAGTCGACTCGGGCAACACCCTCAACTTCGTCGTCAACCATCTGGTTACCAACGGCGCGCGCGAGGTAAAGGTCGTCACCCTCTGTGACAAGCCCAGCCGCCGCAAGGTGCCCTTTGTGCCCGACTACTGCGGCGCCGAGATACCCGACGAGTTCATCGTCGGCTACGGTCTCGATTACGATGAAAAATACCGCAATTTGCCCTACATAGGCATTTTAAAGCGTTCGGTATATGAATAGTAAGCGGACGGCGCGGATAGCTTTTGAGCAAAAGCGGGGCATCCGTGACCTAACGCGAAACAAGGAGTGATTCCCATGGAAAAAAAGAAAAAGGGGCGCAATCTGATACTGGTGTTCGCCATGGCGGTAGTGCTTGTTATCGTGGTGGCGTTTGTTGTCACCAATATGCGCAGCACCCCGCCAAAGACCTCTACTCTGGTGCAGTACTTTGTGGACGACCGCGTTGACAGCTTCAGTGTCAACTACGGCTCGGGCGAGGTGAACATCAAGCTGAAGGAAGGCAAAAAAGCCGTTTATGACAACGACATCATCCAGTCGGACAAGGATGCGGTCAATTCCTCCAGCAGCACCAAAAACGGTCATGACATAGTCAAGGGAAAGCTTGCGGACATCCAGCGCTTCCTCGACGAAGTCGACCCCTATGTAAAAAAGTCGATGACCACCGATGACGCCATCACCTACAATCTGATACGCGCCACGGATAATTCCCTGCTGCTCGATCTTATCCCGACCATCATCGTGGTACTGATCTTCATTGTCGCGTGGATCTTCTTTATGCGCCGCATGGGCGGCGGAGGCTTAGGCGGCAGAGAAATGAGCTTCGGCAAGGCGAAAATCAAAAATACCAACGACGAAAAGCGCAAGACCACCTTCGAGGATGTCGCCGGCGCTGACGAGGAAAAGGAAGAGCTGCAGGAGGTCGTGGAGTTCCTCAAGAATCCCGACAAGTTCAACAAGCTCGGCGCGCGCATCCCCAAGGGTGTGCTGCTCGTGGGACCTCCCGGAACCGGTAAGACTCTGCTGGCACGCGCTGTAGCGGGCGAGGCGGGCGTTCCGTTCTTCTCAATCTCCGGCTCCGATTTCGTTGAGATGTTCGTGGGCGTGGGCGCTTCCCGTGTGCGCGATCTGTTCGATCAGGCTAAGAAAAACTCACCCTGTATCATCTTCATCGACGAGATCGACGCCGTCGGCAGACAGAGAGGCGCAGGCCTCGGCGGCGGCAACGACGAGCGTGAGCAGACCCTTAACCAGCTGCTGGTAGAGATGGACGGCTTCGGCGTAAACGAGGGCGTTATCCTCATAGCCGCCACCAACCGTCCCGACGTGCTCGATCCCGCGCTGCTGCGTCCGGGCCGTTTCGACCGTCAGGTCGTCGTCAGCTATCCCGACATCAACGGCAGAGAGGCTATCCTCAAGGTGCACGCCCGCAAAAAGCCGCTTGCTCCCGACGTCAAGCTCAAAACCATAGCCAAGACCACCGCGGGCTTTACAGGCGCGGATCTTGAAAACCTGCTCAACGAAGCGGCTCTGCTTGCCGCCAGAGCGGATAAAAAAGCTATCACCATGAAGGAGATCGAGGAGGCGACCATCAAGGTAGTGGTCGGCACCGAGAAGAAGAGCAAGGCGATGAGCGACAAGGAGAAGAAGCTGACCGCCTATCACGAGGCGGGTCACGCCATCCTCTTCGACAAGCTTGAGACCCAGGATCCCGTTCACGAGATCTCCATCATACCGCGCGGAATGGCGGGCGGCTACACCATGCCGCTGCCCACCGAGGATAAGACCTACAGCTCCCGCAACGAAATGCTTGAGAGCATAGTGGTTTCGCTGGGCGGCAGAGTTGCCGAGGCGCTGATCCTCGACGACATTTCCACCGGAGCCTCAAACGATATTGAAAAGGCCACCAAAACCGCGCGCGCTATGGTTACCAAGTACGGCATGACCAAGGAGCTGGGCTGCATCAACTACGGAAGCGAGGACGGCAGCGTGTTCCTGGGCAGAGATTACGGCAGAACGCAGGATTATTCCGAAGCTACCGCCGCCAAGATCGACGAGCTGGTGCTCGGCATAGTAAACAAGGCGTACGAGAGAGCCGAACAGCTTCTGCGTGAAAACATCGACAAGCTGCATGAGATAGCGGCTTATCTGATGAAGTACGAAAAGATGGGCGCCGAGGACTTTGAAAAGGTTATGAACGGCACCTATGTCGAGCCTGTTGAAACCGAAACAGACGAAGAAGAATAATGAGCCGATGTGCTTTTAGGCGTCCCTTCGGGGGCGCCTTTATTTTCCTGCGAACATCTTTTCGAAATGCTCTTGTCAATTAAAAAAGTTTATGTTATACTATTTTGAGTCAGAATTAACTTAACCAGAAACAAGGGATATTATGGCAAGTGATAAAATCATAGTCAGGGGCGCCAAGGAGCACAACCTGAAAAACATAAGCGTAGAGATACCGCGCAATAAGCTGGTGGTCATAACGGGGCTAAGCGGCTCGGGCAAGAGCTCGCTCGCCTTCGACACCATCTACGCCGAGGGGCAGCGCCGCTATGTGGAGAGCCTTTCCAGCTACGCCCGGATGTTCCTGGGTCAGATGGACAAGCCCAACGTGGAGAGCATAGAGGGGCTTTCGCCCGCGATCTCAATAGATCAAAAGACGACCTCTAAGAATCCGCGTTCCACAGTCGGCACCGTAACCGAGATCTACGACTACCTGCGCCTGCTTTACGCGCGCATCGGCGTGCCGCACTGCACCGTCTGCGGCAGAGAGATACGCCAGCAGACCGTCGATCAGATCGTAGACAAGATCCTCTCCTACGAAGAGGGCAGCAAGCTGCAGCTGCTCGCACCCGTGGTGCGCGGTCGCAAGGGCGAGCATCAAAAGGTGCTCGATTCCGCCCGCAAGTCGGGTTTTGCCCGTGTGCGCGTGGACGGGATAATCTATGACCTGTCCGAGAAAATACCGATAGAGAAAAACAAAAAGCACGATATAGAAGTAGTGGTCGACCGCCTTGTTATCAAGCCCGGCATCTCCTCGCGCCTGTCCGACAGCATCGAAACCGCCTCAAAGCTCAGCGGCGGGCTGGTTATGGTCAGCTTTGTCGGCGGCAAGGACGTTACCTTCTCGCAAAAGTACGCCTGCCCCGAGCACGGCGTTAGCATAGAAGACCTCAGCCCCAGGATGTTTTCCTTCAACAATCCCTTCGGCGCCTGCCCTAAGTGCACGGGTCTGGGCGTGTTCCTCAAAATAGACGAGGACAAGATCCTTCCCGACCGTGAAAAAAGCATCGCGGACGGCGGCATCAAGGGCAGCGGCTGGGCTATGGAGGGCAGCCAGATCGCCGCGATGTATATGGAGGCGCTGGCGCGCCGCTACAAGTTTTCCCTCACAGAACCCATCAAAAACATCCCCGAGGATGTTATCCAAAAGATACTCTACGGCACAGGCGGCGAAAAGCTTACGATACACCGCCGTTCAGCCTACGGCAGCGGCACCTATGAGCGTGAATTCGAGGGCGTGATAACCAACCTCGACCGACGCTATCACGAGTCAGGCTCCAACTGGGTCAAGGACGAGATACGCTCATATATGACAGAGATACCCTGCGACGCCTGCCACGGCGAGCGCCTGTCGCGCGAAAGCCTCGCGGTCACCGTCGGCGGCATCAATATCTCAGACTTTTGCAAGATGAGCGTGGTAGACGCGCTCGATTTTCTGCAAAATCTGGAGCTAAACGAAAAGGAGACTCTTATCGGCAGGGAGATACTCAAGGAGATCGGCGAACGGCTCAACTTCCTCAAGAGCGTAGGGCTGGGCTATCTGACCCTTTCTCGCTCCTCGGGAACGCTCTCGGGCGGCGAGAGCCAGCGTATCCGCCTCGCCACGCAGATAGGCAGCTCGCTGATGGGCGTGCTGTACATCCTCGACGAGCCGAGCATCGGGCTGCACCAGCGCGACAACGAAAAGCTGCTGGGCACCCTGAAGCGCCTGCGCGATCTGGGCAATACCGTGATAGTCGTAGAGCACGACGAGGAGACGATGTACGCCGCCGACCACATCGTTGATGTTGGCCCGGGAGCGGGCATCCACGGGGGAGAAATAGTCTGCGCGGGCGATGTTGAGGCGGTCAAGGCATGCGAGGCTTCGGTCACCGGGCAGTACCTCAGCGGCAAGCGCGCGGTGCCTGTGCCCGAAAAGCGGCGCAAGGGCAACGGAAAGTTCCTCGAGATCCGCGGCGCCCGCGAAAACAACCTCAAGAACATCAATGTAAAGATCCCGCTGGGCGAGTTCGTCTGTGTAACGGGCGTCTCCGGCTCGGGCAAAAGCTCGCTTATCAACGAGGTGCTCTACAAAACCCTCGCCCGCGAGCTCAACCGCGCCAAGACCGTCTCCGGCAAACACAAGGAGATACTCGGGCTTGAACACCTCGACAAGGTCATCGAGATCGACCAAAGCCCCATCGGACGCACCCCGCGCTCCAATCCCGCCACCTACACGGGCGTTTTCAACGATATTCGCGCGCTTTTCGCGGAGACGCAGGACGCAAAAATGCGCGGCTACGGACAGGGGCGATTCTCCTTCAATGTAAAGGGCGGCAGGTGCGAGGCGTGCCAGGGCGACGGCATCATCAAGATAGAAATGCATTTCCTCTCCGACGTATATGTGCCCTGCGAGGTCTGCAAGGGCAAGCGCTACAACCGCGAGACGCTGGAGGTAAAATACAAGGGCAGGTCTATCAACGACGTGCTCGAAATGAGCGTTGAGGAGGGCATGGAGTTTTTTGCGAACATCCCCAAGATACACCGCAAGCTAAAGACCCTGTTCGACGTCGGACTGGGCTATATCAAGCTGGGTCAGCCCGCCACCACGCTTTCGGGAGGCGAGGCGCAGCGGGTGAAGCTCGCCACCGAGCTAAGCAAGCGCAGCACCGGCAAGACGATATATATTTTGGACGAGCCCACCACGGGACTGCATATCGCCGACGTTCACCGCCTGGTCGATGTGCTGCAGCTCCTTGTGGAGGGCGGCAACACGGTGGTGGTCATCGAGCACAACCTCGACCTCATCAAAACCGCCGACCACATAATCGACCTCGGACCCGAGGGCGGCGACATGGGCGGAACCATCGTCGTTCAGGGCACTCCCGAGCAGGTCGCGCGCAGCAAAAGATCCTTCACGGGTCAGTATTTGAAGCCGCTGCTGTGAGCACGCTGCGGCAGATGAAAACAACCTTTCTTCAAAAAGCGCCTTCGGGCGCTTTTCTCTATGTCCAAACCGCCTTTTCCCTCATACTATGCAGTGTAGGAATAGAATGAAACTATGAGGTGAAATCATGCAGAATATCATAACCTTTGCGTCTATGACAGCGGCTATGCGCGCGCGTGAGCTGCTGCGCAGGAACCGTATACCCGCCCGAATGACCCGCACGCCCGCTAAATACCGCCGAGGCTCCTGCGGCTACAGTCTGGTGCTTGAAAGGGACGCCGATGCCGCCCTAAAGCTGCTGCGGCAGTCCGATATACGGTACAGGGGCGTTTTCGCCGATGATGACCGTTGATCTACTTCGACAACGGCGCCACCACCTTTCCCAAGCCTCTTTCGGTGAGGAGAGCGGTAGCCTACGCCATGCAGAACGCAGGCGCCAATCCGGGGCGCAGCGGACACAGTCTGTCACTCAGGGCGTCACAGCTCATATATGACTGCCGCGAGAACGCCGCGAGGTTGCTGGGCGTGCCCTCGCCCGAAAACATCATCTTTACACTAAACTGCACCACGGCGCTAAACACCGTGATCCACGGAGTGTTGAAAAAAGGAGATCACGCGGTCATTTCCTCCCTGGAGCACAACGCGGTGCTGCGTCCGCTTGAAGCCATGAAGCAGCAGGGCGTAAGCTACTCGATAGCTAAGGTCGTATGCGGCGACGATGAGGCGACGCTGGAAAGCTTTCGCCGCGCCATCCGCGGCAACACCAAGCTGGTGATATGCACGGGCGCTTCCAATGTTTTCGGCGTGCGCCTGCCCGTAGAGCGGCTGGCGGCGCTCTGCCGCATATACAACATCCTCTTTTGTGTGGACGCCGCGCAGATGGCGGGTTGTGTGCCCATAGATATGCTTGACAGCGGCATCGACTTCCTCTGCTGCGCCGGTCACAAGGGGCTGTACGGCCCGATGGGTACGGGCATACTCGCCGTCAACACAGACGTGCTGCCGCAAAGCCTTATACAGGGCGGCACTGGCAGCATGTCCGCAAGCCCGCTGCAGCCCGAGGAGCTGCCCGACCGCTTTGAGAGCGGCACCCCGAACCTACCCGGCATAGCGGGGCTGAACGCCGGAATCAAATTCGTCCTGAGCAGGGGAGAGGACGCGATCTTCCGCGAGGAAACGCGAAAGGCTCGGCTGCTGTACGACGGGCTAAAGCGCAACAAAAACATCACGCTCTACACCGAGCGCCCCGACCCCGCGGCGCAGGTGCCGGTCATATCCTTCAATGTGCGCGGCCACGACAGCGAGGAAACAGCGGCGGCTCTCAACGACAAATTCGGCATCGCCGTGCGTTCGGGGCTGCACTGCGCGCCGCTGGCGCACCGTCATTTCGGCACCGAAGACACGGGCACCGTGCGCGCGGTCATATCTGTATTTACAACTCCTGCGCAAATAACGTATTTTTTAGCCTCTCTGGATAAAATTTTTTAAACTTATTTCCAAAAAGGTTGCAATCAAGGTAACAAATGTGTTAAAATAGATAAGTAAATCTAACAGAGGGGAGGATGTATATGGATATATTCAATAATCTTTGGTCCATCATAAAAACGATCCAGTTCAGAGATATAATCGATATCCTCGCCATTTCGCTCATCGTGTTCGGGCTGCTGCGCCTGATACGCGAGACCCGCGCGGCTCAGCTCTTAAAGGGTCTTATGCTGCTGCTGGCGGTCTACATTCTCTCGTCTATTTTCAATCTGGTAATGCTTTCCACCCTGTTGCGAGCCTTCTTCGAGGCGTCGGTCGTCATTATAACGGTCATCTTTCAGCCCGAGATACGCAAGGCGCTGGAGCAGGTGGGTAAGAACAAAAACTGGCGAAAGTATTTCAAGGCGTTTTCCAAAACCGGCAGGACCGACGACTGGGAAAAGGCGGTGCGCAAATCCATTGTAGACGCCGCCGATACCGCCATGCTGTTCTCGCGCTCGCGCACAGGCGCGCTGCTGGTTTTTGAGCGCGAGATAATGCTGTCGGACATCGCCGCTACCGGTACCATAGTAGACGCCGAAACCTCGGTGGCGCTGTTCGGTAATATTTTCTTCAACAAAGCGCCGCTCCACGACGGCGCCAGCATCCTCCGTGACGGCAAGCTCTACGCGGCGGGATGTATCCTTCCGCTGACAGGCAACAAGAATGTAGACATCAACCTGGGCACCCGCCACAGAGCCGCGCTGGGCATCAGCGAGCAGAGCGACGCGGTGGTGCTGGTGGTCAGCGAGGAAACAGGCGTTATCTCGCTTGCTACGGCGGGTGAGCTTACCCGCGACTACAACCGCGATTCTCTTATCAAAAAGCTCAACGCGCTTCTTCTGGACGAAATAGAAGAGGAAGAGAGCAAATACCGCAAGTTCCGAAAAGGGAGGAAGAAAGAATGAAAAAGAAGTCCCTTTTCAGCCGCCTTATGCAAAAAAACTATATGCTGTTTTTGTTTGCGGTGCTTGTGTCGCTCATAATCTGGATCTATATGAGCTTTTCTTCTCCGAATACCACCACCACCTTCACCCTCAGCAACGTCCCCATCAAGATAGAATTGTCGGAGGACGCGCGAAGTCAGGGCTTGCAGGTGTTTACCGCCGATACGCCTAAGGCGTCGGTAACGCTGTCGGGCAACCGCACGGTGCTGGGGCTTGTAAGTGAAAACGACCTCACCGTTACTGCGGCGACCGGCTCCATCGATTCGGTCGGATCCTTCACGCTTCCCGTTACCGCCAACAAGCGTTCGTCGCTCGGCAACTTTTCGGTGTCGAGTTGCTCGCCTTCCTCTGTAAACGTCAATGTTGACTATTACAAGGAGCGCGAAATGCCCATTCAGGAAAACATCGATGTCAACGTAGAGGACGGCTACAACGGCGCCGTAACGCTGCCCTACAGCACCATCACCGTTTCCGGACCGCAGACCGAGGTGCTCAGCATCGACAAGGCGGTAGCTCAGGCTAAGATACCCAATAAGCTCAGCGAATCCAAGGAGGTCGAAGCTAAGGTTGTGCTGCTCGACGAAAACGGAAACGCTATTGACTCCAAGCTTATCCATCTCAGCTATGATTCGATAAAGGCCACGGTGACCGTGCTGCCTGAGAAAAAGGTATCGGTTGAGCCCGTGTTCGTCAACAAGCCCGATGGCCTTGAAATCACCGACAGTATGCTGAATGTCACGCCGTCCGAGATGATGCTGGCTGGTCCCGAGAGCGCGCTTGAGGAGATAGACTCCGTCAAGCTCGAGTCAATCGATTTTTCCAAGCTTAAAAACGAGAAGTACAATTTTGACAAGCTGGGCATAAAGTTCCCCGAAAACTGCAAGAATATCAGCAACGATACCACGGCTGACGTTTCGCTCGACCTCAGCGGTCTGTCCACCAAGGTGTTCACGGTGGATAAGTTCGTTGTTGAGGGCTTGCCTAACAACTACTCCTGTGTCGTCACCTCCAAGAGCGTAGATGTGACGGTGGTGGGAACAAAGGCGGAGATCGAAAAGCTGACTGCCTCGCAGATCACAGCGGTCATCGACACCTCAGAGCTGTCCGGCAAGACAGGCTCGGTCGAAATGCCCGTTACCTTCCGCTTCAGCGGCGTCAGCACCTGCTGGGCGTGCGGCAGCTACCAGGTCAATGTAACTATCTCTCAAAAATAATACTGCAGGGTTGAACATTGTTCAGCCCTGTTTTTTTGGAATAAAATGATGTTATAGAATTATATAGTGTGTAAGAACATTCTCTGCAAAAAAATAAAGACAACACCGCACTGCCTGCGTTGTACGATTTCTATTATCGTTTTGTCAGGCAAATATTGCGGTATTGTCTAAACTAAAAAAGAGAGCGCTTTTGCGTTATTTTCTGCTCGGTTCTGTAAACCGATTTACTCCGAAACCCAGCGCCATCGCCAAAATGGGGATGATCGGGATGCAAAAGCGGATGTTTTCAGAGCAAACGTAGGGGTACCGGAAGCAAAAGCCGTAGTAAGATATGAGGGTTGTCAGAAAAACGACGGTGAAAAAAACCTTGGTCCTGAAATCGGGACCCATCTTCTTTTGACACAGCATCCAAACCAGACAAACCACGCTGATGACCGCCAGCACAGCGGCGGCGATTACAAAGACGGTCGCCATTTCGTTGAAGTCCCACGGCTTGTGATACTCGTCGAATATCGAGGTTTTTAACAGAGCGATCAACGGATTGTATTCATTGTAGGGCGCCCCGTACATCGTGAACGCCTCAAAAGGATAGTTGAACTGCGACGCGCCGAAGTCAAACAAGCGCTTCGCCGTGGGGATCGCCTTGAGAGACATCTGCTGCATATGCGGGTCGGGGACATAGGTAAACGGGATGTGGAAGGTGACGAAGTTGCGTATGCCCCACCACAGTCCGAGCGGTGCGCAGACAGCGCCGAACGCGGCAAACTGACCGATGAAGGGCAGCGGCTTTTTGATGTTCTGAATGAACACCCACAAAAAGACTATCGCGATCGCGGGCGCCACCATCCACGCGGACAGCTTCGCCATCATACCGAAGCCGACGCTCAGCGCGATCGGCAATATATACAGCAGTGTGGGGTGCTGCACCCATTTAAGTGTCCACAGAATAGCCAACAGTGACAGGAAGGAAGCCAGCATGTCGTTGTTGTAGGCTCCGCTCCAAATAATGAAGGTGGGGTAGAAGCAGGCTATCGACATGGCGACGATAAGCCCCTTGCCCTCAAGCTTGACGAGCTTGAATATGCGGTAGCAGACAACCATTGTCAGCGAGGAATACAGCATTGGCAGGATCTGGATCGCCTCCTGCGCCTCCTTCAGTTCTACGCCGAACGAGGTAAAGATATGCAGCAGCGCCGCCATCAGCATATGATGCAGCGGAGGATGATAGTACTGCCAGCGCGTGGTAACATTGAAATCGGGCATCTTTAGCCCGTTGTTATACCAGTACATGATATAACTTTCGTGTCCGGCGGTACTCGCAAAACTGCCGGCGTCGTGCTGCATTTCAGTGCTGCTGTAGCGCAATACGTAGCAGTAGCGCACTACCACGCCCAGCAAAATCATCAACAGCACCACGCGGTCGGTGTTCAGTGCATTTTCACGGTGCAGCGCCAACCCCAGAATGACAAGCCCCACCAACACGGGAACAAACATCACCTTGCCGTGCGCGGTGTTTTCATTGACCATGACGGAAAACAGCACGCTGAGCACCACCGGCGAGAAAATCAGCAGCAAATTGATCTTCACGTCTTGGCTCGGCTTGCCGAAAACCACCAGCGCCAGCGCGGCAAGGATCCAGATAACGGACTCCGTCACGATGCCTGCGGGCGTGATCTGCTGCAGCTGCGCCATACCAAACGGCAGAAGCAGCGCGCAGACTGTGGCGACAAACAAAAACGGATGGGCAATTAACGCGTCAAACAAGCGGTCGATCGGACGCTTGGGCGCTTTTTTTTTCTTGGTTTTATTCATGACTTGTTTTCCTCGTGGTATTCTTTCTCGGTGTTTACGTTCCAAATATTGTCCTTTTTGGTTTCGCCCGCGAGAATATTCTTGACCGCCTCAAAGGAGGTGCACATACTGTGGTCGATATTGTTGTAGCGGTGCTGACCGTTTCTGCCGACGCAGAACAGGTTTTCAATGGTATCGAGATACGCGCGCAGCTCGTCCATATGTTCATAGGTGTCGAAGTAGGCGGGATAAGCCTTTTTGACGCGCTCAACATGGAAGTCGAGCACCTCGTCCTCGCTGCCTATCAGCCCCATCTTCACCATCTCGGAAACGCCCATCCTGCCGAAGGCGTCGTCGGTCATCGACCACATCTCGTCGCCCTCGTTGCAGAAGTACTCCAGACCCATCCAGACGGTGCCCTCCGGTTTTTCCACCATATAGGGCGACCAGTTGTTATAAATCTGAAAACGTCCCATCTTGACGCTCTTGTCGTGCACATACACCCAGTTATCGGGAACGATGTCACCGAGCGTTTTTGTTTTTGTTTCGTTTTTCAGGTTGAGGTGCGGGATAAGCACACCCACGGTCATGTAGTCGCGGTACGGAAGTCCCGAGGCGATGTCAAGGTATTTTTTCGGCACGTCGTTCATGCCCTCCGCCAGATCCTTGACCGGCATGGAGGAGATGATATAATCTCCCTCCACGGTGACGCGCTTGCCGTCCTTTTCATAAACCAGCCCCGTAAGGCGGTTGCCGTCCTTGATGAGGTTTACGACCTTTGCGTTTTTGATGATCGTACCGCCCATCTTTTCCACATCGGCGGCGGTCAGATCCCACAGCTGTCCGGGTCCGAGCTTAGGGTATGCGAATTCCTCGATAAGCGAGGTTTCAACCTTGCGGTTCTTCTTGCGGAACAGCTTGCCGAAGATGTCGCCGAGCACCGCCTTTATCGACAGACCCTTGACGCGCTGAGCGCCCCATTCGGGTGAGATCTCCGAAGGATGTCTGCCCCAGAGGTTCTCGGTGTAGTTCTCAAAGAACATCGAATACAGTTTTTTGCCGAAGCGGTTGATGTAAAAGTCCTCCAGCGACTTTTCCTCGCGCTTGTGGAACACGGTTTTCAGATAGCTGAAGCCTACCACGATTGTAGTGCCCAGCCCCATGTTTTTTATGGTCGCGAATTTAAGCGACACGGGATAATCGAAAAATTTAGCATTGAAGAAAATGCGCGACAAGCGGTTCCTGCGCAGCATGACGCGGTCGGTCTTTTCGGGGTCGGGGCCGTTTTCCGAAACGGTGGAGGTGCGTCCTAGCACTACGTCGTCATACGGCATGGCGCCCTGTGTGGGCAGCATCTTCTCCCACCATTCGTTTACCTCGGGCACCTTGGAAAAGAAGCGGTGACCGCCCATATCCATACGGTTACCCTTATAATTGACCGTGCGGGAAATGCCGCCGAAGCAGTCGCTCTCCTCAAACACGGTTACCTTGTAGTCCTCGCTTTTATCCAACAGCTCATAGGCGGCGGTCAATCCCGCGGGGCCCGCGCCGATAATCAATACGTTTTTCACTGAAAACAACTCCTATTTTTTATAGATAAATATTCTTCTTGCCGCATAATTCCATATCAGGACAAGGAAAGTGGATACCGCCCATACGATCATGTAATGAATGCCAAGCTGAATATTGAAGATCCAGAGCAATCCTTCTTTTATCAAAAGACCGATCGCGCTAATGATAAATACGACAATGAATTCTCCCGTGATGCCCATGGACTTTTTGCCGGATCGAAAAACAAATGATCTTGACAGCAGAAAATTCGCTATGGTTCCCACAACAAAAGCGATAGCCTGCGACAGAAAAACAAGCATGGGTTTTTCATCCGAAAAAACAAAGTGCTGTAAAACCCACAGAGCCAGTCCTTCCGCCACCGTCGCCAGACCGCCGACAAAACAATACCGAAAAAATTGGATCATATTGTTTTCTGTCGGTTCATAAAAGAGCTTTTTGAATTGAAACGTACAAATCAGCTTTATCAATTCTTTCATATTTAACTCCGTTCATCAGGAAAAGAACTTCAGCACTCTGATCGCTAAGCCCATATCCGCCTCTCTGTTATGTGCGGAAACCTCGTCCTCGTTTCTGTTTTTGATTTCCTCTTTGTTTTTATGGAAATACTCATAAGATTTCAGCAGCATTTCCTCATTGGTGAGCGTCGGTTCCCAGCCCAGCTTTGTTTTTATCTTGGTCGTATCGAAAACAAAGGTGGAAGAAATCATATTATACTGATACACGCCTAAAGGCGAAATGCCTAAATGATAACAGAGCTTCATCATGGTTTTGGCAAAGCCCGCAGGGAAATGAGCCAGTTTTGACGTTGATTCGGAATGATCGACAACGTATTGATAGGTATAATTGAACGATTTGACGTCATCGGAACCGATGTTGAAAACATCGCTTCCCTCATAATCCAGCGCCAATTCACAAGCGCGCGCCAAATCCTTTGCGTAAATAAACTGGTATCTGTTTTCTCCGTTGCCGACCAGCCACAGCTTTTTGTTGTCATCAACGAATTCATACAGAATCGCCAGCAAGCCCAGACGTCCCTCATCCATGATAGTCGGGCATCTGAATATGACCGCGTTGACTTTATCCGGTTGAGCCAGGAGGATTTTTTCGCCCTCCCATTTTGACTTACCGTAAATCTCTACCGGTGCGGGCTCCTCTTCTTCGGTCACGGGTTCGTCAAAGTTCCTTCCCCACAAGCAATTGCTCGAAGTGAAAATGATTTTACGAACATCATGCTTAATACAGGCATCCATGATATTCTGTGTTCCGTCGACATTGGAAGTCCATAATTCCTTCATCATCTTTTTTTCATGTGCGAGCATAGCCGCAAAATGAAACACAGCTTCAAAGGGGTATTTATCGAAAAGCATTTCCAGCATTTCAACATCCCTTATATCCCCTTGATAGGAATCGAGGTTTTCATGTGTATACTCGCTCTTCACTAAGTCGATATTGACGCATTTGATCCCTTTTTCCGTCAAATATTTGCACATGATCTGACCGAAAAAACCTGATCCGCCGGTAATTAATACTGTTTTCATTTATGGTATCATTCCTTTTTTTCATAATCTTATATATTATAACACCATTTCGCAAAAAACACAACCTCTAAAAAACAAAACCGCGGCAGCTTCAACAAAAGACCTGCCGCGGTCAAGAAGATGCATGGATAATCAAAGTCGTATACGGCTTTGGCTGCCCCGGCGTATCTTCGCCGTTTCCATGTCGTCCATATTATGTCCTCTCACGCTCTGTACCAGCCCCAGACACACCAGAGTGCTCAGCGCCGAGGTGCCGCCCGAGCTGAAGAAGGGCAGAGTGATGCCGATTACGGGGAAGAAGCCCAGCACCATGCCTATGTTGATGATGGTCTGCGACGCCAGCGAGGCAAATACGCCCGCGCAGATAAGCTTTCCGCTGTTTTCGGTGGCGTTTGAGGCGTTGAGCATGACCTTGATAACTATGCCGAAGAGAATAACTATAAGCAGCATGCAGCCGATAAAGCCCAGCTCCTCGCCGGCTACGGTCATAATAAAATCGTTTTCCTGCTCGGGCACGATGCCGAATTCCACTCTCGACCCGTGGTAAAGACCGTTGCCGCGCAGACCGCCGCTCGCTAGCGATACCTTGCCCTGGTACTGCTGCCAGCCGTAGTTGGTCATAGCGTTGCCGTCCAGGTCAAACAGCGCCAAAAAGCGGTTGCGGTGCTCGCTGTTCATCACAAAATTCCAAATGATGGGTATGCCCACCGTGAGCAAGCCGCCCAGTATTGCGAAATAGCGCAGCTGTACGCCCGCTGTAAAGCACATTATCAAAAACATCAGCGCGAAAATAAGCACGGTGCCGTCGTCGCCCTGCAAATGGATGACGACCATAGGCAGCAGCGCGTGACCCAGCAGAGTCAGTACTCCCGGCGGGGTGTGCAGAAGCTCCTTTTCGATCAAAAATGAAAGGTGCTTTGAAAAAGTGATGATGAAGCAGATCTTGATAAACTCCGAGGGCTGAAAGGTGTAGCCTCCGGGGAGCGCTATCCAGGCGGTGTCGTCGGTGCCGCTCACCTTGATGCCGAAGGCGAACACCAGTCCCGCCAAAATAACGCCTGTCAACAGGGCGATGTACCATTTTTTAATTATGAACCGATAGTCGGCGAAGGTTATCACCAGTGCCGCCGCCATGCCGACGATAACCGCCGTGAGCTGCGGGCGCAGATAGTTGTAATCGCCCGCGCGCTGCATGCTTGAGATCAGCAGCAGACTGTATACGATGGCGGATATGGTCAGCAGCCACAGCACTACATCGGTTTTTCTAAAAAAGTCCGAAAAGGACCGTGAAAACTTTTCCACAGCGTTTCTCCTCGATTTTCATAAAACATACATATCTATATTATAGTAAATTCGGCGGATAATATCAAGCTATTTTTTGAAAATAGAATAATACTCACCACATCCTTTGTTATAATAGGATAAATATAAAATAACGCGGAGGTGCGCATTTATGTTATCAGACATTGAAATCGCTCAGCAGGCTTCCCTGCTTCCCATCAAGGAGGTCGCGGCTCAGATCGGCATAGCTGAGGACGAGCTTGAGTTTTACGGAAAATACAAGGCAAAGCTCTCGGACGAGCTTAGTCAGCGGGTACAGAACGATCCCGACGGCAAGCTTATCCTGGTGACCGCCATCAATCCTACGCCCGCGGGCGAGGGCAAAACCACCACTACGGCGGGTCTGGGTCAGGCTATGGCGAAAATCGGCAAAAAGGCTGTAATCGCGCTTAGAGAGCCGTCGCTGGGTCCCGTTTTCGGCATCAAGGGCGGCGCTGCCGGCGGCGGCTACGCTCAGGTGCTTCCCATGGAGGACATCAACCTGCACTTTACGGGCGACATGCACGCCATAACATCCGCCAACAACCTTTGCTGCGCCATGCTCGATAACCACATCCAGCAGGGTAACGCCCTCGGCATCGACCAGCGCCGCATCCTCATCAAGCGCTGCCTGGATATGAACGACCGCGCCCTGCGCAATATCGTCGTAGGCTTGGGCGGCAAGGTAAACGGCGTCCCGCGTGAGGATCACTTCATCATCACCGTAGCCTCCGAGGTCATGGCTATCCTTTGCCTTGCGGCGGACATCGACGACCTCAAGCGCCGCCTGGGCAATATCCTCGTCGCCTACAACTACGCGGGCGAGCCCGTATACGCGCGTGACTTGCAGGCGGACGGCGCTATGACCGCGCTGCTGAAGGACGCTATAAAGCCCAACCTCGTACAGACACTCGAGGGCACCCCCGCGATAATGCACGGCGGTCCCTTTGCAAATATCGCGCACGGCTGCAACAGCGTGCGCGCCACAAAGCTCGCGCTCAAGCTTGCCGATTACTGCATAACCGAGGCGGGCTTCGGCTCCGACCTGGGCGCCGAGAAATTCCTCGACATCAAATGCCGCTTTGCGGGCTTAAAGCCCTCGGCTATCGTGCTGGTGGCTACCTGCCGCGCGCTAAAATACAACGGCGGCGTGCCCAAGGCTGAGGTCTCGGCCGAAAATCTCGAGGCGCTCAAGAAGGGCATCGTAAACCTCGGCGTACACATCGAGAACATGCGCAAATACGGCGTGCCCGTGGTGGTCGCCATCAATCAGTTCGGCACCGACTCCGAAGCCGAGCTAAGCTTCATCGAACAATACTGCATCGAAAACGGCGCGGACTTCGCCCTGTCCAATGTGTTCGGCAAGGGCGGCGACGGCGGCGTAGAGCTGGCGCGCAAGGTCGTTGAGGCGTGCGAAAAGCCCTCCGACTTCAAGCCCGTATACGACATCGAGCTTACCGTAAAGGAGAAGATCGAGGCGGTGGCAAAGACTATCTACGGCGCCTCCAAGGTCAATTACACCACAGCCGCCGAGAAGGCGATAGCCGAGGTGCGCAAGCTGGGCGCGGACAAGCTGCCTGTCTGCATCGCAAAGACGCAGTATTCGCTGTCCGACGATCCCGCGCTGCTCGGCGCGCCCAAGGGCTTTGAGATAACCGTGCGCAACGTTTCGCTCTCAAACGGCGCGGGCTTCACCGTCGTCTACACCGGCGATATTATGACCATGCCCGGACTGCCCAAGGCTCCCGCGGCGCACAATATCGACGTCAACAGCGACGGCAAGATAACGGGACTGTTTTGATATGATACGGTTTGTTTCCAACAGCGCCGAGGACACCGAAGCCCTCGGCGAGCGCCTGGCGCTTACCCTGCGCGGCACAGAGGTCATAGCTCTGTTCGGCGGTCTGGGTATGGGCAAAACCGCCTTTACCCGCGGGCTTGCCCGCGGACTGGGCGTGGATGAGGGCGTGTCAAGCCCCACCTTCGCGCTGGTGAATGAGTACCGCGGAAAATACCCGATCTTTCACTTCGATATGTACCGGGTGCAGAGCTGGGATGACCTTTATTCCACCGGCTTTTTCGACTATCTCGACAACGGCGTGCTGGTTATTGAGTGGAGCGAGAACATAGAGGGCGCTTTGCCCGAAAACTATATCCGCATCACTGTCAGCAGGGGACAAGAGGAAAATCAGAGAATTTTTGAGATAGAAGGTGTGGACGCGATATGACCATCTTAGCGCTCGATACCTCCGCTAAGGCAGCCTCGGTCTGTCTGGCGCGGGAGGATAAGATAATAGGCGAGTTTTTCATCAACACCGCACTCACGCACAGCCAGACACTGATACCCATGGCGGAGCAGCTCTGCAAAAACGCGGGCGTGCCGCTCGACGAGATCGACGCGGTGGCGGTCAACGCGGGACCCGGCTCCTTTACCGGCGTGCGCATAGGTGTTGCCGCGGCAAAGGGTCTGGCGTTTGAGCGGGATCTGCCCTGCGTGTCGGTTTCCACGCTTGAAAGCATGGCGTATAACTTTTTGGGCGCCGACTGCCTGGTATGCGCCGTGATGGACGCGCGCTGCGCGCAGGTGTACAACGCAGTGTTCCGCGTAACCGGCGAAAGGGTAGAGCGGCTCTGCGAGGACCGCGCAATAGCGCTTACGGACCTGAAGCTCGAGCTGGAGCAGTACGTCGAGCAGACGGTGCTGGTAGGCGACGGCGCTGAGATCAGCTTCAAATTCCTCGAAAATTCGCTCTCTAACGTGTTTTTAGCGCCGGTCAACAGACGGAGCCAAACGGCGGCTTCCGTCGCTCTGGCGGCGTTTAAGCAAATAAAACAAGCACATACGCTCACTCCCGCCGAGCTGATGCCGGTTTATCTCAGGCTTCCGCAGGCGCAGAGGGAGTTAAGATCAAAAATGGGGGAGAAGAAATGATAGCACTGGGATGCGATCACGGCGGCTTCAATCTAATGGTCGCCATCAAAAAATATCTGGACGAAAAGGGCATAGCCTACAAGGACTTCGGCACCGACAGCGAAGCCAGCGTGGATTATCCCGTATACGCCTACAAGGTGGCAAAGGCTGTTACAGAGGGCGGCTGTGAGTTGGGTATCCTCTGCTGCGGCACGGGAATAGGCATTTCAATGGCGGCAAACAAGGTCAAGGGCGTGCGCGCCGCGGTGGTCAACAACGAGTTCGGCGCCGAAATGACCCGCCGTCACAACCACGCCAACATCCTCTGCATGGGCGGCAGAGTCATCACCGAGGAGCAGGCGGTAAGGTTTACCGACATCTTCCTCAACACGCCCGAAGAGGGCGACCGGCACGACAAGCGCGTGGCGATGATAACCGCGATAGAGGACGGCACATTTGAAGGCTGACACTGAAACGCACCGTGAAAAGCGGTGCGTTCTTTTTGTTTTGCGCTGTAATAATTTTGTAATCATTTGTAGTAAATTCGTCAAAAACACGCCGTTTTTAACATAATCAACATTTATTAACAAATTTTATCGAGTTTTCAACACAATCAACAGGCTTCCACATGGTTGAAAATTATGTAAAAATAACTTAAAAAATAATTCTATGACAACAAATAGTACTGCAATATATACAACAAAATTCAAATTTGTAACGACTTTCTTCAAAAAATTTCATTTTTTTAAATTTATTTACAAAAACACTTGCTTTTTTTCTTATAAAGTATTATAATAACATCATAATGTTCTTGAAGAATTTTGATAAAGAATTTTTCTGGAGAATTTTTTTATGGAATTTTTTAAAAGAATTCTAAAAAGAAGATATGGAGAGAGTAAGAAATGAGATTACGTAAGCAGGAATTGGGAGACAGAAATCTGGTAGGCAATCGTGTGGAGCTTGTCAGGAAGCAGAAGGGCATGAAACAAAAGGAACTGCTGGCTCAGCTTCAGGTCAACGGAGTTGACATGAACGCGTCCGGTCTTTCCAAGCTTGAAGGTCAGATCCGTTTCGTAACCGATGTTGAACTGGTGGCGCTTGCCGATATCCTCGAGGTCTCGGTCGACTACCTGTTGGGCAGAGAGAAATAAAGCTTAGCCGTTCTTCCTCCAAAAGATGTAATGCTTTTGGTTTTGAGAGCCGTTTATCGGCTCTCTTTTCTTTTGCCCCGATCCATCAGGGGTTTTCCGCAACTTTTAGAAAAACCCTGAAGGCTTTTTGACCTTCAGGGCATTTGATTTATGTTATTTTGCGTTGGATTACAAAAAAAGAGAGGTGCTTTTGACCTCTAACATCTATTATTATATCACAACACAACAGGGTTTTCAAGGGCTTTTTGTAAAATAAAATTTAAAATAATTTTATAAAAAGTGTTGACATTGTGAAATAATATGGTATAATATAGACAAAGAAAAACAAAAACAAACGGAAACGTAAAGGAGGTCTTTAATATGAAGATGAAGGTTTTCCAAATCCGACTGATTAAAGATTTCATTCGGAGCTTACCGCCCAATGTGGAAGCCCAAAGCTTTTGGGCACAGGGAAGCGAAGCTTGCTAAGCAGAATAGGCTGATTATTTCATTGTTAAAAAAACAAATATTATTTAAACGAATCACGACCTGTATTCGCTGCCGAGGAATCACCACACTTCCTTAAAATCTCTTTCTGATTATTTTACATATAGATTCCTGGGACTTAGTAAGCGGTTGTTTCGGTGCCGCCCGAAGGTATTTGGGGGCAATTGATAATTTTACAATTTAATATTTTTACTTTTGAATTTCAGGATCTTTCCTAATCTACAGAATAGGAGATTAGTCCCATGAGAAGGTTTAGCTTTTAACAGACATCCTAACGAAACCGGAGAAGGTCCAATGTAATACTTAATTTTAAACGGTTCATTATTCTGATAAGGGAGGACAATTCCCATGTACAAGGTAAGGACACTTTAGATTTCAACAACAAAAAATTGGAGTGAGTCCCAAGAACAGTTTAAATTCAAAGTAACTTGAAAGCCGAGATGATGCGCACATCTCGGCTTTTCTATTTCTGTTTTTCGTTTTTTGCAATATCTCATAAAGGCAAGGCGCGCCGTGTTGTGCGGTGTTGCCTATAGAAGACAGGGTCGGCTCAATAAGCCGACCCTGTTTAATTGAGTCTGTTTGTATTTAGATACCCAAGATCTCCTTTGATGAGGCTACCAGTCCCTCGCAAATCTTGAGCGCATCGTCCTTGTCCTTGCCGACCGCTGTGATATACAGCTTTATCTTCGGCTCGGTGCCGCTGGGACGGATTATCACCGCGTTGTCATTTTCCAAATGCAGGGCGATGACATTGGAGGTGGGGAGGGTGAGGTCTACAGTGCTTCCGGTGACAAGGTCGGTCTCCTTCTTAAGCTGATAGTCGCTGACCTTCACTACCTTGCAGCCGTTTACCGCAGCGGGGATATTCTCTCTTACCTTGGTCATCATCGCAGCCATCTTCTGCATGCCCTCAGCGCCCTCAAACTCAAAGGCGAAGGTGCGGTTGAGATAGTAGCCGAATTCCTCATACAGACCGTCGATGACCTGTGCCAGCGACTTGCCCTCTTTCTTGTAGTAAGCCGCCATTTCGGCTACCAGCATAGAGGCGACTACCGCGTCCTTATCTCTGACATAGGTGCCCGCCAAATAGCCGTAGCTTTCCTCAAAGCCGAAGAGATAGCGGTTCTCCTCGCCTTTTTGTTCGAGGTTGAGGATGACCTCTCCGATGTATTTAAAGCCTGTAAGCACGTTTTTCAGCTCGCAGCCGTATTTCTCGCAGAGCTTGTTGATAAGCTTGGTGGTGACGATGGTCTTTACCACAACGGGCTGCTCGGGCAGCTTGCCTGCCGCCTTTTTGCAGGAGAGGATGTAGTTTGTTAGCATTACGCCGTCCTCGTTGCCCGTGATAAGGCGGTAGCTGCCGTCGTAGTCCTTAACGGCTATACCCACTCTGTCGGCGTCGGGGTCGGTGGCGAGCAGCAGATCGGGCTGCACCTTTTCGCACAGCTCCAGACCCTTTTGCAGCGCTTCCTTTATCTCGGGGTTGGGGTAGGGGCAGGTGGTGAAGTTACCGTCGGGCAGCTCCTGCTCTTTGACGATCTCAACATCTTCCACGCCTATAGTCTTGAGCACGCGCCTTACCAGCTTGTTGCCGCAGCCGTTGAGCGGGGTGTAGACGACCTTGAGTCCCGCGCCCTTGCAGATTCCGGGATTGACCTGCTGCTCGAGCACCTTTTCAAGGTAGGTGTCATACACGCTGTCGTCAATATACTCTATCATGCCCGAAGCGATCGCCTCGTCAAAATCGGCGAGCTTTACGTCGTTGAACATATCGAGCTTTTGTATCTCGTCATATACCGCGGTGGCGGCGGCGTCGGTCATCTGGCAGCCGTCCTCGCCGTATGCCTTGTAGCCGTTGTATTTTGCGGGGTTGTGGCTGGCTGTAACCATGATGCCCGCCTGACACTTGAAGTAGCGCACCAGATAAGAGAGCACGGGAGTAGGCTCCAGCTCCTTGGTGATGTACACCTTGATGCCGTTTGCCGCCAGTACTCTTGCGGCTTCCACCATGAACAGATCAGCTTTTATGCGGCTGTCGTGCGAGATAGCCACAGCGCCCTTGCCGTACTTGTTGAGCACGTAGTTTGCCAGACCCTGTGTAGCCTGACGCACCACATAGATGTTCATTCTGTTTGTGCCGGCGCCGATAACGCCGCGCAGACCTGCCGTGCCGAATTTCAGCGCGGTATAAAACCGGTCGTAAATCTCATTGTCTTTGCCGTTGATGTCCTTAAGTTCAGTCACCAAATCCTTATCGTCCTTGGCGTTTTTACACCAGCTGTCATAGAGTTTTCTGTAATCCATAAATTGATTCCCCCTATAGCAAATTTGTACAAACAATTGATAATAAATACAGGCTTCGCGCAAAAAATACGCATACCTATACATCTATTACTATACCATAAAACAGCGAAAATTACAAGTTTCTTAAAGACTTATCTTTTGCGGTTTTGCCACTTCTTTTTATGAAAACTTGCCAATCGCCGAAAAAAAGCGGCGCGCCGTAACAGCGTGCCGCAGCAGTCAGTATTTTTTTATCATGGCGAGGGTGGCGGTGTCCTCCTCAATGCTCATCCGCTTGTGCTGTACCTCCATAAGATCAAGGCAATAGCGGCGCAGCTGATTAAAGCCGGTTGCGGCTTCTTCCCATCTTTCCTTTACCTTGCCGCTCAGCGGCTTGCCCTTTACGCCGTACTTGTTTTGCAGCAGCGTGCAGAGGTAGTCGGTCAGCTTGTCGGTACCGTAGATGTTCAGATGGTCGATGTCGTAGAAGTCGGTGGAGGGTTCAATGCCCACAGCCTTATAATCCTTCTCCAAATTGATGAAGTCATAGCCGTAGCTTTCAATTATCTCGGCGGCGGCGTTGGTGCGTTTGGAGCGGGTGAAGGTGTCGCTGATGATATAGTGAGGCGTGCGCATGAACGCGACGTTCAGGTCGTTCTCTTTGCAGTATGTCAGCAGCTCACGCAGCTTTTCCTCAAAGCCCGGATTCAGCGCCGTTTTTTTATCCGATGGCTCTACAAAGGCGAAGTCTTTTTCCAGGCCGCCCGTTACCGTGTGATAGCCCTTGAGCACCGAATTATGGTGGAAGGTCATTTGCAGCTTCGACACCATACGTCGCGCCTGCTCGGGCAGATTGCTCCAAAGGCTGTGGTACTTTATGATGGGCATGTAGTACTCTATCTGCATATCGGCGGGGATGAATTTGCTGATAAAGTTTATTTTGTTCTTTCCCAGCGGTATGTTGTCCACCAGCTTGCGCACGTTGACGTTGTCCTGGTTCTTTTCAAAGTTGCCGTAAAGATATGAGTTGATCTCTATAAGTATCATCTGCGGCTTTTGGGTGCGCACTATTTCCTTAAGAGCCAGCATCATGCCGTCGGCGGTGATGGACTCGGTGGCGTAGGGATAGCTTGTAAAACCGTATTTGTCATAAGCCATTCCCGAGGAGAAGCCCGTGTATACTTCGCTGGCGCCCAAAAGCACCACGTCGAGCGAGTCTTCCTTTTCGTAGTAATAGCCGTCAAGATGTATGGTGTTCTGATCTAAGTTGCGCAGGTAAAAGTCCTGTAAAAAGCCGACGGTAAGGATGATCGCCAGAAAAAAGCAACTGAGCTTAGCCGTGCGCGTCAGATATAGTTTTTTCTTCATAATGCTTACCTCGCTTAGAATCCGCCGTATACAAAGTCCGCGATATTACAGCCGGAGCCGTAAACACCGAAGACTATAACGGACATAACGCCGATGTACAACAGCGCGGCGCGCAGGAAAAACGGTTTTTTATCGAGCATGGTGCGGATGTCGGTATCGGGGTGCTTTTCCTGTATAAGGCTTGTGATCCAGATGGTAAGAGTGCCCAGAGCGATCAGCAGACAGTCGCTGCCGTATAAATTCAGCGTTGAGAACTGAGCGAAGAATCCCGAGAAGCTCTGCGCGGTAAAGAACTTTCCTATGGTCACGAACGCCTGCTGCATGTCGGGGGCTACGTCAAACACATAGCCCACCAGCACCACGATAAAGGTTCTGACCATCTGAAACAGGCGGAAGCCGAAGCTCTCGCGCTTTAGGTGCAGCTTGTCGGTCCAGCTGTCAAACAGCGGCTGCATCAAAATACTCAGCATGATTATGCCGCCGTTCCACACGCCGAACATCACATATTTCCAGTTTGCGCCGTGCCACACGCCGACCACCAAAAAGACGACCAGCGAGGCGAAGCTTGTGGGCAATACCTTTGCGATATGCGCGCCCGCGGAGGTTTTTCCGAAGCGGGAGTTCTTCATTTTCTTGCTTGCGGTCAAAAATACATTTGACATGGCGATGGGGTAGAAGATGTAGTTCTTCATCCACGCGCCCAGCGAAATATGCCATCTGCGCCAGTATTCGTTGATGGATTTTGAGAAGTACGGGCGCTTGAAGTTGTCGATCATATCTATGCCGAAGATCTGCGCGACGCCGCGTGAAATATCGATGCCGCCCGAGAAATCGGCGTACAGCTGCACAGCGTACAGCAGGATGATGAACGTAAGCGTGGTGCCGTTGTAGGAGCTGTAGGTCGAGACAGCGTCGCTAAAGGTTATCTCGCCTCCGATCGGCGGGCTGACGGCGTTTATCGCCGCCACGGCTCGGTCGGCTATGATAAGCTTCTTCATAAAGCCCCATAAAACCAGCTCCATGCCGTGCTTTACGCGGGTGAAGTCAAATTCGTGCGGCTCATAAAGCTGCACCGCCAGCTGGTCGTAAATGCTTATGGGTCCCTGTACTATCTGCGGGAAGAAGGACACAAACAGCAGCAGCTTGAGCGGGTTTTTCTGAGCGGGAGTCTTTTCGCGGTACACATCGACTATGTAACCCATCGACTGGAAGGTGTAGAAGGAAATACCCAGCGGCAAAAACAGCTTTAGCGTCGGCGCGGAAAATCCTATGCCGAACACGCCCAGCATATCGTTCAGGCTGCCTGAGAAGAAGTTGTAGTACTTCAAAAACGCCAGTATGCCGAAGTTCATTACCAGCGCCAGGGTCATTATCCATCTTTTCCGTATCTTGATACGGTTTTTATAGGCTTTCTTCCTGTCTCGGTCCCATTCCTTCTTTTTCGCCTTCAACAGCGCTTTTGAGGCGGTGGAGACCTTTTCTATCCACAGCGCTATCAAATATGTGCTCAGCGAGGTGAACAGAATGAATGCCGCGTAAACATATCCCGCTACGGCATAGAAGAATACGCTTGCCGCCAGCAGTACCGTCCACTTGTATTTTTTAGCCGGAAAGCAAAAATACACAAGCATGGTCGCCAGTACGAACAGGATGAAGTTCAGCGAGGTGTAAGAGATTTTAAATATCAAAGTAGCATCGCCGCTTTCGTGGTTGGATTCGTAGATACGGACTTGTTTTGCCGCTTATACCGCGGGCGTGTTGAACACATCCGAATACAGCATCTCGCGGATGACCGTCAGTCCGTCGCGCTCGGAATACACCGAAACGGCGGGCATTTCACGGCTGAGAAACACCGCCATGCCCTCGGTGACGGAATAGGCGCCTGTCCGGCAGAACACCAGGGTGTCGCCGACAGAGAGGGAGTCGAACTCCGCTCCGCGAGCCAGCACGTCCGCAGTGGTGCAAAGGCTGCCGCAGAGCGTCCATGCCTTTTTGCCGCCGTCGCTGCCGTCGTGCTTTATATGGATGATCTTCGGGATCTGCATACCCTGAAGCTGTCCGTCATATTTTAGCTGGTTAAGTCCGCCGTCCACTATGGCGTAGTTTACGTCGTAATTGGTTTTGGCGTCGATGACCTTCGTAAGATAATAGCCGCAGGGCGCCGCGAAAAATCTGCCCATCTCCACCGTTAGCTCGGTTTTGTCGGCAAGGGCGCGTATCGCCTCGGAAACGGAAGCCAAACGCTCCTCCTCAAGGGTATCGGCGTCGTCGGAAAAGTAATCGACGGCAAGTCCGGTGCCGTATTCCACGCGCTCAAGCGTGAAGCCCAGCTCCGCCTTGACGCGGTCGAGCAGCTCGCCTATGTAGCTCAGCTCGCGCTCGATAGGCTTTGCTTTTTTCTTTTGGGTGCCCGTGAAATAGTGGATGCCCACGATCTCAATGCCCTTATAGTCATCGCGGCGGGCGATGATGTCCAGCACGTCCTGCTCCGCCATTCCGAACTGACTGCCGCCCTTGACGTCGGTAACGCGCAGCAAAACGGGGTAGACGATGCCGTTGGCAAGCGCCTCGTCGTTGATAAGCTGCATATGCAGGCGGCTTTCTGCGGTAAAGGTGCCTACGCCGTCGGCGGCTGCGCGGCTGACATCCTTTTGCGTCTTGTTGACGCCCGAAAAGATTATCTTTTTCATGTCCACGCCCGTCTTTTCACAGACGGTCAGCTCGCCCGGGCTGCACACCTCTATCTTGTCAAAGACAGCGGGAAGTCTGCCCAAGAGAAAGGGATTTGCCTTTATTGAAAAGCAAAGCCCTGTTTTTTCTCCGAAATAATCCCGCACCAGCGCCGCCCGCTTCTCAAACTCGTCCATATCGAAGATGTAGGAGGGAGTGGGAAGCTGCGCCGCAAGCGCTTTTATTGTTTTAGTATCCATGCTTATTCGTCCTGAAGCTGCTCGATCAGCGCCCACATAGCCTTGGCGGAGTTGAAGTTTTCGGGTACAAGGTTGTTGGGCTTGATCTCGATGTCGAATGCGTCGTTTAGCTCGCCTACCAGCGCCACGATATCAAAGGAATCGAGCACGCCGTCGGTTATCAGCGCGGTTTCGTCGGCAAAGTCTACGTCGGGTCTGAGTTCTTCCAAAATCTGCATTAATTCATCCATGTTGTTTCTCCTTTACATCATTTAAAGTAGTTTTTTAATGTCTGCATATCGGTTTTGCCGTTGGGAAGCGCAGGCAGCGCGTCCAGCTGCACAAGCTTTCGCGGCACCATAAAGGCGGGCATGTTTTTGCGGAAGTAGAGGACTATATCCTTTGAGGTCGCCTCTCCGGTATAGAAAAGGTATAGGGTGGCTTTCTCCTTGTTGTAGAGAGCGCAGCAGTCGATGACTCCCGCGACCTTCTTCGCGGTCTCCTCGATCTCACCCAGCTCGATGCGGTGTCCCAGATGCTTTATCTGCCTGTCCTTTCTTCCGTGGAAAAGCAGGTCGCCGTTCGGCGCAAAGCTGCCCAGGTCGCCTGTTTTGTATATAAGCTCGCGGTAGTTTTGGTTGAGCGGGTTTTGCATAAAGCTTTTAGCGGTCTGCTCGGGGTTGCCGTAATAGCCCAGCGCGAGTACCGGACCGCTTACGCAGATCTCGCCTGTCTCGCCCTCGGGGGTGGCGGTGTTGTCGTCGTTAAGCAGCATAACGCGGTAGTTGTCGTAGGGCTTGCCTATGGGCAGCACCGTGTCGTCGTCCACGCGCTCACTCACCACGTAATAGGTGCAGGAGGCGGTAGCCTCGGTGGGACCGTACTGGTTGACATACAGCACGTCGGGCAGGTGCTCCTGCCAGATCTTCAGGTATTTGCAGGGCATTACCGAGCCCGAGAAGCAGAGCTTTTTAAGGTGCTCGGGCTTGCCTACGTCAAAGGCGCCCAGCTTTGCGGGCAGCTCAACTCCCGCTACGCTCCAGCACAGCGCGGTTATCTTCTCGCGGTTTAGCGTCTCAAACAGTGTAGTAGGAACGGCAAACTCATTTTTGGGGATGATGTAGGTCGACGCGCCGAAGCTCAGCGGCAGATAGATGTCCCTGACCGCCGCGATATAATCGAGCGGGCTCTGATTGCCGAACACATCGCTGTCGTCTACCGACAGCACCTTGCCCACCGCGTCGATGTAGCACATCAGCGACAGGTGAGAGGTGATAACGCCCTTGGGCACGCCTGTGGAGCCCGAGGTAAAGATGACATATAGGGGAGAGGTACAGCAGAGCGTGTCGGCACGCTGCCTTAGCAGCTCCTCGTCTGCTTCGGTCTCGGCTATATCCTCAAGCACCAGCAGCTCGCCGTCGAAGTCAAGCGCGCGCGCGGTCTCAAGGTGCGCCCTGTCCACCAGCATATAGTCGGCTTTTATGACGCCTAATATCTGATTCAGCCTCGCCGCGGGCATATCGCCGTCCATGGGCGCGTAAAAGCAGCCCGCGCGCACCGCGCCCACAAAGCAGGCGGGGGTAAGCACGTGTCTGCCCGACATAACGGCTACGGGCGAGCCTGCGGGGACGAGCTTCGCCAAAAAGCTGCCGATAGCCTTGGTCATCGCGTCAAATCCCGCAAAGGTGATCTGACTGTTTTCGTCCTTGAAAAGCACCTTGTCGGGGTATTGCGCGCAGGTGCGGTCTATACGGTTTAAAATTGAAGTTTCCATACGGTTTCCTTCTGTCCTATACAGTTACTTATTATGGCTTATATTCACCTAATAATTATAATGAAAAACGGCATAAAGTCAACAAAAACAGGGAAAAATGAAAACAATTCCACACTTTGGAGGATATGCAAAAAAATTAAGAAAAATTTTGTCGCAATTGCCGAAACAATGGGACGAAAAAACGGAGCAGACCCGGTCGAGTCTGCCCCGATAAAAGCTAATATCAATAGCTGCCGTCGTCGCCGAGGTACTCCTCAACGATAAATCTCGGACGGCGTTTGGTTTCCATGTAGATCTTTCCGATGTATTCGCCGATTATGCCTATCGCCAGCAGCTGCAAGCCTCCCAGCGCCCAGATCGAGCACAGGGTACTCGCCCAGCCGCTGACCGCCGCGCCGACAAAAAAGCTTATCAGCGAATAAATTATCATAGCCAGGCTTATAATGAAGATGAACAGTCCCAGCCAGGTTATCATGCGGATGGGCTTAATGCTCAGAGAGGTAACGCCCTCCCACGCCAGAGCCAGCATTTTTTTCAGGGGGTATTTGCTTTCGCCCGCCAGACGCTCGGCGCGCTCATATTTGACTATGGCGGTCTTGAAGCCTATCATCGGCACCATGCCGCGCAGGAAAATATTGGTTTCGTGGTACAGCGAAAACGCCTCGAGCGCGCGTCTGCTCATCAGGCGGAAGTCGGCGTGGTTGAAGATCACCTTGGCGCCCATGCGGTTGAGTATCTTGTAAAACGCCTCGGCGGTAAAACGCTTGAAGAAGGTGTCCGTTTGGCGCTTGGAGCGCACGCCGTACACCACGTCGCAGCCCTGCTCGTACTTCTTTACCATCTCGTCAAAGACGTTTATGTCGTCCTGAAGGTCGGCGTCGATGGAAATGACCGCGTCGGCTTTGTCCTTGAGCGTCATCAAACCCGCCAGCAGCGCGTTTTGATGCCCTCTGTTGCGGCTGAGCTTTATGCCCTCGAATACCGGGTTCTGCCCGTGAAGGTCCTCGATGATCGCCCAGGTGTTGTCCTTTGAGCCGTCGTCTATAAAGACGATCTTGCTGTCGGGGGAGATCTTGTTTTCCGTCATCAAATCATAGTATTTGTTCAAAAGTTTTTCCGCGGAATCCCACAGCACGTCCTCCTCGTTGTAGCAGGGGATAGCGAGATATAGCTTTGTCATGCCTACACCTTCCAAAATAATTCTTTTTGCACATTATTATAATAATACCGACGGTAAAAAAAGTCAAGGTAATACTCATAACAATCTGATAATCCCGCTTGAAAAAATTGTAATATTTTTTGTAAAATTCAAAAAATCCCTTGTAAACACACCCCTTTTGTATTATAATTGAATGGTAAATATTACAGTGGTGATTATTCCGCTGATAACGAAATATGTTCGGAGGTTTGATTATGGAACAGAAATCAATTGCGGTATTGACCAGCGGCGGCGACGCGCCGGGTATGAACGCTGCCGTAAGAGCGGTAGTGCGTTCGGGTATCAATAGAGGAATGAGAGTTTTCGGCGTGTACCGCGGCTATAACGGCTTGCTTAACGGTGACATCGCGGAGATGAATCTCCGTTCCGTGTCCGACATCATCGGAAACGGCGGCACCATGCTTTACACCGCCAGAAGCGAGGAGTTCAAAAAGAAAGAGGCGCAGGAGCGCGCGGCTGAGTTTTGCCGCAAAACGGGCATCAGCGGCGTGGTCGTTATCGGCGGCGACGGTTCCTTCCGCGGCGCCAGAGCGCTTACCGCGGCGGGCATCAACTGCATAGGCGTGCCCGGCACCATCGACAACGACATCGCCTGCTCGGAGTACACCGTCGGCTTTGACACCGCCATGAACACCGCGCTGGAAATGGTAGACCGCATACGCGACACGGCGCAGTCCCACGACCGCTGTTCCATCGTAGAGGTCATGGGCAGACGCTGCGGCGACATCGCTTTGCAGACCGGTATCGCCACGGGCGCTACCGCCATCCTCGTCCCCGAGGTCAAGTACAACATCGAGCGCGACGTCATCACCAGGATCATCAACACCCAAAAGACAGGCAAAAAGCACTTTGTTATCGTGGTAGCCGAGGGCGTCGGCGGCGTAAATGATCTGGCAAAATACATCGAGCAGCGCCTGGGCATCGAGGCAAGAGCTACCATCCTCGGTCACGTTCAGCGCGGCGGTTCACCCACCCTGCGCGACAGAGTAGTGGCTAGCCAGATGGGCTATGAGGCTGTTTCGCTGCTGAATCAGGGAATCGGCAACCGTGTCGTGGTAATGCGCGACGGCAAGATCACCCATCTCGACATAAACGAGGCGCTGGAAATGGAGCGCGTGTTCGATCAAAGGCTATACAAGATCGCGATGTCCATTTCCATTTAATACATCACAACAACTATCCTGCGGGCGGACAAGGTTCGCCCGCCTTTCGTATCAGGCGTTTTACCGCGCGCGCGGCGGTATATTTCTTGAAAGGAATAATAACAAATGCTTTCAAAATTGCGTAAACTATCAAAGGATATTATCCTTTATTCCGTGTTGGTCGCGGATTATGAGCGGCTTGACTTCAAAAACGACGCGCTGGCGGGCGTAAGGGCAAACTTCTTCAACGCCAAGTGTGCGCCGCAGTCGGAAAAAACCGACATCACCATCGACGGCAAGACCCATTATCTCGCGTATACTCTCAAGAAAAAGGAGCCTCTTTCGTGGAAGATCAGCTACGCCAACCAACCTGTTCAGACGGTCAAGCGCTCGGTTGACGGCAGCTACTGCGTGTTGAGCTACGGCGACAACGGCATCGTGTTCAAGCGGCAGTACTTTGACAGCGGTCACCTTTGGCTGCGCACCGAGTACTATCACCGCAGGCTCGAAAACTCCATCGCCGCGGTGGTCTATCCGCGTATGGCAGAGGGACTGCTGGTGCTTAGGCTGCAGCGCTTTTCACAGTCGGGCATAACCTCGCAGGACCTTTATCCCTCTCTAAAAATGCCCAAAAAGCCCTGTGCCGCGCTCATCTATTCCAATTCCGGCATGATATGGTACGACGCGTCCTTCAAGCCCTCGGACTTCGACGAGGATGACGGCGAACAGCCCGAAGGCGGCTTTCACTTCACAAGGGAAGCGTTCATTTCAGGCACCAGCCGCGATCTTCTTGACCTGCGCAAAGCGCCCTATCTCGGCGAGGAGGATATTTCCGTCGCAGAGGCAGAGCCCGAGCCGGAGCCCGAAGCGCAGGAGCCTGTGCCGTATTCCGCCTATGACCGTATCGAGAGCATTTTGTTTGAGGCGCACAAAACCAATAAGAGCATTTTCGGGGAGCTTGCGAACGAGCCTATGAAGGACGATGAGCCAGAGCAAGCAGACTCGCCCGTAACCAAGGAATACCCCGCGGAGGACGAAGCTTCGGGCTTGGATGATACACCCGTAACAAAGGAATATGCTTCGGACGGGGAAGCTCCCGCTGAGGAAACAGCGGCGGAGCAAGAGCTGTCGGCGGACAGCGACGATGCCGTAGCGGTGAAAGCCGAAACCGAGCCTGAGCCGGATTCGCTTATTCCGACTAAAAACGGCTCCTACTCCTACTACGGCGCGCTGGACGAACAGCAGCACCGCACCGGCAGGGGACGCACCGTAACGCCCGAGGGGCTTACCGCCTATGACGGCGAATACAGCGACGACAAGCGCCACGGCTTCGGCGTGTGCTACTATAAAGACGGCAGCCCCAACTATATCGGCGACTGGGAGCGCGGCGACCGCAGCGGCAGGGGCGTAGGGTTCCGCCGCAGCGACGGCACACTTCACGTGGGCAAATGGAATGAAAACAAGCCCGACGGCTTCGGCGCGCGGTTTGACAAGGACGGCAATTTCCTCGACGTGTGCACCTATGTGGGCGGCGCGCGCAACGGCAAAAGCGTCTCCTTTGACGAGGACGGCAACGTGGTCGTCCGCCTGTGGAAGGACGGCGAGCTTATGAGCGAAAAGATCCTTTCTGATTAGGAGGTCATATGGAAGAAATTAAAAACGGGCTTTGGAGTTTTGCCAACGGCTTTCTGGTATTTGCCGTCGTTCTCATCCTCGGCGTGCTGGCGGTAAGGCTGCTGCTTATCCCGATAAAAAAGCTCTTCTTAAAACCTAAGATCGACCATACGGCAAAGACCTTTCTCTTTTCCATCGTGCGCGTTATCCTCTACAGCGTGGTGGTCATTACGGCGCTGGGTACTGCCCACGTGGACATTACCTCGCTGATAACGGCACTGGGCGCCGCGGCTCTTACCGCGGGACTCGCCTTTCAGGATACCCTCAAAAACTTTGTCAGCGGCATGATAATCCTATTTAACAAGCCTATTTCGGCGGGCGACCTTATCGAGATAGACATGTTTGAGGGCTATGTGGACAGCATACGCATCTTCTATACGCAGATCCACACCTTTGATAACCGCATAGTCCAGATACCCAATTCCAGACTGACCTCAGGCACTGTGGTCAACTGCTCGTCGGCGGGCACGCGCAGAGTGGACATCCGTTTCTCCGTCAGCTACAACGACAACCTCACCAAGGCGAAAAGCGTTATCTATGATGTTATCTCTCAGATACCGCAGGCGCTCGACGAGCCGGAGGCAAGGGTGGCTGTGAACAAGCACCTGGACAGCGGCGTAGAGCTTTTGACCATGGTGTGGGTCAGGCAGGAGGACTACTATGATGTGAAGTGGCAGCTTACCGAGATGGTGAAGAACGCCTTTGAGGAAAACGGCATAACCATTCCTTATCCGCATGTGGAGATCGTCGAAAAGCATTGAGCAGATTTTTGCATAAACAAAAAAATAAAGCACATAATAATGGCGTCGTTAATACGGCGCCATTTTTGATTGACAGAGGATGAAGACATTGAAAAAGATAATTACCATTTGTATGGCGGCATTGATGCTGTCCGCCTGCGCGGGCTGCAAAAAAACCGCTGATAAAGCGGCGTCCAAAACCGATTCCGCCGTTTCTTCCGTGAAATCGGGCGCGAAGAGTACTGTGGATGACATCCGCGAGGGCGCTACCGACGCGGCGTCGGCGGTGGTGAGCCACGCGGACGATATGTTTGAAAACGGGCAGATCTCCGACGGTGACGGCATCATCGGAAACGAGGATGAAGAAACCGAGCCGAGCAGCGAACCCGGTGACATCACCGAGGCGGAAGATGAAACATTCATGGACGGTATCATGTAATACCGGCTTCAAAAAAAGCTTAAGGCAATACCGCATGGTTACGGCGTGTGCCTATGCCGTGCGGTGTTGCCTTATGTTTATCCCGCCTTTTCAAGCTCTGTTTTTAGGTGGCGGATTATCTTTTTTTCTAATCTGGAAATATAAGACTGGGAGATGCCCAGCATATCAGCCACCTGCTTTTGCGTGTGGTCCTTTCCGCCGCGCAGCCCGAAGCGCAGCTCCATTATCTGCCGCTCGCGCGGACACAGCTTTTCCACCTCGCACAGCAGCATCCTTCGTTCCGCGTCCAGCTCCAGGCTGCTGCTTATCTCCTCGGCGTCGCTGCCGAGGATGTCGCACAGAAGCAGCTCGTTGCCGTCCCAGTCGGTGTTCAGCGGTTCGTCGATCGAGATCTCGTTTTTCAACTGCGAGGATTTGCGCAGGAACATCAGTATCTCGTTTTCGATACAGCGCGAGGCGTAGGTGGCAAGCTTAATGTTCTTCTCGGGCGAAAAGGTGTTTACCGCCTTTATCAGCCCGATGGTGCCTATAGAGATAAGGTCCTCGGTGCCCGCTCCCGGTGACTCGAATTTCTTTGCTATGTACACCACCAGCCTCAGGTTGTGGACTATCAGCGGCTCGCGCGCGCACTCGTCGCCCTTTCTTATCCTCTCCATCACCGCAGCTTCCTCCGCTTTGCTCAGCGGGGGAGGAAGGGTGTCGCTGCCGTTTATGTAAAAGGCGGCGTTGTCCGTGAACCACAGCTTCAAACGTAGCAAAATACCTATCATTTTCATAACCTCACAATTCTTTTGTAATGGAGAACGGGACTATTGCCTTTACATCGCCCTTCAGCACACCGTCGCACAGTCCGATATACAGCTTGCCGCCCGTGGCTTTGCCGTCGATTTCCACGCTTTCGGGGCGTATGCCCTGCAACACGCCTTCGCCGCCCAGACTTTGAAAGGGTATTATTCTGTATTGGAAATTTGAGGCAGCCGTCGGCATCAGCAGGCTGCGCTCAGCCACAATGACGTCCGCGCCCGAAAACGGCTCTTTTACGCTGCAGCCGGTGTCGATCATCGCGCGAAAAAGATACTCCCTTCCGTTCACCGTCGTCTTTACCGTGCACAGCGGTTTGCCTACGGCGCCGTCCGCCAAAAAGCGGAACAGCTTCATCAGATAATAGCAGACAAGTGTGAATAGGATAAGCAAAATCGGGGAAATATTAAAGTAGACGACGTCGTTGTATACCTCCATTCCTTTGGGGCGAAAAGTGCTGCAGATAAAAAACATTATTCCGCAAAAGAAAAAAGATTCGGCAAAAAACACCGCTGTCCGCCTCAAAAAGCTTTTGACGTCCGTTTTGCCGAAGGCTGTCGCGACCAACAGCGCGGCTCCGGCGGCGTCTGACAGCAGATTCAGCCAAACGGGCAGCCGCGGCAGCAGCGCGGCAAGGCTCAAAGCTCCGCCCAGGACACTCGCTGCCAAAAGCCTCGGCAGGCTCACCCTCAGGCGAAGCAGCCGCGCGGCGCCCAGCAACAGCAAAAAGTCAATAAAGACATTCACCGCGCATAAAATATCCACATACACCGTTCTCATATTTATCACCCGTTCTATTATTGCATAGAATGAGAGTAAACAATGTCACATTATGGACAGGAGGAAAAATATTATGGTGGCAGGCATAATTATCGGCACCTTCATCGGCGGCTTTATCGGAGTAGGACTAATGTGCTTGCTGTATTACAGCAGAAGCTAACTTTTAAGGGGATAATAAGAAAAAGGCAGGCTCAAAGCCGTAAAAGGTTTTGAGCCTGCCTGCTTGTCATATCAGGGATGATGACGCCTGTTGATGATTGAGCTGACTTTTAGTTGTCTTTCCAAACCACTTCGTCCTCTGTAAGACCTTTCTTTTTCTGATTGGCGATGAAGATCTTTGCGATGAAGCCGCTGAGGAACACCAGCGCGGAAACCGCCCAGCCTGCCGCTATCTGCGCCCAGATGGGATAGTTGGGGTCGTAGGTGCCGTGCTTTGTGTAGAACAGGTCTACCATGTTCCAAACGAACAGACCAGCCAAAAGCACGGGGGCTATGAACTTGATAGAAGCCGCGAACCACCAGAAGGGAGTTCTGAAGTTCTTGGCGTTCTTGTTGACCTCGTCAAGTATCTTTCTGAGGTTGAAGGTCCAGCCGATCGCCACGCACTCCAGGATTCCTACAAGGATAAGGTTGACGCTGTTTGCCCAGTGGTCTACGATGTCCAGCCACGCCAGACCCGCCTGAGAAACGAAAAGGATCGAAATTATGCCCGCGATAGCGCAGACAGAGATAGTCACAGTCTTGGGCTTGAGGTGGAACTTGTCGGATACAGCCGCCGAAATACCCTCAACTATGGAGAACGCGGAGTCGATGGCAAGGGTTATGAGCATCAAATAGAATATCGCGCCGAATACCGCGTTGAACCAGCCGATATTTGTCAGGTTGACTATCGCCTGCGGATAGACGATGAAGGCTGTGCCGATACCGCTGTCGGTGATCTTGTCGAGCATACCGGTGCCGCCCATGGTGGAGAACATAACGATGCCCGAAAGCACGCTGATCGCCATGTCGGAGAAGGCGATTATCATAGCGTCCGCCGCGATGTCCGCGTCGTCGCCGAGGTAGGAGCCGTAGGCGAACATAATAGCCATCATAATAGACAGGCTGTAGAACACCTGACCGATGGCGTCTACCCACAGGGTGGGATCCTTGAACGCCTCAAGCTTGGGGATGAAAAGGATCTTGATACCCTCAATGGCATCGGGCATGGTGCAGCCCTTTATCGCCATTATAAGAAGAAGCAAAACAGGGGCGAAAACGGTGAATTTTACCACCTTGCCCACTGAGTTGGCGCCGTTGCGGATGCAGAAGAAAATCAGACCCCAGGCGATAAGCAGGCACACCAGCACCTGTCCGGGGATAAGGGTGCCGTCAATTGCGCCCGTGGTGTGGGTCAGCTTGAAGAACAGGGCGGACGCTTCATCGGAAGCGGTCTTTTTGCCTGTCATGCCCGCGAACTGCCATGAGTTGACGAACATCAAAATAACCCACGCGAATACCACCGCGTAGTAGCAGACGATGACAAATGCGTTTGAGGTAGCCGCCCAGCCGACAGGCTCCCATTTTTTACCGATGCCGCGCATCGACTCTATAGCGCCCTTGCGCAGCTTTCTTGAGATGGCTATTTCCATCATCAGCAGCGGTATGCCCATCGCCAGCATGGCGAACAGATACACCACCAGAAATGTGCCGCCGCCGTGTTTTGCCGCCAAGCCCGGGAAGCGCCAGGCGTTGCCCAAGCCTACCGCCGAGCCTATAGCGGCGAGGATGAATGTGAAGCGCGAGCTCCACTGACCTCTTTTTTCCATATAATCTCTCCTATTTTTTATTGTATCGAGCTTTATTTCTCAATACCCTTAAACAATAATTATACATCATTTTCAAAAAATATCAATAAAAAAACAGGATAAATTACACAAAAGATAAAAAAAGACGAAAATTAGCTTCAAATCAGAGTTTAACTATGGTTCAGCGCCAAAAAAACAGGTCGCACTCAGGTTGACAAAACCGCTCCCGATGATATATAGTTATTATATAAAACACCGCATAATTAAGGTGTGCGGATAAAAAAGGCTTGTTGTCCGACACGGCTACGGGCTTCACTGTCAATACTGAAAGAGGGGATAAATATGAAGCTTCACGGTATCATTTCGGCAGTTTGCGCGGCGGCGCTTCTTGCCTGTTCCGCTGTGTTCCCGGGGGCGGCTAACGCCACCGCGCCCTACAAGGACAGCATAGAGGTGGAAAAGATAGAGTTTCAGCGCGAAGATTTCATCAGGGGCATGGATGTGTCCTCGGTGATCTCGCTTGAGAACGCGGGCGTGACCTTCAAGACCGAAACGGGCGAGACCGGGGATATTTTCAAAATCCTCTCCGACAGCGGCGTCAACTACATCCGCGTGCGCGTCTGGAACGACCCCTACGACAGCAGCGGCAACGGCTACGGAGGCGGCAACAGCGACCTTGACAAGGCAAAACAGATAGGCAGGCGAGCCGCGCAAAACGGCATGAAGCTGCTTGTCGATTTTCATTACTCCGACTTCTGGGCAGACCCCTCAAAGCAAAAGGAGCCAAAGGCGTGGGCGGGTATTTCGGCGGCGCAGAAGCGCACAAGGCTCTATAACTACACGCTTAATTCTTTACAAGAATTAAGAACAGCGGGCGCCGACATAGGCATGGTGCAGATAGGCAACGAGACCACCTCAGGCATAGCGGGCGCATACACCAACAGCGAAAGGGCGGCGCTCTACAAAAAAGGAGCCGAGGCGGTGCGCGCCTTTGACAGCAGCGTAAAGGTCGCGCTGCACTTCACCGATCCGCAAAACACCTCTACTATGCAGTGGTTTGCCGACTATCTCGCTCAGTACAACGTCGATTACGACGTGTTCGCCACTTCCTACTACCCCTGCTGGCACGGCAGCCTAAGCAATCTTACCGCGGTGCTCAACTACGTCGCCGACACCTACGGCAAGGAGACCATGGTCGCCGAGACCTCATACCCCTACACGCTTGAGGACACCGACGGTCACGGCAACACCATCAGCTACTGGAACAATAATTCCGGCGACAATATGCTCTGGGATTTCACGCCGCAGGGACAGGCGGACGAGGTGCGCGCGGTTATGAACGCAGTCAATAACGTCCACCGCGGCAAGGGGCTAGGCGTGTTCTACTGGGAGGGCGCGTGGATAACCGTAGGGGACATCACGGGAAAAAGCGGCTCGGCATACACCGCGCAGTGGAACAGCAACCACCTTCTCTGGGAGCAGTACGGCTGCGGCTGGGCTTCCTCTTATTCGGCGGATTACGATCCCGACGACGCCGGACAGTACTACGGCGGCAGCGCCGTGGACAATCAGGCTTTCTTTGACGCGCAGGGAAGGGCGCTGCCCTCGCTGCGGGTGTTCCGTAACGTGTGCGCGGGTTCGGTTACAGACACGGTGCTTACGGGCGACGCCGACCGCGACGGCAGGGTGTGCGTGAACGACATCACCGCAATTCAGCGGCTGCTGGCGGAGGTAGAGCCGCTCTCGCCTCAGGGACTTTTGGCGGCTGACGCAGACCGCGACGGCACGGTGACCGTGTTTGATATTACCGCTATACAGCGTTTTCTGACGGAATATGACGATCCCTACTCCATAAATGCATACTATTGACGAAAACGGGGGCAGCCGCGCGGGCTGTCCCCTTACAGTTTCACTAAAAATCCCCGTCTGTCCGCGGCATTTCTGTTTTATCCTGCAAAATTTGATTTTAATTCTTCTGCGGTAAAAAAATTTGACATTCTATATTATAATATAAACTGTATTTGTATTTTTATCATTACCCTGAAAAGGGAATTTTATGGAGGAATCACCATGGAAAAGAAAGAGCTTATGTACGAAGGAAAAGCCAAAAAGGTCTATTCCACCGAGGACCCCGCGTATTGCGTAGTTTCCTATAAGGATGACGCCACCGCGTTCAACGGCGAGAAGAAGGGCACCATTGTCGGAAAAGGCGTTGTAAACAACCGCATGTCCAACTTCATGTTCCGTCTCCTCGAGGAAAAGGGCGTTCCCACCGATTACGTGGAGGAGCTCAACGACCGCGACACCGTGCTTAAAAGAGTAGAGATCGTACCGCTTGAGGTCATTGTAAGAAACAAGGCGGCAGGCTCTTTCTCAAAGCGCTTCGGCGTTCCCGAGGGCACACAGTTTACCGTGCCCACGCTTGAGTACTGCCTCAAGGATGACGCTCTGGGCGATCCCATGATCAACGACAGCCAGATCATCGCCATCGGCGCAGCCACCAAGGAGGAGCTTGACACTATTGCAAAGTACACCATGAAGATCAACGAGGTAATGGTAGAGTTCTTCAAGCAGTGCAACGTCGATCTCATCGACTTCAAGATCGAGTTCGGCAGACTGCCCGACGGCACCATCATCCTCGCGGACGAGATCTCTCCCGACACCTGCCGCTTCTGGGATATGGACACCCAGGAGAAGCTCGACAAGGATCGCTTCCGCCGTGATATGGGCGGCGTTGAGGAGGCTTATGCCGAGATGATGAAGCGCGTGGGCCTGAACTGATATAATCAAACGGAAACGACCAAAAGAGATTTATGCTTCGGATGGTGAAATTTTGAGTAATTCTTTCGATCGGTATTTTAAGGAAGAACTGCATGAAGAATGCGGCGTTTTCGGCGTGTTCAGCGACGGCACACTCAGCCCTGCCTACGCCTGCTACAACGGGCTTCTCGCCCTGCAGCACAGGGGACAGGAAAGCTGCGGCATCGCTGTGTCCGACGACGGCGTCGTGGATTATCATAAAAACATGGGACTCGTCAGCGAGGTGTTCAACAACTCTATCCTCGACTCGCTGCAGGGTCAAATGGGGATCTCTCACGTTCGATACTCAACAGCAGGCGGCTCTGTGCTGGAAAACGCGCAGCCGCTTGTTATGCGTTATGTCAAGGGCACCATCGCCGTCGCTCACAACGGCAACCTGACCAACGCGGTTGAGGTACGCCGCGAGCTGGAGCAGCGGGGCGCCATCTTTCAGACGACAATCGACTCTGAAGTCATCTGTTATTTGATAGCCCGCGCCAGACTCACCTGTCACAAGGTAGAGGAAGCGGTTATCGAAACGATGAAAAGGATTAAAGGCGCGTATTCGCTGCTGGTGATGTCGCCGCGCAAGATCATAGCCGCGCGCGACCCCCACGGCTTTAGGCCGCTCTGTCTGGGCAGGTACAACAACTCCGTCGTCGTCGCCAGCGAAAGTGCGGCGCTCGACGCCTGCGGCGCGGAATTTGTCCGCGACGTTATGCCCGGCGAGATCATCGTCATCGACGGTGAGGGAGAGGAAGGCTACCACAGCATACGCCCGGACTTCGGCGACAAAAAGCACGCGGTGTGCATTTTCGAGCACATCTATTTTGCGCGCAGCGACTCTATGATAGACGGCGTAAGCGTGTATGAAGCGCGCAAGCAGGCGGGCAGGATACTCGCCCGCACCTACCCCGTAGAGGCTGATATGGTCATCGGCGTGCCCGAGTCGGGTATAGACGCCGCCATAGGCTACGCCGAGGAATCGGGGATACCCTATGAAAAAGCTATCGTTAAAAATTCATATATCGGGCGCACCTTCATCAAGCCCTCGCAAAAGGAGCGAATGAAGAGCGTGCGCATCAAGCTCAACCCCATCGCCGACCGCGTGCGCGGCAAGCGCGTCGTGATGATAGACGACAGCATAGTGCGCGGCACCACCGTTGACCGCATAGTTACCATGCTGCGCGACGCCGGCGCCAAGGAAGTGCATATGCGAATCAGCTCGCCGCCGTTTATGTGGCCCTGCTACTACGGCACCGACATCCCCTCGCGCGGAGAGCTTATCGCCGTAAACCACAGCATAGAGGAGATTACCCGCCTGAGCGGCGCGGACTCGCTGGGCTATCTGCCTGTTGAGTCCCTGCACGAGATGATAGGCTACGCGCCGATGGGCTTCTGTCAGGGCTGCTTCACGGGTGAATATCCGGCAGAGACCACCAAGCTCACCCTTGAGGGCAAGGAGCGCGGCGGCATGGATTACAGCGGCAAGGACAAGTGCCAGGGCAGCGACAATTAATGCGTTATAAGCGTAAATAACAGAGAGGAATGGCTTTATGGTAAAAGACACCTACGAATCCCCCTTATCCGCCCGCTATGCGAGCAAGGAAATGAAATACATCTTTTCGCCCGACAAGAAGTTCAGAACCTGGAGAAAGCTCTGGATCGCTCTTGCCGAGGCGGAAATGGAGCTGGGTCTGCCGGTCACGCAGGAGCAGATAGACGAGCTGAAAGCCCACGCCGACGACATCAACTACGAGGTCGCGGTAGAGCGTGAAAAGCTGGTGCGCCACGACGTTATGAGCCACGTGTACGCCTACGGCGTGCAGTGCCCCAACGCCAAGGGCATTATCCACCTCGGCGCCACCTCTTGCTATGTGGGCGACAATACCGACATCATCATTATGACCGAGGGTCTGCGCCTTGTCCGCGACAAGCTGATAACGGTCATCCGCAATCTCGCGAAATTCGCGGACGATTACAAGGCTCTGCCCACACTCGCGTTCACCCACTTCCAGCCCGCGCAGCCCACCACCGTAGGCAAGCGCGCCACCTTGTGGCTGCAGGAGCTGCTGATGGATTTGGAGGACGTTGAGTATCAGCTTAGCAAGGCAAAGCTGCTCGGCTCCAAGGGCACCACCGGCACACAGGCGAGCTTCCTTGAGCTGTTTGACGGCGACCACGAAAAGTGCAAGGCGCTTGATCGCAAGATCGCCGAAAAAATGGGCTATCAGGCTTGCTTCCCCGTGTCGGGACAGACCTATTCCCGCAAGCTCGATTCCCAGTTCCTCAATGTGCTGGCGGGCATAGCGCAGTCGGCGGCTAAGTTCTCAAACGACATCCGCCTGCTGCAGCACCTCAAGGAGGTAGAGGAGCCCTTCGAGAAGAACCAGATCGGTTCCTCCGCTATGGCGTACAAGCGCAATCCCATGAGAAGCGAGCGCATCGGTTCTCTGTCCAGATACGTGATGGTGGACGTGCTCAACGGCTATTTCACCACCGCTACCCAGTGGTTCGAGCGCACCCTCGACGACTCCGCCAACAAGCGTCTCAGCGTTCCCGAGGCGTTCCTCGCCGTGGACGGCATCCTCTCTCTCTACGCGAACGTCGCCGACGGTCTGGTGGTATATCCCAAGGTCATCGAGCAGCGCCTGAGAAAGGAGCTGCCCTTCATGGCGACCGAGAATATAATGATGGACGCCGTAAAGAATCGCGGCGCAGACCGCCAGCAGCTTCACGAGCGCATCCGCGTGCACTCGATGGCGGCTTCCAGGGTCATCAAGGAGGAGGGCGGCGAAAACGACCTTCTTCAGAGGATCGCGGCGGACGACGCCTTCGGCGTGACTCTTGAGGAGCTTGAAAAGATACTCAGACCCGAAAAATACACCGGCAGAGCCAAGGAGCAGACCGAGGACTTCCTTGCGGAGTGCGTGGCTCCGGTGCTGGAAAAGTACAAGGATATTGCGTCCGACAAACCGGAGATCACCGTTTAATGCAGAATGACTGCAAAAGAGTTTACATACAAAAGGAGAAAAACCATGGTAAAAGCAATCGTAGGCGCCAATTGGGGCGATGAGGGCAAGGGAAAGATAACCGACGTCCTCGCTAACGACAGCGATATGGTCATCCGCTTTCAGGGCGGCGCCAACGCGGGTCACACGATCATCAACGACTACGGCAAATTCGCGCTGCATCAGCTGCCCTCGGGTGTGTTCCATCAGAACATCACCAACATAATCGGCAACGGCGTGGCGTTTTCCGTTGAAAACTTCGTCAAGGAGATGCAGGAGCTTAAAGACCGCGGCGTGCCCGAGCCAAACATCATCATCTCAGACCGCGCGCAGATCGTAATGCCATACCATGTCGCGTTCGACTGCTATGAGGAGGAGCGTCTCGGTAAAAATTCCTTCGGCTCCACCAAAAGCGGCATCGCGCCCTTCTATTCCGACAAGTATTCCAAGATCGGCTTCCAGATCAACGAGCTATACGACGATCCCGATTCCCTTAAGGCGAAGATCCATCACGCGCTCGAAATAAAGAACGCCACCTTAAAGAATCTCTACAACAAGCCCGCCATCACCGAGGAAGAGGTATTTGACAAGCTGATGGAGTACAAGGAGCAGCTTGCTCCCTATGTGGGCGACGCCTTCATGGTGGTGCACAACGCGCTCAAGGAGGGCAAGACCATCCTGCTGGAGGGTCAGCTCGGCTCTCTCAAGGACACCGACTTCGGCATCTATCCCATGGTCACCTCCTCCAACACCATCGCGGGCTACGGCGCCGTGGGCGCGGGAATCCCGCCCTATGAGATCAAGGAGATAGTCACCGTTGTCAAGGCGTATTCCAGCGCCGTGGGCGCGGGCGAGTTCGTTTCGGAGATCTTCGGCGACGAGGCTGACGAGCTGCGCAGACGCGGCGGCGACGGCGGCGAGTTCGGCGCGACCACCGGCAGACCCAGACGCATGGGCTGGCTGGATCTGGTGGCGACCCGCTACGGCTGCATGGTGCAGGGCGCTACGCAGGTAGCCTTTACCGTGCTCGACGTGCTGGGCTATCTCGACGAGATCCCCGTCTGTGTGGGCTATGAGCTGGACGGCGAAGTCATAGACTATTTCCCCTCCACAACCAAGCTCAAGAGATGCAAGCCCATTTTAAAGAAGCTCCCCGGCTGGAAGTGCTCTATCAAGGGCATCAAAAACTATGACGAGCTGCCCGAGGCTTGCCGCAACTACATCGAGTTTGCCGAAAAGGAGATCGGCGTGCCTATCAAGATGGTATCCAACGGTCCCTCGAGAAGCGATATAATTTATAGATGATCTTTCAGGGGCGCACCTGTTTGTGCGCCCTGTCATTCTTTTTGAAAAAGGGGTATTGCTATGAAGGAAACGGTTATCGTACTGGACTTCGGCGGTCAGTATAACCAGTTGATCGCCCGTCGTGTGCGCGAGTGTAATGTGTACTGCGAGATATTGCCCTACACGGTCAAGCCGGAAAAGATAAGGGAAATAGCCCCCAAGGGTATAATTTTCACGGGCGGTCCCAACAGCGTATACGACCCGGCTTCTCCGCATTATCCGCCGGAGATCTTCGAGCTAGGCATACCCATTTTAGGCATATGCTACGGCTGCCAGCTTATGGCGTATTCCCTCGGCGGAAACGTCATTTCGGCAACGGATAATTCCGTCAGCGAGTACGGCAAGGCCGAAACCGACTACAACAACGATTGTGTGATTTTTAAAAGCTTGCCCGGTCACGGTGTTTCATGGATGAGCCACCGCGACTACATCGACCGCGTGCCCGACGGGTTCCGCGTCACAGCCACGACGGCTAACTGTCCCGTGGCGGCGATGGCTAACGACGAAAAAAAGCTCTACGGCGTGCAGTTCCACCCCGAGGTGAACCACACCGAGGGCGGCAGAGAAATGCTGAGAAGCTTCCTCTTTGACGTCTGCGGCTGCAAGGGCGAGTGGAAAATGGACAGCTTCATCGAGGACACCGTAGCGCAGATAAAGGCGCAGGTGGGCGACAGGGGCGTGGTGCTCGGTCTTTCGGGCGGCGTCGATTCCTCCGTCGCGGCGGCGCTGCTCAGCCGCGCGGTCGGCAGGCAGCTCACCTGTGTGTTTGTCGATCAGGGTCTGATGCGTAAAAACGAGGGCGACTTTGTTGAAAACACCTTCACAAAGCTCTTTGACATGAACTTCGTGCGCATCAACTGTCAGGAGGAGTTCCTCTCCAAGCTAAAGGGCGTTTGCGACCCCGAGGAAAAGCGCAATATCATCGGCACCGAGTTTTACAACGTGTTCTGGAACAAGATCCGCGACAGCTACGGCAGCGGCTTCTTCGCGCAGGGCACCATCTACCCCGACCGCATCGAGAGCGGCAAGGGCGACGCGGCGAAAATAAAGACCCACCACAATCAGGTGGGCGTGCCTAAGGACATCAAATTCGAGGGCATAATCGAGCCGCTGAAGGATCTCTTCAAGGACGAGGTGCGCGCGGTGGGCGAAAAGCTCGGACTCCCGCGTGAGCTTGTCTGGCGGCAGCCCTTCCCGGGTCCGGGTCTCGGCGTGCGCGTCATCGGCGAGATCACCGCGGAGCGCGTCAAAACCTTGCAGGAGGCAGACGCTATCCTCCGCGACGAAATGGAAAAATGCGGCTACGCCAAGGAGCTAAGCCAGTTTTTTGTGGTGCTGCCCGGCGTCAAGACCGTCGGCGTGATGGGCGACGCCCGCACCTACGACGAGCTGGTCGCCATCCGCGCCGTGACCACCGACGACTTTATGACCGCCGACTGGGCGAAGATCCCGTATGATATCCTCGGCAGGCTCTCAAACCGCATCATCAACGAGTGTGAGCACGTAAACCGCGTGGTGTACGACATCACCTCAAAGCCGCCCGGAACGGTGGAATGGGAATAATATTCTAATATCGAATAATAAATCAAGCCGTCAAGCGGGATATTCTCCGCTTGGCGGCGTTTTCTATTGCTAAACTTTCGGTTTTGTGTTAATATATATTCGGATGAAAACGCTATAATGCCGATGCGTTACCCTCAGCGACCGCATTGCTTTTGTCCCCGGAGAGGGACTTTAATAACTACTACTCTGTCATAAAAGGAGAGAGCTTCGTGATCGATGAAAGAATTACAGATCTGACGTTACCGTATCTTAAGGGCAAACGGCTTGTGCGTGTGTTTGTGCCCGCCCACGAGAAAGGGGAAAAGCTTCCCGTAATATATATGTCCGACGGTCAAAGCCTGTTTGAGGAAGAAAAATGTCCCTTTGGCTGCTGGCATGTCCGCGAAGCTGTAAGAGATGCGCTTGCAACAACAGGCAGGTCCGCTGTTGTAGTAGGCATATACAACGACAATGACCGTGAAAGAGTATGCGATCTTACGCCCGCCGAAATAGGAAAGCTGCAATATCCCAATCTTTTCATCAAGATCATGGCGAAACTGCTTGCGGGACCTCGCGCAGAAAAGTTTGACGACTTCATCATAAGCTCGGTGATACCCTGTGTGGAGCAGAGATTTCCCGTAAAGACGGGCAGGGAAAACACCGCCTTCTGCGGCAGCTCGTCGGGCGGAACGTTTTCTTTCTTTACCGCGCTGAGCCATCCGGATATTTTCGGCTTCGCGGGAGTGTTCTCGCCGGCATTCATAATGTTCAAGCCTGAGGACCTTGAAAAATGGGTTAGGTCAAAGCTCGTCGGCGAAATGCCCTTCCTGAGTATGTACATGGGCAAGGGCGACGACAAGGAAAAAGAGCTTTATCCCGGCTTTGAGGCATGCTGTGATATACTTGAGCGCTGCTATCCCGACGGACAGTACAAGAAAACGGTTAATAACAGCGCTGATCACAACGAGGCGGCATGGGAACCGATGTTCCGCGATCTGCTCGATAAAATGCTCAAAGATTAAAGGAGGAGCATTATGGCGAAAAAGGAACAAAGATTTAAAGTAACCTTTAAGGACGGCTCTCAGTTATCCGAAGAAGGTGTTAGACAAATACTTGTAGATATGGAAACAGGAGTAAACTATTTGGTTTGGAAATCGGGATACGGAGCCGGCATAACGCCCTTGTTGGATGCCGACGGAAAAGTTGTTTTGACCAAACCCGATTGATATGATACTATAGTTATCGGAATACGGAAAAAATCACCCTTCGCCGTAAAAAGCGAAGGGTGTTCGGTTTGGGTTTATTTCTTCCAATACTTCAACTGTGACAGATAGCCGTCGTACATCGCGCGGCGCTCCTCGTCGGGCAGATTGTCGGGGTTGGGCATGTGACCGAGGATGAAGTCGAGCAGCGCATCCTTTGAGGTGTAGGTGAAATTGCCGTCGGCATAGCACCATTTGCAGTATTCATTGTTCAAGCTGCCGTCCGGCTCGCGGCTGATGAGGTCATCCTCGCTGAGCGGCATTCCGCAGCATTGGCAGATGGGGATTTGGTTGGTAGAATCCATGATAAAAGCTCCTTTCGCTTTAGGCTGCTTTAATTATATCAAACCGAAGGGCGTTTGACAATAACTTGCCGAAGGATAGAAAATAAAACTTGATTTTCGACGTCAAATATCATATAATAGAGTATCAAAACATAGGAGGAGTATTGTTATGAGTGAGAATGTACGTCCCGAAACCATGGAGAGGATAACGACAGAGGCGCTTGCCAACGCCTTTATCGACGAGCAGATCGCCGCTTTGCAGGCGCAGATCGGCGATAAAAAGGTGCTGCTGGCGCTGTCAGGCGGCGTTGACAGCTCGGTCGTCGCGGCGCTGCTTATCAAGGCTATCGGTCAAAACCTCGTTTGTGTACACGTCAACCACGGCTTGCTTAGAAAGGGAGAGCCCGAGCAGGTTATCGAGGTGTTCCGCAACCAGATGAACGCAAACCTCGTCTATGTGGACGCGGTAGACCGTTTTCTGGACAAGCTGGCAGGCGTTGCCGAGCCTGAGAAAAAGAGAAAGATCATCGGCGCGGAGTTTATCCGCGTGTTTGAGGAAGAGGCGAGAAAGCAGGATGGCATCGAGTTCCTCGCGCAGGGCACCATCTATCCCGACATCCTCGAGAGCGACGGCGTAAAGGCGCACCACAATGTGGGCGGACTTCCCGAGGACTTGCAGTTTGAGCTGGTAGAGCCGCTGAAATTCCTCTTTAAGGACGAGGTCAGAGTAGTCGGCAAGGCGCTGGGTCTGCCCGACGGCATGGTTTACCGTCAGCCCTTCCCGGGTCCCGGACTCGGTGTGCGCTGCTTAGGCGCCATCACCCGCGACAGACTGGAAGCGGTAAGAGAATCCGACGCTATCCTCCGCGAGGAATTTGCCAAGAACGGCCTTGAGGGCAAGGTTTGGCAGTACTTTACCGCCGTGCCCGATTTCAAGAGCGTAGGCGTCAAGGACGGCAAGCGCACCTTTGCGTTCCCCGTCATCATCCGCGCGGTCAACACCAAGGACGCCATGACCGCCACCGTGGAAAACGTTCCCTTCGAGCTGCTGCAGCACATCACACAGCGCATAACCTCAGAGGTGGAGAACGTAAACCGCGTGCTCTATGACCTGACTCCCAAGCCCTCGGGCACTATTGAGTGGGAATAATCCCCAAATCGTCAAAAAGCGCTTAAACAAGCGGTTTTTGCCGTGTGATTGCCCTCGTTGGCAACAGAATGGCAACATTATTTGAATTATTGTAAAAATATAGAGCTATCAGATTTCCTGTAAGTCTGATAGCTCTTATTATTTTGTTTTGCTTTTAGTCTTTATTGAGTTTGTCTTTGAATGCTTCTGCCATAGCTTCACTCAATTCTTGTGAAGGAGCTTTGGCATAATCGACATTACTGTATTTCGGATAGTTATAACGCCACTTGTCGTAATCGTCCTTGCTGATTTCGCCCTTGCGGTATTTTTCACGCTCCGCACACCAAACGTGAAGCTCGTCCAAAAGATTTCGTGCTTCTCTGCTGTTGAACGGATCAACACGCATAAGGATCTCTCCGTCTCTTTTCTCAATCGTCAGCCCGTAAATATCCTCTAAGGTAAATAAAGTGTGCATAAGACCTATATAGGAATCAATATCAGGTACGCTTAAAGCATCAGGAGATATGCCGAATACCTCTGCAAGTTTATTTGTTAAATCAGCCACTAAATAACAAAAATATTATTTTTCAGAAAGGGGGAGTTTGAATGGACGGCACAAGCTTTATGAGTGTTGATGAGGTAGCTCAGACACTGGGGGTTTCTAAATCCTACGCCTATAAAATCGTACATCAGCTTAACGCTGAACTTAAGGCA